>JBDSPO010000063.1:0-6840 GCA_039930265.1 Lysobacter sp. | reverse complement strand
CGGGACGGAACCCGTGTTGGACGGCGAGCCCGGCTACACACTCTTCCGGGAGCGGTACCGCGACCTCCAGCAATCCATGCAAGCCGAGACGGGTCGGCTGCGCGGACGCTTGCGTGACATGCTGGCGTCCGGATCGCCCGGACAGGCGCGGCTGGCGGAGGTGGATGCGGTCATGGAAATGACCCTGATCCCGCGCGAGCACGCGCTCCTGGGTAGCGTGGCTGCGCTGCTGGAGCAACACTTCGACCGCCTGCGCCACGCGGACGCGGAGACGCTGGTCGCCTCGCAGGACCCCACAGACGCAACCCCGGGGCTGCGGGTGTCGAGGTTCCACCAGGACATGCGACACGTGTTGCTTGCGGAGCTCGATCTGCGGTTCCAACCCATTGAAGGGCTGCTCGCCGCCCTTCGCACCCGATAGCTGGAACTCCATGTACAGAAACGCGCTCTATCCCGTGGTTTTCGTGGCCGGCCTGACCGGCGTGGTCTGGATCGGCGCCGGCTACGTCGGCGTCAACCTGCCGGCGCTGGCGGTGACGTTGGTGATCGGCGCCTGCTACGTCGCCGGAACGCTGGAACTGCACCGCTACCGGCAGGCGACCGCCACTCTGGTCCACGCAACCGACGATGCGGCGACTGCGCTGTCCGACCTCGCAGGTTGGCTGCAACGCCTGCACCCCAGCCTTCGCAATGCGGTCCGTCTGCGTCTGGAAGGCGAACGTGTCGCTCTGCCCGGACCGGCACTAACGCCCTACCTGGTTGGCTTGTTGGTGCTGCTGGGTATGCTCGGCACCCTGATGGGGATGATGGCCACGCTGCGCGGCACGGGTCTGGCGCTCGACAGCGCCACCGATCTGGAAGCGATCCGCGGCTCGCTGGGCGCACCCGTCAAGGGTCTGGCATTCGCGTTCGGGACCTCGATCGCGGGTGTCGCCGCCTCGGCAATGCTCGGGCTGCTGTCCTCACTGTGCCGGCGCGAGCGCGTGCTGGCGGTACAGGCGCTGGACCTGCATCTGGCCACCACATTGCGTCCGTATTCCCACGCCCACCAGCGCGAGGAAGCCTTCCGCCTGCTGCAGCAGCAAACCAGCCTGATGCCGGCGCTTATCGATCGGCTGGAGACGATGGCGACCAACCTGGAGCAGTTGAACCGGGCCAACGGCGAGCGACTGTCCGCCAACCAGCAGGACTTCCACAGCCGCAGCGAGGCGCAAAACGCACAACTGGCGTCGACACTGGCGCAGTCGCTGGAGACCGGCGCAGCCAAAAGCGCTCTGGCTGTCACTGCGGTTCTGGTGCCAATGGTGGAAGCCACGATGACCCGCCTGGCGCGCGATAACGCCGCGATGCATACCAGCGTTACCCAGGCCGTACAGCTGCAACTGGATGGCGTGGCGACCAGCCTGCAGGCGGCCACGACCGGCGCTGCAGAAACATGGAAATCCGCCACGGTCGAACAGGAACGCAGCAATGCGCGACTGGTGGGCGCGCTGCAAGGCGCGCTGGAGCAGTTTGCGAACAACTTCGAGCAGCGCTCTGCCGCGCTGATCGAGACGGTAGGCATGCAGATGAACACGAGCGCCGAACGCGCCGCAAGCGGCTGGGACAGCGCACTCTCGCGTCAGGAATTGCTCAACGCGCAACTCGCATCCCGTAACGAGCAGGCGCTGGCGGCTGCTGCGGCAAGCTATGACGACCGCGCCACCGCGCTGGTCGAAGTGATGCAAAGCGCCCACAGCGAACTGCAGGCCACCCTGGAGTCCCGCGACCAGCAGCGCCTGGGGCAATGGTCGGACGCGCTGTCCGCGATCACGGGCACGCTCGACACCCGTTGGCGCGAGAGCAGCGAGCACGCCGCCAGTCGCCAGCAGGACATCTGCGACACCCTCGCCCGTACCGCCGCCGAGATGTCGGCACAGACGCAGGCACAGGCCAAGGACACCATCAGCGAAATCACCCGTCTCGTGCGCACCGCCGCCGAAGCACCCAGGGCGGCCGCGGAGGTGATCGCGGAGCTGCGTCAAAACCTGTCCGACAGCCTCGCCCGCGACAACGCGGTGCTGGAGGAGCGCAACCGCTTGCTGGTTACGCTGGAAACCCTTCTGGACGCGGTCAACCATGCGTCGACCGACCAGCGCACCTCGGTGGATGCGCTGGTCAGCACCTCGGCCGAGCTGCTCGAGCGCGTCGGCACGCGCTTCAACGAGCAGATTGAAATGCAGTCCGGAAAGCTCGACGTCGCCGCGACGCAGGTCAGCACGAGCGCGATGGAGGTCGCAAGCCTGAGCGAGGTTCTGGGCACCGTGGTGCAGCAGTTCGGCGCCACCACGGATGCGCTGGGCGAACGTCTGCAACAGATCGAGGCGGCGCTGGGCAAGTCGCTGACCCGCAGTGATGAACAACTGGCGTATTACGTCGCGCAGGCACGCGAGGTGATCGACCTGAGCATGCTCTCGCAGAAGCAGATCATCGGCGAACTGCAGCAACTTGCCGTCGCGCCGACTGTTGCGGCGCCCGACAAGACATCAGCATGAGCGACGAGATCGAGCTCGACAGCGAGTCCACGGCGACGACATGGGCCGCGTTCGGCGACCTGATGTCGGTGTTGCTCGGCGCCTTCGTGCTGATCCTCGCCGGGGTGATCGCCACCCAGCTGCAGCTCTCCAACCAACTGGACGAAACGGTCAAGCAACACGAGTTGGAAGCGCAGCGTCTGAAGACCCTGGAACAGGCGCTGGCGGCACCATTGGCGGCCGGCCGGGTGACCGTAATCAACGGCCGTATCGGCATCAGTGGCAGTGTGTTGTTCGCGCTCAATTCCGACCGGTTGCAGCCCGAGGGACGGGAACTCCTCAACAGCCTCGCCGCACCGCTTTCGGAGTATCTGCAGGCTCGCGACGAGATCCTGATGGTCAGCGGTTTCACCGACGATCGGCCGGTGCTGGACAGCAACCTGCGCTTCGCCGACAACCTGGAGCTGTCTGCCGCACGTGCGCTCACCGTTACCCGCGGCCTGATTGCCGCCGGCGTGCCCTCGGCGTCCGTATTCGCCGCCGCGTTCGGCGCCGAGCAACCGGTCAGCTCCAACGCAGACGAGACCGGGCGCGCGAAAAATCGCCGGGTGGAAATCGCACCGATTCCCACACCGAAAATCGACGTGGCGCCAGATGCCGGATAGCGCCCGCAATCGCGGTCCGTTGGGCGACCTGCTGGACTACATCGAGACGACGCGGCTGGTGACCGGATCCGATCATATTGACCAGGACGGGGGCAGTGCGCCGCGGCAGCATCCGTCGCCATCGGTGGTGCTCGACGAATTCCAGCAACTATGGAACCACCTGCGGACTGACGGTCAGCTGCGCCAATCGATGGCGGCGGTCCCCGGAGATGCCGGCCCCCTCCACTCAAGCGCCCTGCTCCACCGTGCGATGTCGCTGATGCAGGATGTCTCTCCCGGCTATCTGCAGCACTTCATCGCCTATGCCGATGCGCTGTCATGCATGGAGCAGTTGCAGGTCAGTGGTGTCGCGGGCGCCGGGACCGGCACGCCGGGTGATACCCGCAAAGCCACTGCCAAACCGCGCTCGCGCAAGCGGAGTTGATCGGCTCGGGACTCAGCACAGAGCAGTGCGGCCGGCAGCACTGCGTGGATGGTGCTTGCTTTGTGATGCGCCATCGCTTCGTCCGTGCGGTGGCTATTGACCGACTTGTCGAATCAGCTGCTGCAGCTCATACCCTGCAAGCTCCCCGATCCGCGCGATGGTGATATCGGTAGCCGGCTCGATGACAGCACCGGTCGCTTCCCGGGCGTAATGCCCCTGACCTACGAACACCGTGGTCAGGCGCGCGCCCATTACCCGCTTCATCGCGGCCAGCACCTGCGGTTTGTCGTCGACCATCACATAGTGTCGGGCCGCGAATCGGCGCTGCACGGCGTCCAGCATCACCTCCTTGTGCAGATAGATCAGCACCCGGCCCGCGACCGCGTCCCAGATGCCGGACTGCTGCACCTTGCGCGGCTGGAACACCACGTCGCCGTCGGACAGGACGACCGGCGTGCCGAACTTGTGCAGATGGGCGATAGCATCCAGCGCGCCGGGATAAAGCCGTTGCGCAAACGGATAGCCGAGCATGAAAGCGGACATCTGCAGCAGGTCGGGATCATCATCGCGACCCGCTCGAAACGCCTGCAGGGTTGCGAGGTAGTCGGCGTACCCTGATTGCTCACGCAGGCGGTCGTAGAGGACCCAGTACGCGCTGGCGCCTTCTGCGCCGAAGTCCCTTCGCAGTCGCTGGTCCAGATCCGCCTTGAAACGGTCGTTGTCGAGCAGCGTGTTGTCGAAGTCGAGCAGGAACACGACGTCGCGGGTGGCTTCGGGTTTCAGCATGTCCGGACCCTTTTGGTGGGCTACACCATCGGCAGATTCAACCCCATCTCCAACGCACACTCTTTGGCGACTTCATATCCGGCATCCGCATGTCGCATCACGCCGGTGGCGGGATCATTCCACAGCACCCGTGCGATGCGTTTGTCAGCCGCCTCGCTGCCATCGCAGACGATCACCACCCCGGAATGCTGCGAGTAGCCCATGCCCACGCCGCCGCCATGGTGGAGGCTGACCCAGGTCGCGCCGCCGGCGACATTGAGCATGGCGTTGAGCAGCGGCCAGTCGGATACCGCGTCGCTGCCGTCCTGCATGGACTCGGTTTCGCGGTTGGGCGAGGCGACGCTGCCACTGTCCAGATGGTCACGACCGATCACCACCGGCGCCTTGAGCTCGCCGTTGCGAACCATCTCGTTGAACGCCAGGCCGAGCTTGTCGCGCAGGCCAAGGCCCACCCAGCAGATCCGCGCCGGCAGGCCCTGAAAGTCGATCCGCTCGCGTGCCATATCGAGCCAGTGGTGCAGGTTGGCGTCGTCGGGAATCAACTCCTTGACCTTGGCGTCGGTCTTGTAGATGTCCTCGGGATCGCCGCTCAGCGCCACCCAGCGGAACGGGCCGATGCCTTTGCAGAACAGCGGGCGCACGTACGCCGGCACGAAACCGGGAAAGTCGAAGGCGTTCTTGCAGCCGTCGTCGAACGCCATCTGGCGGATGTTGTTGCCGTAATCAAAAGTCGGGATGCCCTGGGCGTGGAACGCCAGCATTGCCTCGACGTGCTTGCGCATGGAATGCATCGCCGCATCGCGGATACGGTTGGGCGAGTCCTGCTGACCCTCGTGCCACTCCTCCACCGTCAACCCGATCGGCAGGTAGCCGTGCACGGGGTCATGGGCACTGGTCTGGTCGGTAACCGCATCCGGGCGCACGCCCCGGCGGACAAGCTCAGGAAGGATAACGGCCGCATTGCCCAGCAGGGCGATCGACTTGGCTTCCCCTGCAGCGGTGTACTTGGCGATCCGCGCCAGTGCATCGTCCAGATCGGTCGCCTGCTCGTCGACATACCGGGTGCGCAGGCGCATCTCGATACGGCTCTGCTGGCACTCGATGTTGAGGCTGCACGCTCCGGCCAGACTCGCCGCCAGTGGCTGCGCGCCGCCCATGCCGCCGAGCCCGGCAGTCAGGATCCAGCGACCCTTGAGACTGCCGCCATAGTGCTGGCGCCCCATCTCCACGAAGGTCTCGTAGGTGCCCTGCACGATGCCCTGACTGCCGATGTAGATCCAGCTGCCGGCGGTCATCTGGCCGTACATCATCAGGCCCTTGCGATCCAGTTCGTTGAAGTGCTCCCAGGTCGCCCAGTGCGGCACCAGGTTGGAGTTGGCGATCAGTACGCGCGGCGCATCCGGATGGGTCTGGAAGACACCAACCGGTTTGCCGGACTGCACCAGCAGGGTCTGGTCGTCCTCCAGGGTTTTGAGCGTGGAGATGATGGCGTCGTAGCTTTCCCAGTTGCGCGCCGCGCGGCCGATCCCGCCATAGACCACCAGGCTGGTCGGGTCCTCGGCCACCTCGGCGTCCAGATTGTTCTGCAGCATCCGGAACGGGGCCTCGGTCAGCCACGACTTGCAGGTGAGCTGGCTGCCCCGTGGGGACCGGATGACACGGCTGGGATCGAGGCGAGTGTGACTGGCGGGGGTGGACATGACAGGGCCCTGTACGAAAACCTGAAGAGCCCGATTATCGCACCGCTCCCGGGCAGTGGCTCCGGTGCGGCGTCGATCGGACTTTTGGCACGCACGGCGGCAACATCCAGACGCTAGGATGGTGCGATGCATCCACTGAAATCGACGGCACGTGCCGCCTGCTTTTTACTCATCACGCTCGCCGTGCTGGCGTGCACTTCGATGCCCCATGGCAACGGCCAGCGCGTGGCGACGCCTCCGCCGCCGGTGCTGCTGGTATCGCTGGACGGCTTCCGCCCGGATTACCTCACCCTGGGCATCACTCCCAACCTTGCGCGCATGACCGCGCAAGGTGTGCAGGCGGAGTGGATGACACCGTCCTACCCCAGCCTGACCTTCCCCAACCACTACACGATCGTGACCGGCAAGCGTCCGGACCATCACGGCATCGTCCACAACTCGATGCGTGACGCGGAGCTTGGCAAGTTCAGTCTGGGCAATCGCGAGGCGGTGACCGACGGGCGCTGGTGGGGCGGCGAGCCGATCTGGGTCACCGTGGAGAAGGCGGGGCTCCGCGCCGGCACCATGTTCTGGCCCGGATCGGAAGCGGCCATTGGCGGCGTCCAGGCCAGTCACTGGAAAATGTTCGACGCGAAGATGCCCATGGCCGAGCGCGTTGATACCGTGCTGGGGTGGCTGGCGGAGCCCGAAGCCACCCGACCGCGGTTCAGCACGCTGTATTTTGAAGCGGTCGACAGCGCCGCGCATGAGCA
>JBDSPO010000062.1:0-3865 GCA_039930265.1 Lysobacter sp. | reverse complement strand
GATCCGCATGGCGCCCACGACTTGCGCGGTTTTACAGAGCGCCTCGCGACAGCGCCTCTCGCGGCCGATCCCGGCACGCGGTTCGCCTACGATGGTGCCGCGACCGAGGTGATCGCCCGGGTCGTAGAAGTGGTATCCGGTGAATCGTTCGCGGACTTCCTGCAAAAACGGATTTTTGATCCTCTGCTGATGCCGGATACCGGCTTCCGTGTTCCCCATGCCCAGCGTCATCGAGTGGTGGACATCACGACCATGGATGACACGGGTCACCTGCGGATAGCCGATGGGGTCAGCGCAGCCACTCCCGGTGAACCGTTGAGGGCTTACTCCAGCGGGGCGGGCGGCCTGTATTCCACAGCCGGTGATTACGCCCGATTCGCCCGGATGCTGTTGAATGGAGGCACGCTTGATGGGGCGCAACTGCTGTCGCACGCCAGTGTCGCGGCACTCATGGGCAACCAGTTGGCGGGCGTGCTGGATCCGCCGGTCAACCAATTCAACCAGGGTGAGGGTTTTGGTCTCGGCGGCTATGTCGTGCTTGATCCGGCTCGGCGCGGCCAGTTGGGCTCGGTGGGTCAGTTCGGGTGGGCAGGCGCCGCTTCAACCACGTTTACGGTTGATCCCGAGGAGAAACTGATCGCGATCCTGTTGCTGCAGCACTTGCCGCGCGACGACGTCAGCCGCGATCTGCCCCGCATAAGCCGGGAATTCTACAATCTCGTTTATGGGTCACTGCGACGGGATCAATCTGTCAAGCGTGAGCCAGCAGTATCACCACCGACTTACTGAAGAGTTGAATAGTGCAATGAATTTTTCCAATGATCCCGACAGTGCTCCCATCCTGTCGTCCGACCACGAGCACGCGCCGGTAACGACCGAGTATAAATTCTCGCACGTCACCACCGGGCGGTATCTGCCAACCCCGGGCAAGATGCCAGGCTGGCCATTTGCCGATATCGGGCACTGGATGATCGACGTCAATGCCAGCGCCGATGACTGGATTGCGGAACTCAAAGATTGGCGGCGTGAGCACCTTGCCCGCATCGGTTATGACGATGCCAACTACCGTCGCCCGGAGCTGCAGTGGTCACAGCGTAATTTTGTGCACGCGCAGATGATGGTCGAGGACCGGTATTTCTATGACCCGGTCGCCGGTCGCTACACCGTGGATCGCTATCTGGACGATCTTCAGGCGCGTTTTGGCGGCATCGACAGTGTGCTGATCTGGTTTGTCTATCCGAACATCGGTATCGACGATCGCAACAAGACGGACCTCGCCCACGACCTGCCGGGCGGGATCGCAGGGTTGCGCGGCGCGGTGGCGGATTTCCAGCGGCGTGGCGTTCGCGTATTCCTGCCCACGATGCCTTGGGACCACGGCACGCGCCCTGCTGAGCTGAGCGACTGGGACACGATGGCCGATCTGGTCGTCGCGTTGGGCGCTGACGGCATCAATGGCGATACCTACAACGGCGTACCCCGCGCGTTCTTCGATGCCTGCGAGGCGAAGGGACATCCGGTGGTGGTCCAGCCCGAGTCCACGATCAGCGCCGAGGAGCATCTGATCTGGAACGTGCAGAGCTGGGGCAAGAAAGCGCCCAACGAACTGGTGCCGCCGGTAGCCAAGTTCAAATGGCTCGAGCCGCGGCACATGATCAACTACGAGAATCGCTGGGGTCGGGATCGCAATCACGACCTGCAATACATCTTCTTCAACGGGATCGGCTACAACGCCTGGGAGAACATCTGGGGCATCTGGAACCAGTTCACTCCGCGCGATGCGGAAGCCTTGCGTCGCATCGTGGCGATCGAACGTCAGTTTCCGGAAGCGATGGTGAGCATGGACTGGCGTCCCTACGAGCACACCTTCCAGCGTGGTGTATTCGCCAGCCGCTTTCCGGTCGACGGACTGACGGTGTGGACCCTGGTCAATCGCAACGAGTATCCCGTCGCCGGGGCGCAGATCGCCGCGCCCCATCACGACGGCGCGCGCTACTACGATGCGTGGAATGGCGTGCCGATCGAGCCGCGGCTGGACGGCGATCGCGCGGTGTTCGAGTTCGCGATCGAAGGTCGCGGCTTCGGCGCGGTGGTGGCATTGCAGTCGGGCTGCACGGTGGACGGGTTGGAGGAATTCCTTGCGCGCATGCACGAGCACGCGAAGACGCCGTTGAACTCGCTGTCGGCGCAGTGGAAATCGCTGGGGCAGCAGATGGTGGAGATCGCGCCCACGGTGCCTGCCAGCGTGGCTCCTCCGGGCATGGTGGCGATTCCTGCAGGGGAGTTCGACTTCGTGGTCGGCGGCATCGAGATCGAGGGTCATACCTGGGAAGGCACCGATGTGCAGTATCCCTGGGAGCAGGGTGCTCGACGTCACCACCACAAACGCATGGCCATGCCCGCCTACTACATCGATCGTACGCCGGTGACCAACGCGCAGTATCGCGAGTTCCTCGACGCGAGCGGATGGCAGCCTGCCGATACCCACAACTTCCTGCGCCATTGGCAGAACGGAGCCCCGCCGCCGGGGTCGGATAACAAGCCGGTGTGCTGGGTGTCGATCGAGGATGCCCGCGCCTACGCCGCGTGGGCTGGCAAGCGCCTGCCGCGCGAATGGGAGTGGCAGTACGCGGCCCAGGGATGCGACGGTCGTGCCTATCCGTGGGGAGAGACATGGGACCCGGCCCGGGTGCCGGCCCCCAACCGGTCGCGGGCGTTGCGCCCGCTGGACGATGTCGATGCGCATCCCGATGGGGCGAGCCCGTTCGGCGTTCTTGATCTGGTTGGCAACGTCTGGCAGTGGACCGATGAATTCGTGGACGAGCACACCCGCGCGGCGGTGCTGCGTGGAGGCAGCGCCTACCAGCCACAGACCTCGCACTGGTACTTCCCGCAGGCCTATCGTCTGGACCAGCACGGAAAATACCTGCTGATGGCACCGTGCAAGGACCGGTCGGGCAGTGTCGGCTTTCGCTGCGTGGTGGATGCATCGTGATCGGGCGTGCGTTTGCGCTCGACGGTCGGTCAGCATGAAGGTGTTAAACGTTCCAGGCCGCGCGAAGACGCCTCACGTGCGCCTGCACGGTCTGCTGGGCGACGCGCTTGACGCCAATCTGCGCGGGCGACTGTCGCACTTCATCGTGGATGAGCGCAGCCCCGCCATTGCCCTGTTCGCGCCGGAAGCACGGGCGCAGAACTCGGAAGGCGACTGGTACGGTGAACACGCCGGGAAATGGCTGGTCGCCGCCGCGAAGGCCGCTGGCCGCAGTGACGATGCGGACCTGAGGGAGCGGTTGACCCGGGTCGCCGACTATCTGGTTTCGATCCAGGAGCCCGATGGCTATCTGGGGACCTACGCGCCCGCGCGCCGTTTCATGTGCCCCCAGCCGCCCAAGCCGGCGAGCTGGGATGGCGCCCCGAGCGTGCGTACCTGGGATATCTGGACGCACGCCTACCTGATCCTCGGTCTTCTGGAAGTGCACCGGCAGTTGGGCGGCCCGCAGTTCCTTGACGCTGCGCGCAGGATCGGCGATCTCTGCCGGAGTGCGCTGTCCACAGGCGGCATCGATATCACCGATCTTGGCAACCACCACGGCATGTCGGCCACGGTGCTGATGGATCCGGCGGTAGAGCTCTACTTCGCCACCGGCGAAAGCCGTTACCTGGAACTTGCCGAGCGCGTGCTGCAACAGGCGGACGCCCAGCGCGATCTGGCGCTGCTCCAGCAGACGCTGGCGCGCGCTGACGTTTCCGTGATTGCCACGGGCAAGGCGTACCAGTTGGCCTGGAATCTGATCGGCCTGGCGAAGCTGCATCGCGCCACCGGCAACGCAGACTACTTGCGGGCGGTCGAGCACGCGTGGAC
>JBDSPO010000061.1:0-7184 GCA_039930265.1 Lysobacter sp. | reverse complement strand
CTGGTCCAGGGTGGTCGGGGTCCTGGGGGCGGGCGCGGTCTGGGCGAAAGCAACCGGTGCAGCGATGGCCAGTGCGATGGCCAGGGGGAGGCGGCGGGGCGTCATGGGGATTGCTTTCCGGGTTGTGCCGCAGTAACGGCGTTACCCCAATTAACGCAATTTTAGCGCTTGGGTCAAAGCCGCCCATGGGATGCCGGGTGCGCATCCCCGCAACGACGAGTGCGTCGCGCCCGTCGCCTTGCGCGCACCAAGTGCCGTCAGCCGGGCGTGACCCGTGGCAAGTGGTGGGCGCCGCGATACGCCGGGGTGGCCATCACCATCTCCGCCAGGCTGTGGGCCAGCTCGCGCTCGGCCAGCACCACCCCGTCGGCGCCATGCGCAAGCAGGTGCTGGACCTCCCCGTCGCTGTGGGCGCGGGCCAGCAAGGTCAGTGACGGGTTGATCGCGCGGAGTTTGGCGATGGTTTCGCCGGCTTCCAGCGGCTGCGGGATGGCGAGGATCGCGATGGTCGCGTTTTCCGGATGCGCTTCGGCCAGCACGAGATCGGCAGCCGCGTTGCCGCGAATCGCCGGGATGCCCATGGCGTGCGCGCGCTCCACGTGATGACCGCTTTCGTCGATCACCAGAACCGGCACCTCGTTCTCGCGCAGCAGTTTGACCAGCTCGCGTCCAACCCGCCCGAAGCCGATCACGATGGCGTGATTCTCCAGCTCCAGCGACGGACCGGGAGGCTGGGCGGCGTTCCCGGTGTCGGCGGCACGTTTCTCATGGCGGGCCTGCCAGCGGTCCACCAGCACGAAAATCAGCGGGTTGAGCATGATGGTGATCAGCGCGCCGGCCAGCACCAGGTCCTGCGCCTCCTTGTTCATGATGCCCAGCACCACGCCGAGCCCGGCGATGATGAAGGCGAATTCCCCGATCTGCGCCAGACTGGCGGAAATGGTCAGCGCAGTGATGTTGGGATAACCGAACGCGCGCACGATGAGGTACGCGGCGGCCGATTTGCCGAACAGGATGATCAGCACGGTCGCCAGCACGTGCAGCGGCTGTTCCACCAGGATACGGGGATCGAACAGCATCCCCACCGAGACGAAGAACAGCACTGCGAAGGCGTCGCGCAGGGGCAGCGAGTCGCTGGCCGCCTTGTGGCTGAACTCCGATTCGTTCAGCAGCAGGCCGGCAAAAAACGCGCCCAGCGCAAAGGACACCCCGAACAGCTCCGCTGATCCGTACGCCACGCCCAGCGCGATCGACAACACCGACAGGGTGAACAACTCGCGCGAGCCGGTGCCTGCCGTCCGCTCCAGCACCCAGGGAATCACCCGGCGGCCGACCACCAGCATCACCGCGACAAACGCCGTGACCTGCAGGACTGTCAGCAGCATCGACACGACGATGGAACCGAAGGTGTGGATCTCGCCACCCGCGACGTGGTTGGTGATCTCGCCCAGCACCGGCATCAGCACCAGCGCGACCACGCACAGCAGGTCCTCGACGATCAGCCAGCCAACCGCGATCCGACCCCGGTTGGTGTCCAGCAGGCGCCGGTCCTCCATTGCCCGCAGCAACACCACCGTGCTGGCAGTGGCCAGCGAGAAGCCGAACACCAGCCCGTGCACCGTCGACCAGCCCATCCACGACGCGAGCCCCCAGCCGAGCAGGGTGGCGACCGTGGTCTGCACCAGCGCCCCGGGGATGGCGATCCATTTGACCGCCATCAGGTCCTTGATCGAGAAGTGCAGCCCGACCCCGAACATCAGCAACATCACTCCGATCTCCGCCAATTGCGCGGCGAGGTCCTGGTCGCCCACGAAGCCCGGTGTGAACGGACCGGCGACGATGCCCGCGACCAGATAGCCGACCAGCGGCGACAGCCGCAGCCGGTTGGCCAGCGCACCGAAAATGAATGCCAGCAACAGTCCGACGGCGATGATGTTGATCAGGTCGGTTTCGTGGGGCATCGGCGGTCAGGGCGCATTCGGCAGTCGATCATGTAGGTGCGCCGGTGCATCCACAAGCGCGCAGCTCCCCCACGTACAATGGGCGGATGATTGCTTTCAAAGATTTCGCCCTGCGCCGCGGCGAGCGCCTGCTGTTGTCCAAAGTCGACCTGGTTCTGCAAGCGGGCTGGCGGGTGGGCGTGATCGGCCGCAACGGCACGGGGAAATCCTCGCTGTTCGCCGCCATGCAGGGCGAACTGGAGGCGGACCGCGGCGATCTGGACATTCCCGGACGGGTGCGGGTTGCCAGCGTGGCCCAGGAAACGCCGTCGCTGCCGGATGCGGCAATCGATTTCGTCCTCTCCGGGGATGCCGCGGTGCACGCGGTGATCCAGGCCGAAGCCAATGCCTTCGCCAGCGAGGACTGGGAGGCGGTCGCCGAGGCGCACCAGCGGCTGGAAGAGCTCAATGGCTACGATGCCAGCGCGCGCGCCGGCAAGCTGCTGCACGGGCTGGGGTTTTCCGCGGAGACCCACTCGCGGGCGGTCAGCACGTTCTCCGGCGGCTGGCGCGTGCGGTTGAACCTGGCCCGCGCGCTGATGACCCCCAGCGATCTGCTGCTGCTGGATGAGCCGACCAACCATCTGGATCTGGACGCGGTGCTGTGGCTGGAACAGTGGCTGCTGCACTACCCGGGCACGCTGCTGCTGATCAGCCATGACCGCGAGTTCCTCGACGAGGTCACCAGCCATACCCTGCACCTGCATGACGGCAAGGCGCGGCTGTACACCGGCAATTACACCGCATTCGAGCGCCAGCGCGCCGAGCACCTGCGCCTGCAACAGATCACCCACGAGAAATCGCAGGCCGAACGCGCGCATCTGCAGAGTTTTGTCGACCGCTTCAGCGCCAGCGCCGCCAAGGCCAAACAGGCGCAGTCGCGGGTCAAACGGCTGGCCAAGATGGCCGGTACCGAGGCGGTCCGCATCGAACGCGCCCTGCGCATCGAGTTTCCGGCCCCGGCCAAGCTGCCGTACGCCCTGCTGCGGATCGCCCACGCCGATTGCGGCTACAGCACCGCCGACGGCCCGGTCACGATCCTGCACGACATCGGCTTCATTCTGGAAGCCGGCGATCGGGTCGCGTTGCTGGGTCCCAACGGCGCTGGCAAGTCGACCCTGGTCAAGACCCTGGTCGGTGAGTTGCCCTTGCTGGCCGGCGAGCGGGCGGGGCATCCCGACCTGCGGATCGGCTACTTCGCCCAGCACACGGTGGAATCGCTGCGCGCGGGCACCAGCGCGATCGACCACCTGTCGGATGTCGCGCCCGGCGTGTCCACCCAGCAGTTGCGCGACTTCCTGGGCAAATGGAACTTCCCGGGCGACCGTGCGTTCGAATCGGTCGATGTGTTCTCCGGCGGCGAGCGTGCGCGTCTGGCGCTGGCGCTGATCGCGTGGCGTCAGCCCAACGTCCTGCTGCTGGACGAGCCGACCAACCACCTGGATCTCGACATGCGCGAGGCCCTGGCGGAAGCCTTGGCGATGTTTGACGGCGCCATCGTGCTGGTCAGCCACGACCGCCACTTGATCGGACTGGTCTGCGACACGTTCTGGCGGGTGGCCGACGGGACCGCGCAGCCGTTCGATGGTGATCTTGACGCGTACGCCAGCTGGCTGCGCACGCGCGACAGTTCCAGCGACGGCAAGGCGCGTCCGCCCAAGGCCGCGTCGGCTGTCGCCGACGCGGTCACCCCGGCCGCCGCTGCCGAGGCACCGTCGAAACCGCGCCGTGGCAAGGGCAATGCGCACAAGCTGGCCAAGGCCGAGCAGCGGGTGGCGGAGCTGGAGGCGGGCCTGGCCGAAATCGAAACGGCCCTCGCCGAGCCCGATGCGTATGCCGATGGCGGCGCGGCGGCGGTCGAGCTGGGACGTGAGCAGGCGCAATTGCGCGAGCAGCTGGAAGCCGCCGAGGCCGAACTGCTGGTGCTGTACGAGGCCGACGCGGCCTGAGCAGGCGCGCTTTGCGCCGCGCCGCAGGTGCGGTGTCCGTCAGCCGCGCGGGTGATGGCTGGCGTGCAGTTGCTTGAGCTTCTCGCGTGCCACCAGCGTGTAGATCTGGGTGGTTGACAGCGAGCTGTGGCCCAGCAGCATCTGCAGCGTGCGCAGATCCGCGCCGTGGTTGAGCAGGTGGGTCGCAAAGCTGTGCCGAAGCCCGTGTGGGCTGATCTTGCCCGGGTCGACCCCGGCCACCGCGGCGTAGCGTTTGACCAGTTGCCACAGCTGCTGGCGGGTCAGCGCATCGGCCGAGGGCTGCAGAAACAGTGCGTCGCGCAGCTGGCCGTTGGCGAGCCGCGGCCGCGCGTGCGCCAGATACCGCTCCACCCAGTGCCGCGCCTCGTCCCCCAGTGGCACCAGCCGGTCGCGATTGCCCTTGCCGGTGACCCGCAACACGCCCTGGCGGAGATTGACCGCGCCGATGGCAAGGTTCGCCAACTCGCTGGCGCGCAGACCGCAGGCGTACATCAGCTCCAGCAGCGCACGATCGCGCAGGCCCAGGTCGGTGCTGTCATCGGGCGCCGCCAGCAGCGCCTCGATCTGGCTTTCGCTGAGCGCCTTGGGCAGCAGGCGCGGCAGATGCGGGGGCTCCAGCAGCGCAGTGGGATCGTCCTGACGCGCCCCCCGGCGCAGCTGCCAGGCATGGAACGCGCGCAGGGTGGACAGCAGGCGCGCGGTGCTGCGGGGCGAGTATTGCTGCCGGCTGCGCCACTGCAGGTACTCGTACAGAGCGACCCGGTCGGTGCCCGCCAGCGCGCCGTCGCGACCGCCGCGCCAGCGCGCGAACCCTTCAAGATCGCGCCGGTAGCCGGCAAGCGTGGGTTTGGCCAGGCCGTTCTCCGCCCAGATCGCGTCCAGGAATGCGGCGATCAGCCCGGCGTCCGCATCCGCCAGCGCGGGTTGCGCCATGGCCTGGCGGCGCCTTTCCGCGGGCGTGGCGGGCGTTGTGGGGGTTGCAAGGGCTGCGGACGACGTCATCGCTGCAGCTTAGCGGAGCGGCTGCGGGCAACGGTGCCCTAGAATTCCAGCGTCTCTGACGAACCGATACCCATGAGCCAGTCTCCCCCACGCGATACCTCCGCGCCAGACGCCGCCGTCGCCGCGGCCCACAGCCTGATCGGCTGGCGCCTGTTGGCGCTTGGCTACGACCTTTTCCCGGCGCTCGGCTTGTGGATGACGGTCGCGGGGATCTTCGTGGCGATCCACCAGGACGCCATCACCGGAGGCATGCTGGGCTTTGGCGAGTTCATCGCGCTCTGGCTGGTCACCGCCGCCTACAGCGTGGTCAGCTGGCGCCGCGGCGGCCAGACGCTGGGCATGCGGCCGTGGCGGTTGCGCGTGGTCGGGCCGAACGGCATCGATCCCGGCTGGCGCGCCCTGCTGGTCCGCTACGCGGTCGGCAACCTGTCGCTGCTGCTGGGTGGACTGGGGTTCTGGTGGGCGTGGTGGGACCGCGACGGCCTGACCTGGCACGACCGCGCCAGCGCCACCCGGATGCAGCGCCATCCCAAGGCTGCCTAGCCCGAGCGTTTGCGGAACAGCCCCCACGACACCACGATCATGATCAGCGTGGGTAACGCGTAGGCGAGTCGGAAGTCGAACTTGAACGCGCTGGCCATTTTCACAAACTGCGTCTGCAGCAGCCAGAAGCCGAGCGCGAACACGATACCGATGAACAGCCGCTTGCCCATGCCGCCACTGCGCAAGCTGCCAAATGCGAACGGGATCGCTGCCAGACACAGCGCCAGCACATTGATCGGATAGAACCAGCGGCCCCAATAGTGCTCCTCGTAATCGCTCGCATCCAGCCCGTTGCGGCGGCGGTACTCCACCGACTGCTGCAATTCCCGAGCGGTCAGGTAGCGCGGGCGGTCGATATCGGCGCTCAACGCGGTGGCATCCAGCTGCGACTCCCAATGCTCTTCGGCGACCTGGGTGCGGGTGACCGCGTTGGCGTCGAAAGTGGTGCGGGTGACGTCGCGCAGCAGCCAGCCGCCGGGGCGGTGCTCGGCCACTTTGGCCAGTGCAAGCGACTCGAGTCGGCCGTCGTCATCGAACTCGTACAGGCGCACGTCATTGAGCTCCAGCCAGCGATCCTCGCCGTTGCTGCGCTGCTCGCCGCCCTCGGCGTTGAGGATGATCGAGCCCTCGCGCGCCCACACCCCGGAGTAGCGCGCGACGATCATGTTGCTGGAGCGTGACGAGGCCTTGAGGGCATCGGCCATGCGCTGGCCCATCGGCGCCAGGGTCTCGCCATTGATCACCATCAGCACGGTCAGCAACGACAGCGCGACGCCGACGGCAAGGGTCATCCGCCGGCGCGACAGGCCGATGGCGCGCAGCGCCGTCAACTCCGAGGTTGCCGCCAGCTGGCCCAGCGCCATCAGCGCGCCGATCACCGCCGCGGTGGGGAACAGGGCGTAGGCATGACGCGGCACGGTGTACAGCACGTACGTCAGCGCCTGGACGATGCCGTAGTTGCCCTCGCCGACGTTGCCGAACTCGCTGACCATCGCCAGCATCATGTCCAGCCCGAGCAGCACGGCCCAGGTGAGCATTACCGTGGTCAGCACCGTGCGCCCCAGATAAAGGTCGTGGATCCTGGGGAAACTCATCGGGCGATCCCCGCCCGGCGCAGCAGGCGCGGTCGGCGGATCGCGCCGTCGGTGAGATACATCCACGCGCCAACACCGAGCAGCGGCAGCACCAGCCACCACAGGCCCAGCACCGGGGGAATCCGGCCACTGGCCAGCCAGCCCTGGCCGACCTGCATCAGGTTCATGCCGATGAGATAGGCGAAAAAGCCCATCATCGCCCCGCCGTAACGGGCTTGGCGCGGGGTGCTGCGCGCCAGCGGCACCGCCAGCAGCGCGAACGCCAGGGTCAGCAGCGGCGGCGCCAGGCGACCGTGCAGCTGCGCGTTGGCGGCGGGGCGCGGGTCGCCCAGCAAGGCCGTGGTCGGCATCACCCGGGGGTCGTTGGGGTCGTAGCGCTCCTTGCCGGCCGGCAAACGCACCTCGTTGCTGGCGTAACGCATCAGGCGGTAGTCCATCGCCTCGCCAATCGGGCCCTCCACCTGGAAGCCGTTGTCCAGGGTGAGGTAGCGCTCGCCGCTGTCATCCACGCTGAGGGTGCCGGTATTGGCGGTGGTGACGTCGAGACGATCCTCGGTATGGCGGTAGATGAACAC
>JBDSPO010000060.1:0-29121 GCA_039930265.1 Lysobacter sp. | reverse complement strand
ATCATCGACGGCAAGGACGCGGTGTTGTTCCTGGTGGACATCAAAAACCAGCTCGAGAACCCGCACCGCATGCTGCTGGGCATGTGATCCCACGCGATCACTCCCACCCGGAGCCCCACGCCGACCGGCCGGGGCTCTTCGCACCAAGCCTAAGGATCCTTTTGAGATGAGCGAACCACAGAACTTCGATGTCGTCGTGATCGGCGGCGGCCCCGGCGGATATGTCGCCGCGATCCGCGCCGCGCAGCTCGGCCTGAAAGTCGCCTGCGTCGATGCAGGACTGGGCAAAGACGACAAGCCGGCGCTCGGCGGCACTTGCCTGCGGGTCGGATGCATCCCGTCCAAGGCGCTGCTGGACAGCTCGCGCCAGTTCCACAACCTGCTGCACGGGTTCGCAGACCACGGCATCTCGGCCGAAAAGCCGAAGATGGACGTGGGCGTCATGGTGGGTCGCAAGGACAAGATCGTCAGCCAGTTCACCGGTGGCATCACGATGCTGTTCAAAGCCAACAAGGTGACCCCGTTCTACGGGTTCGGCACGCTGCACGCGGACAATCTGGTCAAGGTCAGGCAGCACGACGGCAGCGAAGTAACGCTGAAGGCCGTCAACGTCATTCTGGCGACCGGTTCGGACTCCATCGAGCTCCCGTTCGCGAAGTTTGACGGTGACCGCATCGTCGACAACGTGGGCGGTCTCGACTTCGACCAGGTACCCAAGCGTCTGGGCGTGATCGGCGCTGGCGTTATCGGCCTGGAACTGGGCAGCGTGTGGAACCGTCTGGGCGCCGAAGTCACCATCCTTGAAGCGCTGCCATCGTTCCTGGCGGCCGCGGATGCTGACATCAGCAAGGTCGCCGCGCGCGAGTTCAAGAAACAGGGCCTGGACATCAAACTGGGTGCGAAGCTCAGCAAAGCCGAGGTCAAGAAGGACGGTGTGCACCTGACCTACAGCGATGCCAAGGGCGAGCAGAGCCTGGTGGTCGACAAGCTGCTGGTGGCCGTCGGCCGCCGCGCCGCGACCAAGGGTCTGCTGGCCGAGGGTGTCACCGTCAAGCTCAGCGAGCGCGGCCAGATCGAGGTCGACGAGCACTGCCACACCGGTGTGGACGGCGTCTGGGCGATCGGCGATTGCGTGCGTGGCCCCATGTTGGCCCACAAGGCATCCGAAGAAGGCATCGCCGTGGCCGAACTCATTGCGGGCTTGCCCGGCCATGTCAATCTGGATACCGTGCCGTGGGTGATTTACACCGAGCCTGAGCTGGCCTGGGTCGGCAAGACCGAAGCCCAGTGCAAGGACGAGGGCATCCCGTACAAGGTCGGCAGCTTCCCGTTTGCGGCCAATGGCCGTGCCGTGGCGATGAACGAGCCGGCGGGTCTGGTCAAGGTGATTGCGCATGCCGAGACCGACCGCGTACTGGGCATGCATCTGTGCGGACCCAACGTGTCCGAACTGGTCCACAGCGGCGTGATCACCATGGAGTTCAAGGGCGCGGCCGATGATCTGGCCCGGATCTGCTTCGCCCACCCGGCGCTGTCGGAAGTGGTCCACGAAGCGGCGATGGCGGTCGACAAACGCGCGATCCACAAGGCGAACTGAGGCCCTGCAGCGTGGCAAACCGCCCGCTGAACGCTGCCCGCTTGCAGACGGCGCACCCCCGGGTGCGCCGTTCTGGTTTCAATGGCTGCGACTGTTCCTGGCCTCTTCGCGGTTGCGCCACCGGTCCCGTGACCCTCCTGTATCCACACCCTGTTCAAAAGGCACAACCCCATGCCCCTCAAATCTGTCTGCGTCTACTGCGGCTCCCACTCCGGCTCCCGTCCGATCTACACCGAGCGCGCCATCCAGCTGGGCCAGCACCTCGCCAACAATGGCATCGCTGTGGTTTACGGTGGTGGCAACGTCGGGTTGATGGGGACGCTGGCGGACGCGACGTTGGCCGCCGGGGGTGAAGTGATCGGCGTGATTCCCGAGCAACTGGTCGACTGGGAAGTGGCCCA
This sequence comes from Lysobacter sp., assembly GCA_039930265.1. Taxonomy (GTDB): domain Bacteria; phylum Pseudomonadota; class Gammaproteobacteria; order Xanthomonadales; family Xanthomonadaceae; genus Novilysobacter. Next base: position 27,123 of record JBDSPO010000060.1, on the reverse strand, counting down.
CCGCGACCTCACCCGCTTGGAGGTCGTGCCGAACATGCACCTGCGCAAGGCCCGCATGTTTGAATTGTCGGACGGCTTCATCGCCCTCCCCGGCGGTTTTGGCACCCTGGATGAGATGTTCGAGATGCTCACCTGGCGCCAGCTCGGTATCGGCAACAAGCCCTGCGCGTTTCTCGATGTGGACGGCTTCTACGAGCCGCTGATCGGAATGATGGACCGCATGGTCGCCGAGCACTTCGTCAACGCCGAGCAGCGAAGCGACCTGTGGCATGGCGAGGAAATCGATGCGATGTTGGCGTGGATGCGTGCGTATCAGCCGGCGAACGCCGACAAGTGGCTCGAGGAAAAGCGCCGCAACGCCGTGCGATGAATGACCGAGCCATCTGACGCCGATGAGCGTTACCGCGCCTGACCCCATTGCCTGCGAGTAGATCATGTCCAACACCATTCCGTCCGCCTTTAACGCCTTCCGGATTCACGACGACGAGCAGGGCTATCGCAGTGGTGTTGAGGCCATCGCACTGGATGATCTCTCGCCTGGTGAGGTCGTGATCAAGGCCGGTTACTCGTCGGTCAATTTCAAGGATGCGTTGGCCGGCACCGGCCAGGGCAAAATCCTGCGCCGGTTCCCGCTGGTGGGCGGCATCGACGTTGCAGGCCACGTCGTGGCCTCCACCGACCCCGCTTTCAAGGAAGGCGATGCGGTGCTGGCCACCGGTAGCGGTCTGAGCGAGACCCGCGATGGCGGCTACAGCCAGTACGCCCGGCTGGAGGCGAAGTGGGCAGTGCCATTGCCAGCGGGCCTGGACCTGCGCGAAAGCATGATCCTGGGCACCGCGGGATTCACCGCGGCACTTGCCCTTTTCCGGATGCTGGAGAACCGCCAGCGCCCCGACATGGGGCCGCTGGCGGTTACCGGGGCCAGCGGCGGGGTCGGCTCCCTGGCCATAGACATCTTCACCCGGGCGGGGTTCGAGGTGCACGCGATCAGCGGCAAGGCCGATCAGCACAAGTATCTGAAGCAGCTCGGAGCGCGCGAAGTCTTGGGTCGCGAAGCCCTGGCCACGCAGCGTCCGATGGAGTCGGCACGCTTCGGTGGCGGGCTGGACAATGTCGGCGGACCGATGCTCACCAGCCTGCTGGCGCAATGCGTGCCCTACGGCAACATCGCCAGCGCAGGACTGGCCGCGTCCCCGGCACTGAATGCGACGGTCATGCCCTTCATCATCCGCGGGGTGTCGCTGCTGGGCGTGGCCTCGGCCGGCACGGCGCGCGACGTGCGCGAAGCCGTCTGGCAGCACCTCGCCAGCGACTGGAAGCCGGCGCACCTGGACACGATCTGCACCCGCGAAGCGACCTTGCAGGAATTGCCCGATGTGTTTTCCAACATGCTGGCCGGGGGCTCGCTGGGCCGGACCGTCGTTAGAATCTGAATGGTTTGGCGCGCTCGCAGGACGCGGCTACAATCCGGCAGTCTATTTGGGGAAAGCACATGGCGCGCATTCTAATCGTCGACGATTCGCCGTCGCAGTTGATGGGTATCCGACGCATCGTTGAAAAACTCGGGCACGACGTCCTGGTTGCCGAGGACGGTGCGCAGGCCGTGGACGTCGCGCGGCAGGAGCTGCCCGATCTGGTGCTGATGGACGTGGTCATGCCGAATCTCAACGGGTTCCAGGCAACCCGTTCGATTTGCCGCGACGCCACCACCAAGCACATTCCGGTGATTCTGGTCACCACCAAGGATCAGGAAACCGATCGCGTGTGGGGGATGCGCCAGGGGGCGCGGGCCTACATCACCAAGCCGTTCAACGAGGCCGAGCTCAGCGAAGTCCTGCAGCAGTTCCTGCCCGAGTAACGGTTACGGGGGACCTTACGCCCTCCCCCAATCGTCGCCGAACGCCTCCCTAAGCGCGCTATACGCGGCTTTCTGCGCATCGGTGACCGCCGCCGGCGCCAGCACCTCCAGTTCGACGATCTGATCGCCGGCGGCCGGCGTGCCCGGCAGACCGCGGCCGCGCAGACGCAGCTTCTTGCCCGCCTCCGAGCCTGCGGGGATCGTCAGCTGCACTGCCCCGCCCAACGTGGGCACGTTGACCGTGGCCCCCAGCGCCGCTTCCCACGGTGCGACAGACAGTACGTGGATCACGTTGCGTCCGTCCACCTCGAAGCGCGGATGGGCGGAATATTCGATCTCCAGCAACAGTGCACCCCCGTGGCCGCCCTGCCCGGCCAGCCGGATCACCTGACCCGGCCGGATGCCCTTCGGTATCCGGACATCCAGCGTCTTGCCCTGGACACTCACGCGCACGCTGTCGCCCGCATACACCGTTTCCAGGGATACCGACAGTTTGGCCCGAGTGTCGGGACTGCGCTGCGCGCCCCCGCCGGAACGCGCGCGAGCCTGGGCAAACGGATCTTCCGCGCCGCCGCGACCGCGCCCGAACAGGGTCTCGAAAAAGTCGCTGAAACCACCACCGGCGCCACCGCCGGCAAAGATCTCCTCGAAATCCGCGCCGCCCGCGCCGCCACCGCCGTTGAAATCAAATCCACCGGGCGGGGCACGAACCTCGTCGCCCGGACGATAGCCGCGTGCGCGCAGCTGGTCGTACGCGGCGCGCTTCTGCGGATCGCGCAACGCCTCGTACGCTTCGTTGACCGCCTTGAATTTCTCCTCGGCACCGGTTTCCTTGCTCACGTCAGGATGGAACTTGCGCGCCATCCGCCGGTAGGCGGTCTTGATTTCCGCCTCCCCCGCGCCGGGCTCGACGCCGAGGGTCTCGTAGTAATCCTTGAAATGCATTCATCGCTCCAGGGCATTGCGGCGGAATTTCGCACAATGCGGAATCAGGTGCCGGCGCATAGGCAGCGGCGTGGCTGCCAACAGAATATTCCCTGCGACGCGTCGGGTCATGTCACAGCGAGGAGATGGTTCCCCAACCCTCGGACTTCAAGCGCAATCAGGCAGATTTCTGCCGATCGGGCATGCAGCGGTCGGGGGCCACGGGCGTTGACGTCATTTTTAGACGCCGCCCCATAGACTGGGCAGTCACACAGGAGAACACCATGAGCATCCAGGTCGGCGACCGCCTTCCAGAAGTCGTAATGCAGCGCATCGGCGACGGTGTCGAGAGCGTCGACACCGGCACGTTGTTTGGTAACAGCAAGGTGGTGATCTTCGCGGTCCCCGGCGCCTTCACGCCCACCTGCTCGACGAAGCACTTGCCGGGCTTCGTCGAGCATTTCACCAAGTTCCACGAAAAAGGGATCGAAGTCGCCTGCGTGTCGGTCAACGACCCCTTTGTGATGCAGGCATGGGGTCAAAGTCAGGGCGTGCCGGATGGCCTGATGATGCTCGCGGACGGCAACGCGGACTTCACCCGTGCCCTCGGCCTGGAACTGGACGCCACCGGCTACGGCATGGGCGTGCGGGCCAAGCGCTTCGCGCTGTATGCCGAAAACGGCGTGGTTAAACAGCTGCACGTCGAGGCGCCAGGAGAGTTCCGCGTCTCCTCCGCGGAACACCTGCTTTCAACGCTGGACTGAGTTTCCGCGTTCCTTTCCCCGTCGTTCCCGGAGCACCCCATGAGCAAGCACAATCCCTCAAACGAGGAGTCCCCTGCGAGCGCCTCACCGTTCGTCACCGACCTGGCCACCATCCGCGCGCGCGCTCGCCAGCACATCGAGCAAGGCGCGATAACCCAGAGCTACACCGCCGACCGCGAGGTGGTCATCCGGCTGCTCAACGAAGCGCTGGCCACCGAACTGGTGTGCGTGCTGCGCTACAAGCGCCACTATTTCATGGCGAGCGGACTGATGGCCGAACCGATCAAGGCCGAATTCCTCCAGCACGCTCAGGAGGAGCAGGCGCATGGCGATCTGCTGGCAGAGCGCATCGTCCAGCTCGGCGGTGAACCGGATTTCAACCCCGACATCCTCAGCAAGCGGTCACACGCCGAGTATGTGGAAGGCAGCGACCTGCGCGACATGGTCAAGGAGGATCTGGTGGCCGAGCGCATTGCTATCGACAGCTATCGCCAGATCATCGATTACATCGGCGACAAGGACACCACCACCAAGCGCATCCTGGAGTCGATCCTTGCCCAGGAGGAGGAGCATGCCGACGAACTGTCCGACATGCTCGACGGCTGGACCGGTCGCTGACGGGCACCCGCTGACACCGGCACGCTGACAGGAACACGCCGCCTCGCGCGCTGCTGCAAGCGCGAGGGTAGCGGACGAACCGGCTGATGGCACCGACACAGGAACGCCGCCCTTTTGGGGCGGCGTTCCTGTGTTGCCAAGCGCATCCGCATGCCGGCGGACACTTCCGCCAACCGGTACCGATCAGGCCGGCGTATCGCCCGTCGGGGTATCGGTCTGGGTCGGACCGTCGACCGCAGGCGGCAGCATAGTCTCGATGGATGCCGGCGAAAGCGCATCGGGCTCCTCTGCCAGCTCATCGTCCAGCGATGCGTCCAGACGCTCAACGGCCTGCAGCGTCTCGTCGGCGGCCAGGCGCATCAGGGTGACACCCTGGGTGTTGCGGCTGACCTGGGAGATTTCCGAGGCCCTCGTGCGCACCAGCGTGCCGCCATCGGAGATCAACAGCACTTCGTGGCTGTCACTGAGCTGGATTGCGCCGACCAGCTGGCCGTTGCGATCCGTCGTCTTCAGCGCGATCACGCCCTGGGTACCGCGCCCCTTGCACGGGTACTCGTCCAGTGGCGTGCGCTTGCCGAATCCGCGCTCGCTGGCGGTGAGGATGTCCCCATCGCCCTCCACCACGATCAGGCTGACGACCTTGCCGCCAGCGCCCAGCCGCATGCCGCGGATGCCGCGCGCGGTACGGCCCATCGGGCGCACGGTGGAACCCGCAAAGCGGACCGCCTTGCCTTCGCTGGAGAACAGCATGATGTCGCGGGTGCCATCGGACAGTCCCACACCGATCAGCGCGTCACCATCGTCCAGATTGATCGCGATCTTGCCGCGCTGCAGGCGATAGGCGAACTCGCTCAAGGGCGTCTTCTTGACCACACCGTTGCGGGTCGCAAAGAACACGAACCGGCCACCGTCATAACTACGTACCGGTACAACGGCCTGGACCTGCTCGTCGGCTTCCAGCGGGATCCAGTTGATGATCGGACGGCCGCGTGCCGTCGGACCCGCGTCGGGCAACTGGTAGACCGGCAGCCAGAACACGCGACCGGCGCTGGTGAACGTCAGCAGGGTGTCGTGCGTATTGACCAGCCACAGGCTGTCAATGAAGTCCTCGTCCTTGGTCGCCGCCGCGTTGCGCCCGCGGCCACCGCGCTTCTGGGCGCGGTAGCTGCTGACCGGCTGACGCTTGGCGTAGCCGGAATGCGACAGCGTGACCACCACATCCTCCGGCGCGATCAGATCGAGAATATCGAGGTCTTCCTCGCTCTCGCGGATTTCGCTGCGGCGCTCGTCGCCAAACTCCGCTTTGACGTTTTCCAGCTCGGTGCGGATCACGCTCAGCAGGACGTTCGGATCCTCGAGGATCTCGATCAGTACGCGGATCGCGTCCAGCAGCAGCTTGTATTCTTCGGTGAGCTTTTCCTGCTCCAGCCCGGTCAGGCGGTGCAGACGCATCTCCAGGATCTGCTGCGCCTGGACTTCGGTGAGCTGGTAGTACTTGCCGTTGTTGGCGCCGTCGACCAGACCCGTGCCACGCGGCAGGTCTTCGGGCTGGGAAGCTTCCGCCCCCGCCGCCGCCAGCAGCGCACCCACCAGACCGGGCTCCCAGGTCTTGGCCAGCATCCGCTCGCGGGCCTCGTTGGGGTTGGCCGAGGTCTTGATCAGCTCGATCATCTCGTCGATGTTGGCCAGCGCCACCGTGAGACCTTCCAGCACGTGGGCACGCGCGCGCGCCTTGCGAAGGTCGAAGATGGTGCGCCGGGTGACGACCTCGCGGCGATGACGCACGAAGGCCTGCAGAATCTGCTTCAGGTTCAGCAACTGCGGACGGCCATCGACCAGCGCCACCATGTTGAAGCTGAAGGACGACTCCATCTGGGTCTGCTGATAGAGGTTGTTGAGCACCACTTCGGCCGATTCGCCACGGCGGATCTCGATGTAGATCCGCATGCCGTCCTTGTCGGACTCGTCGCGCAGCTCGCTGATGCCCTCGAGACGCTTTTCCTTCACCAGCTCGGCGATCTTCTCGATCAACCGGGCCTTGTTGACCTGGTAGGGAATCTCGCTGACCGCGATCGCCTCGCGACCGTTGTCGGCGACTTCGATCTCCGCGCGCGCGCGCATCCGCACCCGGCCACGGCCGGTGTGATACGCGTTGATGATGCCCGAGGTGCCGTTGATGATGCCGGCAGTAGGGAAATCCGGGCCCGGCACGTACACCATCAGGCCGTCGATATCGATCTCGGGATTGTCGATCAGCGCGATGGTGGCGTCGATGATCTCGGTCAGGTTGTGCGGCGGGATGTTGGTCGCCATGCCCACCGCGATGCCGGCCGAGCCGTTGATCAGCAGGTTCGGGATGCGCGTGGGCATCACCGTCGGCTCGAATTCCTTCTCGTCGTAGTTGGGCTGGAAATCGACGGTTTCCTTCTCGATGTCCGCCATCAACTCGTGGGTGATCTTGGACATGCGCGCTTCGGTGTACCGCATCGCCGCCGCGGAATCGCCATCCACGGAGCCGAAGTTGCCTTGACCGTCGACCAGCAGGTAGCGCAGCGAGAACGGCTGCGCCATGCGTACCAGGGTGTCGTACACCGACTGGTCGCCGTGCGGATGGTACTTGCCGATCACGTCACCGACGATTCGCGCCGACTTGAAGTACGGCTTGTTGGAATGCGCTCCCAACACGCTCATGGCGTACAGCACGCGGCGGTGCACCGGCTTGAGTCCATCGCGAACGTCCGGCAGCGCGCGACCGACGATCACGCTCATGGCGTAATCGAGATAGCTGCGACGCATCTCGTCTTCGAGATTTACCGGGATGATTTCCTTGGCGAGATCGGCCATCAGGTTTCCGTATTTGAGCAAAGGTGTTGGAACGGGGTGCGCGCAACGGCCTCTTCAGGCCGCTTCGACACCACTTGCGACAATCGGCATGCGCCCTCGCCGCCATCCCCGCGCGCTTGAGCGAAAGCAGGTAAAAACGGACCGGCAACCAAAGGGCAAAATGCCGCCAAGCGCGCAATCCACTCCACGGCAAGCCGCGGAAAAAGACAGGAAATGATACCACGAACCCCCACCAGGCGCTGTGCTGTTTTTTCCAGAGAAACAAACACTTAGACAACTTTTTGACCTGGTTTACCAGTCCGCGCGTGGACCGCGCGATTCAGCCGGGAAACGCTGCGCGCATCGCCGCGGCATCCGGACGCTCGATGACCCCGTGCTCGGTGACAATCGCATCGATCAACGTGTGTGGCGTGACATCGAAAACCGGGTTCCACGCGTCCACGCCGGCGGCAGCCGTCGCCACCCCGCCGAGATGGAAGAGTTCGGCGGCCTCGCGCTCCTCGATGTGGATGTCGTCACCGCTCAGCGTGTCCATATCCACTGTGGAAGCGGGGGCGACGACCATGAACTTCAGGCCGTGGTGGCGGGCCGCGATGGCCAACTGGTAGGTGCCGATCTTGTTGGCGGTATCGCCGTTGGCGCAGATGCGATCGGCACCGACGACCACCCACTGCACCTGCCCGGTCTTCATGAGGTGCGCCGCAGCCGAATCGGCCACCAGCACCGGCGCGATGCCGTCCTGCTGCAGTTCCCAGGCGGTCAGCCGGGCGCCCTGCAGCCACGGCCGGGTCTCGCCCGCGAACACCCGCGCGATGCGTCCCTGGGCGACCCCGGCGCGGATCACGCCGAGTGCGGTGCCGAAGCCGGCGGTCGCCAGCGATCCGGTATTGCAGTGGGTCAGCACCCCACTGCCGGTCTCGATCAGCGCCGCTCCCAGCGCGCCCATGTGGCGGTTGGCAGCCAGGTCATCCGCGGCGATCCGCTGCGCCTCGCGCTCCAGCACATGGCGCCAGTCCGCGCCGGCCGATGCGAGCACGCGGCGCATCCGCGCCAGTGCCCAGGCCAGATTGACCGCGGTCGGCCGCGCGGCATTGAGATGGGCAATGGCCGGGTCCAGCGCAAGCGCCGCGGCCTCACCATCGGCCGCATCGATGTTCCGCGCCGCCAGCACCAACCCCCAAGCAGCGGCAATACCGATGGCGGGAGCGCCGCGCACCGTCAGCGCGCGGATCGCCTCGAACACGTCCTGGCTGGTGCTGCAGCGGACATACTCGACATCGAACGGCAGCCGTCGCTGGTCCAGCAGCTCGAGTGCATCGCCCGTCCAGCGGATCGGTCGGATGCGGTCATAGCGGTCGAAGTCGAAGGTCTCAGTCATGTCAGTGCTTTCCAGATAGCGGGGTTCTTTTGCACGCAGCGCGCGATTCCGCCGACTGCCATTGGCATCCGCATCAGGCGCGGAAGAAGTCAAAGGCGACCACGTCGGCAATGCGTCCGGTGCGCAGCATCGCCATCATCAACCGGTCCACCCCCAGCGCGACACCGGCGCAATCGGGCAGTCCGTGTTCCAGCGCCGCCAGCAGCCGCTGATCGGTCGGCGGCACCGTGTCCGCACGCGACTGCCGAATCCGGCCATCGCGCTGGAAACGAGCGCCCTGCTCGCTGAAGTCGGTCAGCTCGTGGTAGCCGTTGGCCACTTCCAGCGCCCCCAGATAGAGCTCGAACCGTTCGGCCACCGGGGTTCCGTCACCATCGTCACGCAATCGCGCCAGCGCACTCTGGGTGGCGGGATAGTCGTGCACGGCCAGCATGCACCCGTCGTCAAAAGCGGGCTGCAGGCGATGGGTCATCAGCAGGTCCAGCCAGTCGTCGCGCAGCAAGCCGCGCGGATCCATCACCACGCCGTCGCCGAGCGCGTTGCGCAGCTCGTTATCGGTGGCGGTCAACGGGTCCAGACCCAGCTGGCCGAAATAGAGATCGCGGTAGCGCACGTGGACCAGCGGCGCGTGGCGCCCGACCAGATCCAGACCGAGATTGATGACCGCCGCGGTTTCCTCGGCCAGCCGGCGGTGATCCCAGCCCACGCGGTACCACTCCAGCATCGTGAACTCCGGATTGTGACGGGAGCCGGCCTCGCCATTGCGGAAGACCCTCCCCAGTTCATAGCAGTCGCCAAACCCCGCGCCCAGCAGTCGCTTGAGCGGATATTCCGGAGAGGTGCGCAGCCAGCGGGTCCGGGGAGCGCCGTCGGTGCGGCCGCTGAAATCGACGGTGAAAGACGCGATATTGGGTTCGGTGTTGCCGGCCACCGACATCACGGGCGTCTCCACTTCGATCACGCCGTGCGCGGCGAAGTACGAGCGTACCCGTGCGTTGAGCGCAGCGCGCAGGCGCAACGCCGCGAAGTCTGCGGCAGGCCGCCAATCCTCGCTGCCGACCGGCAAGTCGTGTTGGCTGGCAGTCACTGGTGCTCGCCGAGGAAGGCGAGCAACCGCGCCTCGTCCCAGATTTCGATCCCCAGCTCCTCGGCCTTGGCCAGTTTGGAACCGGCGGCTTCGCCGGCCACCACGAAACCGGTCTTCTTCGAGACACTGCCCGCGGACTTTGCCCCCAGTGCCTCCAAACGCTCCTTGGCTTCGTCGCGGGTCATTGACGCCAGGGTGCCGGTGAGCACGACCGTGCGACCCTCCAACGGTCCAGCCTGGATCACAGCCGCCATCGGGATCAGCCGTTCAAGCATGGCGCTGGCTTCCGCGCATCGCAGCAAAAGCGCCGCGTTGGTGCGCGCTTCCAGCCACATCGTGAGGGCAGTCGCTGTATCAGGTGGCAGTCCGGCGCTGATGAAACGGTGCGACGGCGCATCCAACAGAGCGCCCGCGTCCGCCATGACGGCCGCAAGCTGCTCGGCGCGGATCCGCGTCAGCTTGGGAATCTCCAGATCCACCAGCACATTGGCCAGCCCCAGACCGGCACGCAGGTGCGGGGACGGCGGCCCGGAGTCGCCAATCACCACACCGCCAGCCAGCAGCTCGTCGATGACCTTCTGGTTACCGGGCTGGTCAAAAAAGTGCCCGAGCGAGCGCGCCACTTCGGTGCCGATATCGGGCACACGCTTGAACAGCGGCCACGGCAGCTGGCGGATCACTTCCAGCCCGCCGAACCATTCGGCCAGCGCCTTGGCCGTGCTTTCGCCGACGTGCTGGATGCCCAGTCCGAACAGGCAACGCGCCAGGGTGGTGTGGCGGCTGCGCGCAATCGCGTCGATCAGGTTCTCGGCCCAGCGCGTGGTCACCCGGCCCGCCTTGACCGACTCGGGCGTCGTGCCGCCGCGCTCGTCGCCCCGACGCTTCATCTCGAGTAGATCCTGCAGCGTCAGGGTGTACAGGTCGGCCACGGATTTGACGTAGTCAAAATCGACCAGATCCTCGATGTAGCGCTCGCCGAGGCCTTCGATGTCCATCGCACGCCGCGATGCGAAATGGCTGATCGCTTCCTTGCGCTGGGCCGCGCAGACCAGCTCACCTGAGCAGCGCCAGACGACCTCGCCCTCCTCGCGCACCAGTTCGGAGCCGCAGACCGGGCAGGTGGTCGGCATCACCCACGGCGCGCCATCGGGAGCGCGCATGCCGGGAACGACGCGGACTATTTCGGGAATCACGTCGCCGGCGCGACGGACAATGACCGTATCGCCGACGCGCACGTCGAGTCGGGCGATCTGGTCCGCGTTGTGCAGGGTCGCGCTGCTGACGACGACCCCGCCCACCTGCACCGGCCGGAGCCTGGCCAACGGTGTGGCGGCGCCGGTCCGGCCGATATTGACTTCGATGGCCTCCAGTACAGTGGACTGTTCCTGCGCGGGAAACTTGTGCGCCAGCGCCCAGCGCGGCGCACGCGACACAAACCCCATCGCGTCCTGTCCGGCGTAGTCATCCAGCTTGTAGACGACCCCGTCGATGTCGAACCGCAGGCGGTCGCGCCGCTCGCCAATGCCACGGTAGTACGCGAGCAGCCCGGGCAGACCGGTCGCAACCGCGCTTTCGGCACTGACCGGGAAGCCCCACTCACGCAACCGATGCAGGGTGGCCGAATGGGTCGACGGAAGCTCGCCGCCTTCGACGCGGCCCACCGCATAGGCGTAGAACGCCAAGGGCCGCTGCGCGGTCATGCGCGGATCAAGCTGGCGCAAGGATCCCGCGGCGCCATTGCGGGGATTGGCCAGGGTCTTGCCGCCCTCGGCCAGCATCCGCTCGTTGTATTGGTGAAAACCTGCCAGCGGCATGTAGACCTCGCCGCGCACCTCCAACTCCGCCGGCCAGCCCGCACCTCGCAGCGACAACGGAATTGCCTTGATCGTGCGCAGGTTCGCGGTGACGTCCTCGCCACTGGCGCCGTCCCCCCGGGTCGCGCCCTGCACAAATCGGCCGTCCTCATAGCGCAGGCTGATCGCCAGTCCATCGAGCTTGGGCTCGACCGAAAACACCGGCTCCTGACGGTCCAGACGTTGCTCGATACGCTGCACGAACTCGCGCACCTCATTGTCGCTGAACGCATTGGTCAGCGACAGCATCGGAACCGCGTGGGTGACGCTGGCGAAGGCGCCCGACGGCGCGGCACCCACCCGCTGGGTCGGTGAGTCGGCACTGGCCGACTCCGGGTGCGCCGCCTCCAACGCTTCCAGCTCGCGCAGCGCGTGGTCGTACGCCGCGTCCGGGATCAGCGCATCGTCGAGCACGTGATAGCGGAAGTTGGCGTCGTCCAGCAGGCGACGCAACTCGGCGATGCGGGCGACGGGTGGGGGCGCGGACATCGGCACGCGTTTACCAGCGGCTGGGTTTGCTCAGCGGCGGCGCTTCGCGCTCACGATCATAAGCGCGAAGCTCGTCGCGAATATGTCCGACGCGCTGGCGACCCAGGTTGTTGCGCTGCTCATCCAGCAGCAGCCCGCCGAGCAGTTCGGCCATGCGCTCGGCGGTCGGCAGCATCGCTTCCCAGGCATCCAACGCCGCCGCCGGCGCCGGAAGTGTCAGGAAAAACGCGATCGCGGGTGTCTCCAGTTCCTGGATCGCCGCCATGTCGAAATTGCCGGGCTTCATGATGTTGGCGACGCTGAACACCGGACCTCGCTCCGGCTGCTGCTCGATCAGACGATGGAACACGCCCATGTGACCGTAGACCAGACCGGCCTTCTCAGCCGCGACCACGATGTCCGGGCCGTGCAGCTTCTCGCCCGCACGGGCGGCCAGATAGATCGTCACAATCTTGTCGAACTCGTCGCTCACCCGCCGCCCCAGCTCGTTGCCGGGAGCGCCATCCAGACTGCGCTCGAACAGGTCCAGCTCCGCTTGCGCGGTGGCGTCCTCCAGCGCGGGCTCGCCGGCAGCCGCCTCGTCCTCGAGCTGTTCGCCCAGAGTGGGCTCGCGGCGCGCGTCGGCCGATTCTTCGGTGCGGGGAAGGCGACGGCCCTGACCGGGCTTGCGCGGCCTTCCGAAAAACAGGATCGCACCGACCACAAACAGCCCGGCGATCAGAATGCCTATCCGCAACAGGGTTTCGTCCGACATCAGCTTTGCTACTCCGGTTCAGTGCGTGGGTGGCGGCGACGGCAAGCTGGCCGCGCCAGGGCGATCAGGCGGCACCGACCAGGCGGGTCGCCTCGGCCAGATCCACCGACACCAGTCGGCTGACGCCGGGCTCGCGCATGGTCACGCCTGCCAATTGTTGCGCCGCTTCCATCGTCGTCTTGTTATGGCTGACGAACAGGAACTGTACCTGTTCACTCATCTCGCTGACCATCGCCGCGAGGCGACCGACGTTGGCGTCGTCCAACGGCGCGTCGACCTCGTCAAGCAGGCAGAACGGCGCCGGATTGAGCTGGAAGATCGCAAACACCAGCGCCACCGCGGTCATCGCCTTCTCGCCGCCTGACAGCAGCGAGATGTTGGAGACCCGCTTGCCCGGAGGACGCGCCATGATCGCCACGCCGGTATCCAGCAGATCGTCACCGGTCAGTTCCAGATACGCGTGACCACCGCCGAACAGGCGCGGATACAGTGTCTGCACGCCGGCGTTGACCCGGTCAAAGGTCTCCTTGAAACGCCCGCGGGTCTCGCGGTCGATCTTGCGGATCGCTTCCTCCAGCGTGTCCAACGCGGTGGTCAGATCGGCGTCCTGCGCATCAAGATATTCCTTGCGCTGGCTCGCTTCGGCGTGCTCGGCGATCGCGGCCAGATTGACCGGCTCCAGCCGGCGCAACTTCGCGTCAAGCTCCTGCACGGTCCGTTCCCACGCCGCAGGCTCCATGCCGTCGGTCAGGGTGTTGACCACGTCATCGAGCACGAAGCCGGCCTCGGTGATGGCCTCCACCAGCGCCTCGGCCTTCAGTACCAGAGCCTGCTGCTCCAGGCGCCGCTGGCCGATGCCCTCGCGCTGGGTAAGCGCCTGCTCGTCACGCTGCTGGCGTACCTGCTCGAAGCGGCGGAGCTCCTGATCGATACCGTCCAGCGCGCTGCGGGCGCCAGTCAAGGCCTCGCCGGTTTGCACGCGCTTTTGCAACACTTCCTGCCGCTGCACTTCCAGATCGTCGACCGGGCGGTCGCCCTCGGCCAATTGGCTCGCCAGCTCGCCCAGGCGCAGATCCAGCTGACCGCGCTGGCCGCTCATCCGTTCCAGCGCCTGGCTCAGTGATGCGATCTGCGCGCGGTGCGTTCCCAGTGTCAGCGCCAGCGCGTGGGCGGTGTCGCGCGATTCACGGGCCACACTGCGGGCCTGGTCGCGGGCTTCGCCAAGACGGCGGCGGTCACTGTCCAGCGCCAGCCTGGCATCTTCCAACCCGGTCATCCGCGTGACCGCCTGTTCCTGACGCCCGCGCGCCTCGCGCGACTGCTCGCCCAGCAGGTGCAGCGACTCGACCAACTGCGCGACCTCGGTGTCGATCCGCGCGATCCGCCCGTGCGCCGACTCCAGTCGACCCTGTTGGCTTTGCAGGCGACCCGCCAGTTCCGCGACCGTGCGGTGGGCGGCATACAGGCTGCGTTGCGCGTCCTCGCGCTGCTGCTCGGCGGCCAGCACCTGCTCGCGCAGGCGACCGACGCGGGCATCCAGATCGTGCTCGTTTTCCTGCAGGGTCTCGATTTGACCGCGCAGCAGATGGATCTCTTTTTCGCGCAACAACGCGCCCTGCTTGACGGCACCGGAGCGCAGCACCCGCACCCAGCCGGCGCCGAGACGCTCGCCAGCCCGGGTGATCACCGAATCGCGATCGCCAAGTCCAGGCAACATGGCGCGCGCGCTCGCCAGATCCTCGGCGGCGTGCAGGTGCGCAAGCAGTCGGCGCACCGCAAGCGGCCCCTGGACTTTCGCGGCCAGCGAAGTCGGCGGCACTTGCAACGGCGTGTCCAGCGAGGCGACCAGCGCCATGCGACCTTCGCCCAGCTCGCCAAGCGCATCCACCAGCATTTCCGGCGCGTCCACCAGCGCGCCTTCGATCAATTGGCCGAGCGCGGCTTCAACCGCGTTTTCCCAGCCTTCCGCCACGACCAGCGCCTCGCCGACCCGGGTCGCCGAGTCCAATCCGCGCGCTTTCAGCCAATTGCGGGCGGCACCGTCGTCCTGCCCCAAGGCAGCGTTCTGCAGGGTCTCCAGCGACGACAGACGGCCACGGGCGGCCTGCGCCTTGTGGCGCACATCGGCGAGAGCCGACTGCGCTTCCCGCTGCTGCTGTTGCAGGGCGTCGACCCCGCCTTTGCGGGACTCCAGACCCTCGGCAAGGCTGTCCAGAGACACTCTCTGGGTTTCGTGCTGCTCCTCCAACGCGGCGAAGGCCTCCGCCAGGGTCGCCACATCCAGCCCGTCACGTTCGGCGGTCAGTGCCTGGCGACGGCGTTCGGCGTCCAGCGACTGGCGTTCCAACTGCTCGATGCGGGTGCGTTCGACGTCGGCCGCCCGAGTGGCGTCCGCCTGCGCCCTGCTGTGGTCATCCCAGCGTTGCTGCCAGCTGGCCAGCGCGGCCTCGGCGGCGTGCAACGCTTCCTGGCGGTCGTGGTCCTGCTCCTGCAGTGATTCCAGGCGCGGCTCATCGACCTCGATCGCCGCCAGCAGGACATCCAGGCGCGACTGGTCGCTGCCAATGTGCTCGGCCATCTGGCTCAACTGGTGGCGGGTCTCGTCGCGCGCCTTTACCAACCGCGACGACATCTCCCGCTGGTGCTGGATCTGCTGCTCGATACGCGCCAGCGTCCCACCCACCTCGTAACTCGCGGCCTGTGCGGTGTTGAGCGCATCGGCGGCGGCTTCACGGCGGACGCGACCGGTCTCGATCTCGCGCTCGGCTTCGCGCTGCTCGGCGATCAACTGCTGCAGGCGGGTTTCCTGCTGGGCCAGCTTCTCGCGCTGCCCGGCCAATTTGCGATCCAGCGCGCGATGTTCCAGCGCCTTCCATTCGGCGTCGCGCATCCGGCGATCGCCCTGGATCGCCTGATACTGCTCCGCCTGACGCGCTTGGCGGCGCAGGTGTTCCAGCTGCTTGCCGACTTCCTCACGCAGGTCGCTGAGCCGGTCCAGGTTCTCGCGGGTGTGGCGGATGCGGGTCTCGGTCTCCTTGCGCCGTTCCTTGTACTTGGAGATGCCAGCGGCCTCTTCCAGGTAGACCCGCAGGTCCTCCGGACGCGCCTCGATGATCTGGCTGATCATCCCCTGCTCGATGATGGAGTAACTGCGCGGGCCCAGACCGGTCCCCAGAAACAGATCGGTGATGTCCCGACGGCGGCATTTTGCGCCGTTGAGGTAGTACTGGCTGGCGCCGTCACGGCTGACCAGCCGCTTGACCGAAATCTCGTCGAAGGCGCCGTATTCACCCGTGATGGTGTGATCGGCGTTGTCGAACACCAGTTCGACGGTCGCCTGGGAGACCGGTTTGCGCGTCGACGACCCGGCAAAGATGACGTCCGTCAGCGAGTCGCCGCGCAAGCGGCTGGCCGAACTCTCCCCCATCACCCAACGCACGGCGTCGATGATGTTGGACTTCCCGCACCCGTTGGGCCCCACGACCGCGGTCATGTTGGTCGGCAGGTGCAGGGTGGTGGGATCGACGAAGGACTTGAAGCCCGACAGCTTGATCGTTGACAGACGCATGCGCCGCGGGGCCTCTTGCGCGCCTTATCTGGCGCTGCGATGGATGTCGGATATACACGGATAGCCGCGTTTGCCGCAGGGTAGGTCGCGCTGGGCCCTGTCGGCAACCGGGAAGCGACCGCCGAGTATAGGGGCCAGCATGGCTTGACCCCATAGCGGGGTCGGTACTAGCCGGCTTCCTCGGGCGTGCGCGCCACGATCGACAATGCGTGGATATCGGTGTCCATCATCGTGCCGACCGCTTCATATACGCGCCGGTGCCGCGCCAGCGATGGCAGACCGCGGAACGCCTCGCTGACAACCTCGACATTGAAATGGCCGCGACCGTCACGCGCGCCTGCATGCCCGGCATGGCGCGCACTGTCGTCCTCCACCCGCAGCGCGACAGGTGCCAGCGCGGCCTCGATCGCGGCCCGGATAGCGGGCAGCCGCTGCTCGCGCGTGAGCCCGCCGTTGCTCATGGCAGCACCTGGCGGAACGGGCGCACCTCGGTGCGCAGATAGACACCGGCCGCCACATAAGGGTCTGCCTGCGCCCATTCGCGCGCGTCTTCAAGTGACGCAAATTCCGCTACCACCAAGCTGCCGCTGAAACCTGCCGGGCCCGGATCCTCGGCATCGATCGCCGGACACGGTCCAGCCACCACCAATCGCCCGGCGTCCCGGAGCGCCTCCAAACGCGCCAGATGGGCGGGCCGCGCAGCGCCGCGCAGCGCCAGGACATCCTGGCCGTCATAGCCTTCGATCACGTACAGCATCCGTGGTGCTCCCCCGGTCAGCATTGCCAGCGTGAATTGTAGGCTACGCGTGATCCCGGTCCGCTGGACACTGGCCATAACAGTCCGTAACCTTGTTTGGAACCTGCAACGGAATACGCACTGCGCCGCTCACGGCCTCGCCAGTCTGAGTAACGTGTGCGAAGCGACGATCGCGGCTGAATCGGCTCGACGCCCCCCGTTGCAAGGTGCCTGTCTGCAGGCCCACGTGATTCTCCGTTCTTCGGTCGCCCGCGTTCTCGCGTGCCGATCGCTGTCCCAGCAGCAATCAGCGCCGCTCATCCGTGGCTGCGTTGCCGCCGGGCATCCGGTTTCCATTGGACCTGTGTTTGCAAGCCATCTTCACCCACAGTGGCCCGCATCCGGTGTCTGTAAGTTGCGCCGTGCCGGATGACTCTGATCCGATGCGGTCCTGCGGGGCCAGGTGTAACACCCGATTTTCCGGATTTACCCGCTACAACGCAGCGCCACGGCCCGGAGGGGCCGGCCCCGCATGACCAATGCACCCGCGCCCGGCGCGATTGAAGACAACCTGACCGACCCGACGCCGGATGGAGAAATCCCGAGCCGGGTGCCGCCGCGACAGCAGGAAATGCCGCTGGCGATGGTGCACGGGCAGCCGCTGCTGCAGATTCCGCAAGACCTGTATATTCCGCCGGACGCTCTGGAAGTCATCCTGGACGCGTTTGAAGGCCCGCTGGACCTGCTGCTGTACCTGATCCGCCGGCAGAATCTGGAAATTCTCGACATACCGGTGGCAGAGATCACCCGCCAGTACGTCGACTACATCCAGGCGATGCACCACCTGCGCTTCGAACTGGCGGCCGAATACCTGGTGATGGCCGCGATCCTGGCCGAGATCAAGTCGCGGATGCTGTTGCCGCGGGCAGCGTCGGAGGATGCAGACGAAGACGATCCGCGCGCCGAGCTGGTGCGGCGTCTGCAGGAGTATGAACGGTTCAAGAAAGCTGCCGCCGATATCGATTCCCTGCCGCGCCAGGATCGCGATACCGTTCCCGTCCAGGCCTTCGTTCCGGATCGTGCGTCGGTGCGGTTGCCTCCTGAAGTGGATCTGCGGGAAATGTTGCTGGCGCTGCACGAGGTTTTCCAGCGCGCCGAGCTGTATACGCAACATGCGATCAAGCGCGACGCCCTCAGTGTGCGCCAGCGCATGGGAGACATCCTGGAGCAGCTGGCCGATGGTGTGTTCCACCGTTTCGAGTCGCTGTTTGAGGTCAGCGAGGGAAGGCTGGGCGTGGTGGTCACCTTCCTCGGACTGCTGACGCTGGCCAAGGAACAATTGGTCGACATCGTGCAGGAAGCGCCGCTGGCGCCCATCTACGTCAAATCCTTGGCATTGGGAACCGATCCGGACACGATCCAGCTCAGCAGCGAGTTCGACGAAGCCGCCAACGACGATGCCGCCTGAAAGCCGCGCAACGACACTCAACACGACACGCGATATGACACGCGACATGAACCAGACCCTGATCAAACGAATCATCGAAGCGGCACTGCTGGCGAGCAACCAGCCGCTCAGTGTCGCGCAGCTCGGCGAACTGATCGCCGACAGCGATGATCGCCCGCTGTCCGCGGGAAGCGTTGCCCAAGCGCTGCAGGCGCTGCAGGAGGACTGCGCCGAGCGCGGGGTGGAACTGGTGGAACTGGCATCGGGATTCCGCTACCAGGTCCGCGCCGATGTCCATCCCTGGGTTACCCGCCTGTGGACGGAGCGCCAGACCCGCTACACCCGCGCCACCCTGGAAACCTTGGCACTGATCGCCTACCGGCAGCCGGTCACCCGCGGGGAGATCGAGCAGGTTCGCGGCGTCGCGGTCAGCAGCAACATCATCCGCGCTCTGGAGGAGCGGGAATGGATCCGGGTCGTGGGCCACCGCGATGTGCCGGGCAAGCCGGCGTTGTTTGGCACCACGCGCACGTTTTTGGATTACTTCGGGCTCAAACGCCTGGATGAATTGCCGCCGTTGGCGGAGCTGAAGGAAATCGGCGAACTGGAGCCGCAACTCCCGTTTGAGCCGCGCGACATTACCGAATCACCCGGACCCATGGTTATCGGCGGCATAGCCGCTGACGGGGATCCGGACCACACCGATGCCGTGGATGCGCCCCAAGCGGGTCACCCGGCGGACGACACCAACACCGCGAGCGATGCCATCCATCCGATGGAAGACCGCGGATCCCTCGAAGAGGACGACGCCACCATGGCCTCGTCGGAGTTACAGAAATGACCGAAGACACCCGCCGCAAGCTTTCACTCAAGAACGACACCGCCGCGTCCGGCATCCCGCGCCTGCAGGAGCGCCTGCACAAGGTCCTGGCCCAGGCCGGACTCGGCTCGCGCCGGGCGCTGGAGCAGCGCATCGCAGATGGCCTGGTCAAGGTCAACGGCGAAGTCGCCCAGGTCGGCCTGTCGATCGGCAGCGGCGACAAGGTTGAGCTGGACGGCCGTCAGTTCGTCGCCAGCGCCCTGAATGAGCCCTCGCGCGTGCTGATGTACAACAAGCCCGAAGGCGAAGTCACTACCCGCGAAGACCCCGAAGGTCGACCGACCATTTTCGATGCGCTGCCCGCCCTCAAGGGCGCGCGCTGGATCGCCGTGGGCCGCCTGGACATCAACACCACCGGTCTGCTGATGTTGACCACCGATGGTGAGCTTGCCAATACCCTGATGCATCCCTCGCACGAGGTGTCACGGGAATACGTGTGCCGCGTACGCGCGCCGGAAGGCCAGGACCGGGTCGAAGACCCGATCGTCGAGCGGCTGAAGCGCGGCGTGACGCTGGAAGACGGTCCGGCCAAGTTCGATGATGTGGAACGTATCGGCGGCGCCGATTCGCACGACTGGTTCCGCGTGGTGGTCAAGGAAGGTCGCAACCGCGAGGTCCGCCGTCTGTGGGAATCGCAGGGCTGCCAGGTGAGCCGGCTGAAGAGGATCAAATACGGTTCGGTGGACCTGCCTCGCGAGCTGTTACGCGGGCAGTCCCAGGAATTGATCACCGAACGCGTCGATGCGCTGCGCAAGGAACTGGGGCTGGAGGACGGCGCGCCGTCCGCGTTGACGCTGCTGCCGGTGATCGGCCAGCGCAAGGCGGCGCGCTCGACCATCAACCTGGCCGGTCGTGCGCAGAGCCCGGGCTATGTTGGTGGTCACGTCACCAGCGCCGACGAGGGGCGCGAGCTGCGACGCTTCGACAACGTGCGCGAGGACCGCGGTCGCGGCCGTGGCGCCCCCAAGCGCCACGGTGGCCTGACGGTCAGCGGCGAAGCCGCCGCCAACCAGGCGCAGCGTCCCTTCAAACAGCGTGCGCCGAAAGGCCAGCAACCGCTGCCTGACGGCAACCCGGCCGCTTTCCGCAGCTGGTTTGTACCTGATGGTGTCAATACCGGTCCCAGTGGCCATCGCAATGCCGACAGCCGGGGGCCGAAAAAGCCCTATGGCGGCAAGCCCGGTGGCGGCGGTGGTTACAAGGGGACCAAGCCCACCGGTGGTCCCGGCGGTCAGGCTCGTGGCCCGCGGGCGCCCTACGGTCACCCCGCGAGCGCGCCGAGCTTTCCATCCGACCACGCCAACCCGGGCTTCAGCCCGTATGGCCAAACCCCGCGCGGTCCCGGCGGCAATCACTCCGCAGCTCGCCCTTCGGGCGGTAAGCCTGGCGGCGGCAAGCCTGCCGGCCGTGGACCCGGTGGCCCCAGGCCCGGTGGCCCGCGCAGCGGCGCGCGCCCCGGCGGTGGTGGCGGTCGCGGTGGTTCGCGCAGCGGTAGCTGACAGACATCCGGGCAGACAAAAAGGCACCCCGCGGGGTGCCTTTTTCATTTCCCGCGCGCCGCCCGGGGCAACTCGAGCGTCCCGCTGGCGACGGCGCAGGGGCGTTGGCTACCAGTGCCCGTAGAGCGACGCAAAGCGGCGGCTGACGTTATCCAGCTCGCGTCGCGCCATGTCCTCGCGGCGACGCGCGTGCACCAGATCTTGGTCGGCGCGGCGGATATCGGCTCGCAAAGTCGCGATCTCTCGCTTAAGCCGCTGTTGCTCATCCTCGTTCTCCGCCTGATCCAGACGCTTGCGGGCCTTGTCAATGTCCTTGTCGGCCTTGCGGACGCGGTACTGGATCGCGCTGACGTCGGAGCTCACTTCATCGGCATACCGCTTGGCGTCATGCACGAAGCGGCCGTCGCTGAATCCGGCAAGAAATCCGGGTTCCAGATAGCCGGGGCAGACGCCTGCATAGTTCTGACCGTTTGCCGCGGCAGTGAAGCCCCGGTACGGGGTGCAATAGACTTCCAGCCCGCGCTCGCGGGCCTCCATATAGGTGCGCGCGTCCACGCCGACCCCATGCGCCATGCACGCCTGCTCGTGATTGCCCAGACGCGAGGCCGGGTACCCGGCGACGCCATCCTGGTAGCCGATCCGCGACCAGTTGCCGCCGAGGCAGTCCCCCTGGGTCATCGTGGCGCATCCGCTTTGAAGCAGCGCAAACAGAACAACCACCAGTAATTTCATTCCACGCATCCCACTCCCCTGTCGCCATGCCGCCGGCGTGTTGGTGAAGGCCACCGCAAAGGTCGGCCCCGATCCATCGGTGCGCCTGCGCGCGTACCCGTTGGACCCCATATACGCGGGTGCGGGAGCTATCCGGACACTCGTCCGCAGCGATCAGCGCGGAATGGCGAGGTGATGCGCTTCCAGTGGATTACCGACGCCCCGTGGGGTGGTGGCGATTACAGTGTCCGCCGGCATCGGTGCACCGGATTGCAGGTGCGCCCAGGTCCGGTCCAGCGCTTCGTAGACATACGGCAGCAAAGGCAGGTACTGCGCCGCGTAGACCGGCAGGCCGAGAAACGCGTCAAAATGCTGGACGTTCGCGACCTGCCAGTGATGCACGTCGCGACCTGCGGCCCGCGCGGCGGCGACATACGGCGCGCTGGAAAAAGCCGGCGGAATCAGACCGTCATCCAGCCCATGGATGACCATGACCGGCAGACCTGCTGTCGGGGTGGTCACTCGGACCGCGCGAACACCCTCGCGCACCCGCTCAGCGTCCGCACCCTGCCCGTCCCAGAGCGCCCGCAGGCACTGCAGACCGGCCAGCGGGTTAGCCGGATCGGCGGGCGGGGAGACGATCGCAACCCCGGACCCCGGCGCGATGCCGGATGCTTCCGACGACCAAGCGGCACGCTCGGTGGCGGTGGCCGGACGCGCGGCACCTTCGGCGGTCACGGCCGAGAAGCTGTAGCCGCATGGGTGTGCATCCGCCGGGTAGCGGCCGTAGGCTGAGGCATAGGTCACCGCGACGGCACGCCACAGATCGAACGCGACGCTGATGGAGCCTGCGCGCAGGGCCTGATCAGTCCAGCCACTGTCACGCAGCGCGCGGTACGCCGATTGTTGCTGTTCGGCAACGCTGTCGCCGTGCACCAGCCCCGCCTGAGCGAGCCCAGCGCAGTGGGCCTCGGTCGTGGGCATGGCCGGAATGCCGAGCGCCGGCAATGCACACGGCATCAGCAGCGCGGCCTCGGTGGTGTAGTCATAGATAGGCCGTGCGCCTTCGACGGTCACATTCGGCTCGCCAGCCACGACCGCGTCCAGCCAGTCGCCGGCAGGCCCGGATTGCGCCGCCTGCAGCACGGCGCCCCCGCCGTTGGATATGCCGACCGCAATGACGCGGGTGTTGTCGAAGGAGAACCGTTTTGCATCGGGGAATGCGCTGTTCAGGACCTGCAGCGCAAACACCGCCGACTGGCGGACGTGCTCGCCCCAATGGGCTTCCGGATTGTCGCCTGAGTGGGCGTGTTTGAATGCCACGCCCGCTCCGCGCGCGGGATCGGGGTGGAATGCCAGCGCGTCATCGACGCCACCCGAGGTGCCGTCAAGCTTTATCCCGAGTCCGGCGTCCAGATCAAAATAATCGCTGCCCGTACCCTTGTCGGTATAGGCCACTGCGCAGCCCTTTGGCAGGGCCCAAGGGCCGGCGACAGCAATAGCGCCCAGCACACCGCGGGAGCCCGACGATGGCGCCAGCACGATGCAGCGCGCCTGCTGGTCGAAGTTGTCCGGCACCTGCACCAGCACCCGGTGGGGCTGATTTGCACCCGGCAGCCGCGCGAGGGATTGGAACTCGCGCCCCGGGGACGCAACAAGATTGCCGTACAGCTCGCCGTAGCCGCCACCCGGCGCCAGATCGGCGATACCGCGCCAGTTGCTCCAGATCGCGCGACTGCGGACTTCCGCCGCTGTGGGAGCCTCCGGGTTCGCGAACACCGGTGGCGTCATCGCGCGCAAGCCAGCCAGACCCAAGCCTGCGGTGAGCAAATCGTCATCGCCGCGGTGCTCGCTTACGCTGACCGGCCCGAAGTTGGAGGCGTCCATGGGGGTAGCTCCGGATGGGGCGGTGGTCGCACAGCCGCCGATAACGGCCAGCGCGGCGGACAGGGCAACGGCAAGCATCGAATTTTTCATCTGCCGACCTTAACAAGTCTGCGGCCACCGGCTCATCGTACTTTCGTACCGCACGGGACAGGCGCGCAGTTGTTAGGCTGGCGCGGATGCCTTCCCTGCTCATCGCCGACGACCATCCCCTGTTCCGGGCCGCCCTGCGCGGCGCGGCGGCCGACGCGGTGGCGGAATTGACAGTGCATGAGGCCGACTCGCTGCCGGCGGTGCTGGCGTTGCTGGAATCGGAACCGGACATCGACCTGGTGCTGCTGGATCTGCACATGCCCGGCAACCATGGCCTGGCGGGTCTGGCGGCGATCCGGGCGCAGTATCCCGGCGTCGCGGTCGTGGTGGTGTCGGCCAATGACGATCCGCGGGTGATCCGCCGGGCGCTGGATCACGGCGCCGCCGGCTACCTGCCCAAGAGCTCCGGTCTGGACGAGCTGCGCGATGCCATCCGCGCGGTGCTCGCGTGCGAGCAATGGCTGCCGCCGTCCCTGCGGGCGTCGGTCTCGCACACCCGCAGTTCAAGCAGCGATGCCGACCTCGCCGCCCGGCTGGCCAGCCTGTCGCCGCAACAGTTCCGGGTCCTGACATTTGTCGCCGAGGGGCTGTTGAACAAGCAGATCGCCGACCGTCTGAGCGTGCAGGAGCGCACCGTCAAGGCGCACCTGTCCGCCATCTTTGAGCGTCTGGGCGTGCGCAACCGGACCCAGGCGGGTGTCGTGTTGCGCAGTCTGGAGTTGACCGATCCGTCGCGACTGGTGGACCCCTGAGCGCAGGACCGATCAAGCACCCGGATCAACGGCCTCCGCGGTTGCCGTCTCGCGCACGACGCTCGCCGCCAGCATCCGATCCAGCACCGATTTCAACGCCAGCGGCTTGAGCGGCTTGGACAGCAGCGCATGCCCGCCTTCCAGTACCGCGCGCCGCACCACATGCCCGGTATCGGCACTCAGGATCAGGGTCGGGCGCGCACCGTGCTGCTCGGCCAGCGCCTCGGCCAGCGCGACGCCGGTATCACCGTCGTCGAGGTGGTAGTCGAACAGCCACAACGCGGCCGGTGTGCGCGCGACATGCTGCTGCGCGGCGTTGCGGTCCGGGGCATCCATGACGGCGCACCCCCAGCCGCGCATGATTGCGGCGAGCGCGGCCAGCGCTTGCGGATCATTGTCCACCAGCAGCACGCTGAGTCCGGCCAACCCACGGGAGACAGTGGAGGCCGCCGGCAGTCGCGGGGCAACCCGCGGCACCCGCATGGCAAAGACGGTGCCCTGACCAACGCCGCTGCGCAGCGTCAGCGGCGCCTGCAGCAGCTGGGCGATGCGATCAGCGATCGACAGACCCAGTCCCAATCCCTGTCCGGGGGCATCGGCGCCGCGCCGGAACTCTTCGAAGATCGCTTGCTGCATCGCCGGCTCAATGCCCGGACCGGTGTCGCGAACCTCGATCCGCAAACCGTCACCGCAACGTCGAACCCCGAGAAGCACCCGCCCCGCAGCCGTATAACGCACGGCATTGGCGAGGAAATTCTGCAGCGCGCGCCGTAGCAACTGGGGATCACTGTGGACCCAGGCACGCGTGGGGACGAAGCGGAAGGCGAGACCGCGGGCGGACGCAATCGCGCTGAACTCCGACGCCAGCGGGTCCAGCACCTCGGCCAGGGCGAAGTCACGCAGCTCCGGTACCAGCCCACCCGCCTCCAGCCGGGACATGTCCAGCAACCCGGTCAACAGGTCGCTGGTGGAATCGAGCGCACCGCCGATCTGGGCCAGCATCTCGCGCTGCCCCTCATTGGCAACCTGGACCGCCATGGCATCGGTGAACAGCTGCGCGGCGTGCAAGGGCTGCATCAGATCGTGGCCGATAGCAGCCAGGAATCGGCTTTTGGCGTCGTTGGCGCGCTCCGCCTCGCGGGTCGCAATCTGCAGGTCCACGGTCCGCTCAACGACGCGCTGCTCGAGCGTCTCGTTGGACTGCAACAGCGCGGCTTCGGAGCGGCGGAAATCGGTGACGTCGGTGAAGGTCGCCACGAATCCGCCGCCGGGCATCGGATTGCCGCGGATTTCGATGATGCTGCCGTCCTCCAGGATGCGCTCGGTGAGGTGCAGCGAGCCGGCGCGCATGAAGGCCAACCGGCGCTCCAGCGCGCGCTCCAGGCTGCCCGTCCGCGAGGGGTCCTGCAGCATCACCCAACGCGACAGATCCACGATGGGACGGCCGACCTGGAGCAGCTCGGCGGGATACTGGAACAGTTCTGCGTAACGCCGGTTCCATGCCACCAGTCGCAACTGCGCGTCGACCACGCTGATGCCCTGGCTCATGTTGTGCAGCGCGGCTTCAAGCACGCGCTGGTTGAAACGCAGATCCGCCGATGCTTCACCGACGATGGCAGCCACCGTGTCCAGGCCGCGACCGCTCTCACGGCGCGCGGCGTCCAGCAGCACCCGTGCCGAGGCGGATCCGAGCACGGCGGCGAGCTCGCGCTCGATCCCCGCTTCCACCGCGGCGGGCACCGCGCCCGTCGTTACGACTTCATGCAACAGCTGTTGCACCCGCTCGCGCGGCAGGAAGCGCAGGCTGGCATCGCGCAGGCTCTGTGCATCGATGCCGCGGTAGCTGCGCCGCGGCGTATCCCGGCGCCAGGTCCATCCCAGCACGGTCGCCAGCGTTCCCAGAAAAAGGCTGGCCCCCACGGCACGTCCCAAGCGGCTCCACCCGGTCAGCCCGAACAGGCCATCGGGCGAAAGCAGCCGCAGGCCGAAAGGACCCGACTCGACCCACCCCGGCCGCTGACCGATGACCTCGGCCACCATCGGCACCAGCAGCACCCACGCCCAGGCGGCGAAGCCGACCACCACGCCGATCACCGCAGCCCGCGGCGGGGTCTGCGGGCGCCAGACCGCGAACGCGAGCGCTGGCGCAAGCGTTGCCAGCGCCGAAAACGACACCGCGCCAACGTCCGCCAGGGCGTCATTGCCACCGACCAGGCGGCTGTAGCCCCACGCCAGCAGCATGATCACCACGATCCCGCCGCGTCGCAGCATCAGCACACTGCCGCGCAGGTCACTGCCGTCGTTGCGCGACCACACGCCGCGCAGCAGCCCCGGCGCAAACCAGTGGTTGCTGATCATCAGCCCGAGGGTGAGCGTGCTCACCACCACCATCCCCGTGGCGGCGCTGAGACCGCCCAAAAACGCAAACAGCGCCAGTCCCTCATGCCCCTGCGCCAGCGGCAATGCCAGCACGTACATGTCCGAGGGCACCGTATCGCCCAGCAGCGCGGTTCCGGCCATCGCCAGCGGCAGCACCGGCAGCGCGATCAGCACCAGGTACAGCGGAAACTGCCAGCGCGCCGTACGCACGTCGTCCTCGTCCCGGCATTCCACCACGCCGATATGGAACTGGTGCGGCAGGATGAACATCGCCAACGCACCCAGCAGGACCAGCGGCAGGAAACCGGCGGAGGGTTGGGTTGGGATGGCGGAAAATGCTCCAGGGGTCACCCGCAGCAATGGACCCGCCTGCATGTCCAGTCCAAACCAGACGAACAGGCCGATTGCCAGCATCGCGGCGAGCTTGAACACCGACTCGAAAGCCATCGCGAGGACCAACCCGCGGTTATGCTCGGCAGCGCTCGCACGCCGGGTGCCGAACAACATCGCAAACACCGCCATCGCCATCGCGACATACAGCGCACTGTCCTGCCACGCCGGTGTGGCCAAGCCGGCGTCGCGCGCGGTCAACATCGCGAAACTCA
>JBDSPO010000059.1:0-2898 GCA_039930265.1 Lysobacter sp. | reverse complement strand
CTGAGCAGCGAGGTCTGCGCCGTCGAGGCCAGGGCCACGGTGAGCAGGAAGGCAAGGGCGGCAACCCGCCGGGCGAGACGTGTCCGCCGGATCGATTCGTCTTTCATCGGTTGCAACGCCTGCGTATGCTGGGTTCACCGGATCATAACGCCGTTGTGCAGAGGTTTGCGAGCAATGATGTTCAGCTTCCTGATTCTATTGGGATTAATCTGCCTGTTCATCTTCTGGGGAGTGGGCATCCATAACGGATTGGTCGGGTCTCGCAACGCCTACAAAAATGCGTTTGCGCAGATCGACGTCCAGCTGCAGCGACGCTTCGAGCTGATCCCCAACCTGGTCGAGATTGCCAAGCGCTACATGGCCCACGAACGCGAGACACTGGAAGCGGTGATGACCGCGCGCTCGGCCGCGATATCCGGTGCGGCGGCGGCGAAGAGCCAGCCCGGCGACCCGGACGCGATGGCGCGCATGGGCAGCAGCGAGGGCGTGCTTGGCGGCGCACTGGGACGCCTGATGGCGGTCGCCGAGGCCTACCCGGATCTGAAGGCGAACCAGACCATGCTGCAGCTGACCGAAGAGCTCAGCAGCACCGAGAACAAGGTGGCTTTTTCGCGGCAGGCTTACAACGATGCGGTGACCAGCTACAACACCCGGCGCGAGGTGTTCCCGTCCAGCCTGATCGCTGGCAACTTCGGTTTCACTCCGGCCGGCCTGTTGGATATTCCGGCCGGGCAGGCGGACATGCGTCAGGCGCCCAAGGTGACGTTCTGACGCACGCGGTTCACTAGGCGGCAGTTGATCCGATGAACTTCTTTGAGCACCAGGCGGCGGCCCGGCGCAGCTCCACGCGTCTGGTGGTGCTGTTCTCGCTGGCCGTGCTGGGCGTGGTGCTGGCGGTTGATCTGCTCGCGTTGTCGATCCTGGGCGCCAACGGCGCGGTCCTGGCGTGGTGCAGCGTGGTGACGTTGCTGGTGATCGGCCTCGGTTCGGCCTACCGTTTGGCCAGTCTGGGTCGCGGTGGCGAGTCGGTCGCGCTGGAAATGGGCGGCAGTCCCGTGCCCGACGACAGCGCCGATGCCAACCTGCGCCGGTTCCGCAACGTGGTGGAGGAAATGGCGATCGCGTCCGGCGTGCCGATGCCGCGCCTGTATGTGCTGGAGCACGATGGCGGGATCAATGCCTTCGCCGCCGGCTATTCGCCCTCCGATGCCGTGGTGGCGGTCACCCGCGGCGCGCTGGAACGGCTCAACCGCGACGAATTGCAGGGGGTCGTCGCGCACGAGTTCAGCCATATCCTCAACGGCGACATGCGGCTCAACCTGCGCCTGGTGGGGGTGCTGTTCGGTATTTCGATGATCGCGCTGATCGCTCAGAAGGTGCTGCACTTCGGTGTGCTCGGCGGCCGTGGACGCGGACGTGGTTCCAGCGCCATGTTCGTGGTGGCAGGCGCTGTGGCGGCATTGGTGATCGGCTGGATCGGCCTGTTTTTTGCGCGCCTCATCCGGGCCGGTATCAGCCGCAGCCGGGAGCGCTTGGCCGACGCCAGCTCCGTGCAGTTCACCCGCCAGACCGCGGGCCTGGCCGGAGCGCTGAAGAAGATCGGAGGCCTGCAGGACGGATCCCATCTGGTCGCCGTGGGCGACGTGGAGGAAGTCAGCCACATGCTGTTCGGCGAGGGCCTGCGCTTCGGGGGCCCATTCGGCAGCCTGCTGGCCACCCACCCGCCGCTGCTGGAACGCATCCAGGTGCTCGAGCCGTCGTTCACCAATGGCCAGCTGGACACCCTGGCGCGGCGCTGGATGGACCGGCCGCCGCACGGGCTGGAAGAGGACCTGCAAATGGGTCTGCACGCGGTGCCAATGTTGCCGGCGGCCGATAGCGAGCAGACGCTGGATGCCGGAATGGTCTCCGCCCAGGTGGGGCAGCCGGATATCGAGGATTACCGCTGCGCGGATGCGATTGTGGCCGGGATCCCCGGCGCGCTGCGCGTGCTGGCCGCAGACCGCGAGCGGGTGATGCCGCTGGTGCTGGGGCTGCTGCTGGACGAGCGCAGGGAGATCGCGGACAAACAGCTGTTTGCCGTCGGCGCCCGACTGGGCAAGGCGGTGGCACTGGATCTGGAGCATATGCGTGACGTCCTGCGTGGACTCCATCCGATGCTGCGCATGCCGCTGGCGGCGTTGGCTTTTCCGGTGCTGCGCCGGCGTCCGCGTCCCGAGCTGGAGTTGTTCCTGGATGCGGCCAATGCGATGGCGTTTGCCGACGGCGACGTGTCTTTGTTCGAGTACTGCCTGGGGCGCCTGTTGACGGTGCAGCTGCGTGAGTCGCTTGATCCTTCCCGCTACGCCCGCACCGGTCGGCGCAAGCCGGCCCAGCTGCAGGCCGAGATCGCCACGTTGCTGGCCGTGGTGGCGGCGGCAGGCCATCCCGACACGGCAGTAGCAAGGCGCGCATACATCGCCGGCATGCAGCGGATCCTGCCGAATGACAGCCGTCCCTACCGGGTCCCCACGCAAGGCGTGCTGGCGCTGGAGGATGTGTGGATTCCGTTGGATGCGCTGGACCCGCTGGCCAAGCGCTTGCTGGTGGAGGCGATCACCTTGGCGGTCGGCCACGATGGCCGGGTGACGGTCGCCGAAGCTGAGCTGTTGCGCACGATCTGCGGGGTGCTGCACTGTCCGCTGCCGCCGATGCTGGGTCAGGCGTGAACCTCGCGCGCGGTCGCGCCAGCCTGCGCCGCCTGCGCACGGCGTTGGCGGAATCGCCGCCGCTGTGGTGGTCGCTGCTGTATTTCTTCAGCCTGTTGTGCGGCTACTACGTGGTGCGTCCGGTGCGCGATGCGATGGGCGCGTCCGGAGATGCCGATTCCGTCTTCCCGCGCTGGCTGATCGACTGGAG
>JBDSPO010000058.1:0-40027 GCA_039930265.1 Lysobacter sp. | reverse complement strand
GGCGAATCGTCCACCAGGCTGAGCCCGGAGATACGTTGTTCCAGCTCGCTGATATCGCGCGCAAAGCGGTCCTTCGCTTGGCTGGTTTCACCGGCGGCCGCCGATACACTCTCGCCATCGCCATCGCCATCGTCCAGACTGAGCACACCGAAGCCGCCGGTTGCCGTGGGCTCGGCGTCAGCCACGTGTGATCCGTCCGCGGCCAGGCTGTCGCTCTGGGCTTCATCGGCCGCGGCGGGTTCAATCGCCAGGCTGAGGTCCAGACCATCGGCGACATCGCCGGGTTCAAACGCGGCAACGCTGACGGTCGGTTCGAGGGACATTTCCGCGGCCACCGGATCAAATGGATTGACTTCGGTTGCTGGTTCAGAACCGGACCCGTGCGCCGCGGCGCCGGAATCCTCCTGTTCGGTCCCCGGCGGCAGCACGTCGCCGTTGCGCTGGATCTTGGCAACCAGATGCCGCTGCCACCGCGCCAGATCCCAACCCTCACGCGACGCGGCCAGGCTCGCCTCCTCGTAGATCACTTCCCGACCGGGATCGGCCAGCAGTTCATCAAAGCGCTCCAGGGCATCCTCGCTCTGGGGATCCAGCGCGACCAGAACCACCTTGGCAGGGGAGGCGTCCAGCGCATCCGGCTCCAGCTCCAGCGGATCGGCTTCCAACACGCAGTCCGCGCCGGCGCTCTGCACCGCCTCGCGGAGACGGTCGCGCGCTGTCCCGGCGCGTGCCAGCAGGACAACCGTCAATGCGTCACTGGTCATGGCGGTTATCAAGCGCGAGCAGCTCAAACACGTTGCGCATCAATTCCGGCTCCTGGTACGGCTTGCCAAGGTAGCGGTCCACCCCGATCTCCATCGCACGCTGACGGTGTTTGTCGCCGGTACGCGAGGTGATCATCACGATGGGCACGTCCCGCAGGCGCGGATCCGCCTTCATCCGGGTCGCCAGCTCGTAGCCGTCCATGCGCGGCATTTCGATGTCCAGCAGCATCAGATCCGGCACGGAGTCTTCCATCCGCTCAAGTGCATCGATGCCGTCGCGGGCCGTCGTGACCTCGAAATTGTGCCGTTCCAGCACCCGGCCGGTGACCTTGCGCATCGTCACCGAGTCGTCCACCACCATCACCAGCGGCACCGAACGGACCGGCTGCGCATCCGCCGCCGCTACCGGGGCGTCCAGCAGGGGCGCCGGCATCGATGCGAAGCGTCGCACCAGCGGGGCCACGTCGAGGATCACCACCACCCGCCCATCGCCCATGATGGTCGCGCCGAAGATGCCCGGCATCGATGCCACCTGGGGGCCCACGGGTTTGACCACGATCTCGCGGTTGCCGATGACCTGGTCGACCGTGACCGCTGCGTGCAATTCACCCGAACGCACCAGCAAAACCGGCATCTGCAACTGGCCTTCGGCCTTGGCAGGCGCCTGCCCGACCAGCTGGCCCAGATCATGTACCGCGTAGTCATCGCCACCGTAGCGGTGGACGGCTTGGCGGGGCTGGCCAGCGTCGTCCACCAACTCTTCGCGTGCAATGCGTCCCACGCCGCGGACGGACGCGATCGGCACGGCGAACGTGGTGTCGCCGATCCTGACGAATACCGCCTGGGTGACCGCCAGGGTTTGCGGCAGCCGCAGCACGAAGGTCGTGCCAACGCCGGGCTGCGAGCGGATGTCCAGCGTGCCGCCCAACTGGCGCACTTCGCTGGCCACCACGTCCATCCCGACGCCCCGCCCGGCCAGACGGCTGACCGAGTCGGCGGTGGAGAAGCCCGGCTCGAGGATCAGGGCGTGCAGCGCGAAATCGCTCAGTCCGCTCCCCGCCGGCACCAGGCCCCGCTCCTCGCCGCGACGGCGAATGGCGGCAGTGTCGAGTCCGCGACCGTCGTCACTGACCTCCAGCACCACTTCGGAACCTTCGCGACGGATCGCGATGCGGACCGTGCCTTCCTCCGGCTTGCCCGCCTTGCGGCGCTGCTCCGGGGTTTCCAGGCCATGCGCGATCGCATTGCGAAGCATGTGCTCCAACGGCGCGGTCATGCGCTCCAGCACATTGCGATCCAGTTCACCCTGCGAGCCTTCCAGCTTCAGGGTGACCTGTTTTTCCAGCTCGCCGGACGCCTGGCGGATCACCCGGCGCAGACGCGGCAGCAAGCCGTCGAAGGGCACCATGCGCGTTCGCATGAGACCTTCCTGCAGGTCCGAGCTGACGCGCGACTGTTGCAGCAGCAGGGTCTCGTACTGGCGGGTCAGATCGTCGAGCGTGATCTGCAGGCTGCTCTGATCAGCCGCGGACTCGGACAGGCCGCGCGAGAGTTGTTGCAGATTGGAGAAACGATCCAACTCAAGCGGATCGAATGTCTGCTCGGCGTCGTCGCTTTCACGCTGGTAGCGCGAGAGGATCTGCGCCTCGGTTTCCATCTCCAGCCGGCGCAACTGGTCGCGCATGCGCTCGTTGGTAACTGCCATCTCGGAGATCGCGCCGCGGAAGGCACCCAGCTGTTGCTCCAGGCGCGCGCGGTAGATCGCCACCTCACCGGCATAGTTGACCAGCCGGTCCAACAGGTCGGCGCGGATTCGCACCTGCTCCTGCGGCGCACGGATTCCGATGTCGTCGTCGTCCTCGTCGTCGCGGCGAGCCTCGATCGGGGCCGACAGCGGTCGGAGTGCCGCAGTGTTGCGGATCACCTGGATCTGCGCGGCGTGCTGCGCGGGCTCGACCACCACAGCGGGCACATCGACGACGTTGGGGGCCGGGGATTCTGTTGGCAAAGAAGGTGCATCGGCAAGCGCCTGACCGCGCGAGCGCGCGTCAAACTCGTTGATCAGTGCGTCCGGCATCGCGATCGCACGCCGTTCACCGACCCGGGTCAGCATCGCGTGGAGGCGGTCGAATCCGCGCTCCAGCAATGGGACGCCGTCGGCGCCCAGTTCGCAATGCTGGCCGACCACGGCCTCCAGCAACGACTCCATGACGTGTCCGAGTTCACCCACCGGCATGATGCCGCACATACGGGCACCACCCTTGAGGGTGTGGAGGTCGCGCTGCAGGCCCGCCAGCAACTCATCGTCACCGGGTGTAACGCGCAGCTGGGCCAGCAGGCCGTCGGAGTGGTCCAGCAGGTCGCTGCCCTCCTCCACGAAAATATCCACCAGCTCCGGATCCAGATCGCTCAAATCGAGCGGCTCATCAGGATCGGTAACCGGCGCGAAAACGGCAGACGGTGCCACCACAATCGAACCGGCCGCGGCTTTGATGCTGTCGAATGCCGCCGCTGGAGCCGCGGCTTCAGACGCGTCTGCGTGTGCGTCGGTTTGTTCCGCCGCCTGGGTCGCTTCCTGCTCCTGGCCAGCCGCCTGCTCAGCTGCGTACGCGGATTCGCGGGCAACGTATTCGGCTTCCTCTTCGGCCTTGACCCGCTCGACTTCGATTCGTTCGGCTTCGATCCTTGCAGCTTCTATCCGCTCGGCTTCGATCCGCTCGGCTTCGATCCGCTCAGCTTCGATCCGCTCAGCTTCGATCCGCTCAGCTTCGATCCGTTCGACTTCGATCCGCTCAGCTTCGATCTGCTCAGCTTCGATCTGCTCAGCTTCGATCCGCTCGGCTTCGATCCGCTCGGCTTCGATCCGCTCGGCTTTGATCCGCTCGGCTTCGATTCGCTCGGCTTCGATTCGCTCGGCTTCGATCCGCTCGGCTTCGACACGCTCGGCTTCGACCAGCGCGTCGGTCTGTACGAAAGGCGCGAGATCGACGACCACCGGACCGGTGTCGGACATGGCCGGCAACCGGTCATCAGCCTCTATCGCAACGGACGCACGTGCATCCGGCAAGCTGTCGCGCAAAGCGATCAGGCGTTCGGCGACTCCCGCGAATGAGGGAATCCGTGGATGCGCGGTCAGCAGGGCCGCAAGGGTCGTTTCAACGGCCTCGCAGACCGCATTGATCCCGGCAACGCCCTCGTTGCTGGCGGGTTGCCCGGCTACCAGCAGGCGCCGGACATACGCTTCCGCGGGAGTGGTGATATCGGTAATCACCGGCACCTCCGTCATCGCGAAGGCGCCGTTGAGCGTATGGATGGCCCGTTGCAGGCGGTCGTCGGCCGGTAGCGGTGCCAATGCGGCGTCCGCCAGCCACGCCCTGATTGTCGCCAGGTGTCCGCTGACCTCGGCGCCCAGAATCTCCAACAGGACCGCATCGACCGACGCCGGGATACCCTCCGGCTCGGACGCCAGGTCGGCCTCGGGTGCGGCCGCAACCGCGGGCGTGCCCGCTATCTCGCCGGCATCGTCTGCGCCTGCCGCCGGCGCAGCCGCGGTGTCGGCGGCCGTGTAGAACACTTCCTGGCCCTCGGCCACGCGATCGGCGATGGCGCCGATCCCGATGAGGTCCGCGCTGATCGTGCCGGTTCCCTCGAGGGCGGCGTGCAGTTGCGGCAACACGGTATGGGCAAGGTCGACCACCGCGACCACCGCCGGGCTGGCGAGCCGGGAGCCGCCGAGCACACCGTTGAGCATGCCTTCGACTTTCCAGCTGAACTCGCCGAGCGTCCTGGCACCCACCAGCCGGCCACTGCCTTTGAGGGTGTGGAACACGCGCCGGATCGACCGCAGTTGCTCCATGTTTTCCGGCGAGGTGCGCCACTCGGTCAGCATTGCACCCAGATTGGAAATTTCTTCTTCGAGCTCCTCCAGGAAGACCTCGCGGATCTCGTCATCGATATCCGCGTTCTCCTCGAATCCGTCCACATCGGTAGCGACGGAAACGACCGCCGCCGCGGCTGTGTCGTCGACTGGCACGGGAGCGTCCGGGGCGATCGTCTCGCCGGTGCTACCGGCGGGGGTATCCAGCGTGGCGGGAACGCCGGCATGCAGCCCGGCGGCACGCACGTCGGCGCCGGCACCCGATACCGGCAGCGACCCGTCTTCGCTCCACGGTGCATCCATGTGGTGCGCGGTGGAGGTCCACCGGTCGATCGCCGCCGCGGCGTTGTCCTCATCCTGGCTGGACAACGGCGACGGGGACGGCTCGGAGGCCATGTCGGCGGAAGGCACCGGCCAATAGCCGAGCGCTTCCAGACTGTGGCGCGCGATCTCCAGAATACGATCGCGATTGGGGCGTTGTTCGCGCAGCGCTTCCAGGTAGTACTCAACGCTGGCGAGGGAATCGGCCAGAGTGTCCAGTTGCTTGCTGTTGGGGACGCGCTTGCGGTCGATCAGCTCGCGTTCGATGTAGCACTGCACCCCATGCAGGTATTCGGCCGGCAGGTGGAGGTCGAGGATGCGCAGCGCGCCGCCGACCTCGTCGAGCAGACGCGGAATCTCCACCAGTTCGGCGTGGTCCCAGTTGGTTTCCACAAACGCCACAAACGACTGCCGCGCGTCACTGAAATTGCTGATCGCCTCGCGCACCACCACTTCCAGGATCTTGCGCGACTCGCTCTCCAGCACGTCCTGTCCGGCACGTTCGTCGGACAGCCCGAGACGGGCGACCTGATCATCCAGGGAAGTCTCCACGTACAGCAGCGCGCCGGCGACATCCAGCAGCGCCGACTCGTCGGCGGCGCGGTTGCCGACGACGATCTGGTGCATAGCGTCGCGCTGCTCCATCACCACGCCACGCGCGACGCCCAGTCCCATCATTCCCAGCGTGTCGCTGACACGGCTGAGCGCGTCCACCTGGGGACGCAGGTCCTCGACACCGGTCTGGCCGGTGCGCAGGTGCAGGTCGAGAGCATCCTTCACCCGCAGCAGGTCTTCCTTGATCGCGGCGGAGACGGTGTCGAGCAACGCCCGGTTGCGACCGCTCAAGCTGCCGCGCGCGTGGTCCAGTTCCGACTCGGAAGGCAGCTGGGCGTCCAGCTCGAAGGTCTTGCGCAGGCTGTTGAGCGCCGGATGCACGTCATCGCTGTGGGCGACGTGGTACAGCAACTGCCGGGTCGGCTCGGCGTTGGGCTCGTTGCCCGATTCGATGTAGCCGTTACCGCGCATCAGCTGGCGCGCCTCGCGCTCGACGCCGCCAAACGCCAGACGCAGGGCCGGGGTCGCCGGCAACGCGCCGTCGCGCAGCGCACCGGCGACCGAGGATGCCACCCACAGCATCCGCCGCAGGGGCTCCACCGAGACCTCGGCCAGCAGGCCATCGACCACATTGGCAAGCTGGGCGGGATCGGACGGCGTGCCGCCTTCGGGCCACAACGCCATCGCCTCACGCAAGCCGGTCAGGTTGGCGCTGACCGGTTGTACGCCCGTGCGGATGGTGGTTGCCTGCTCGGGTGAAGGCGCCGGCAGATCGCCGGGCAGCGGTCGGTCCAGATTGGGCGAGAACAGCACGCTCTCGTTCAATCCGGCCTCACCACGCGTGGCTCGCAACTCGTTGAGCAGTGGCAGCAACACGATCGGGATGTCGCGATGCCCGCCCTGCAACCGCTCCAGGTAATCGGGCAGCTGCACAGCGCCGCGCATCAGGATCGTGCACGCCTCTTCATGGTTGCCGATCTCACCGTGCAGCAGGCCCAGGGCCAGCCGTTCCATCTCCTCGGCGACCATGGCCGGCGCATACAGCTCGACCATCCGCAGCGTGCCGTGCACCTGGTGCAGATGACTGGCGCACACGCGCATGGCCTCGCCGTCGCCGGGGGCTTCGGCGTAGCGCTCGATTTCCTGACGCGCCTGGCGCAGGGTCTCGTCCAGCTCGGGCTTGATCCAGCCCAGCGTGGTGGTGTCGATCGCATCTCGCATCACCGTCATGGCGCGACACTCCTTTGTGCGTTGGAGTGCCGCAACGGGTGCGGTCGGCGGCCGGGGCTCAGGCTGTTCATCCTCGGATCCAATTCAGACCTCAGGCGGGGAGCTTGAAGTCGGCGACCGAGCGCCGCAGGTCGGCGGCCATTTGGGCCAGATTTCCAATCGATTGCGCGGTCTGGTTGGCGCCCTCGGTGGTCTGCGAGGTGATCTGCTGGATCGTGTTCATGGTCTCGGTGATGTTCGCCGCCGCGCCGGACTGCTGCTGCGCGGCCGAGGAGATGCCCTGAATCAAGCCCGACAGGTCGGAGGACACCTTCTCGATCTCGCCCAGCGCGGTTCCCGCGTCTTCGGCCAGGCGCGCACCGGCGACCACCTCGGTGGTGGTCTGTTCCATCGAGCTGACCGCCTCGTTGGTATCGGCCTGAATGGTCTGGACCAGCGACTCGATGCGCTTGGTGGCGTTGGAGGAACGTTCCGCCAGGCGCTGCACCTCATCGGCCACCACCGCGAACCCGCGGCCCGCCTCACCGGCGGAGGCCGCCTGGATCGCCGCGTTCAGCGCCAGGATGTTGGTCTGCTCGGAAATGTCGTTGATCAGCTCAACGATCGAGCCGATTTCCTGCGAGCTCTCGCCCAGCCGCTTGATGCGCTTGGACGTCTCCTGGATCTGGTCGCGGATGGAGTCCATGCCCTGAATGGTCTGACGCACCACGCCCGCACCGGCGGTCGCGATCTGCACGGAGCGCTGCGCCACGTCGGCGGACTCGGCGGAGTTCTTCGACACCTGGTCGATACTGGCGGCGATCTCGCTGATGCGGCTGGAAGCGGAGGTGATCTCCTGCGCCTGGTGCTCGGCGGCCTCGGCCAGATGCATGGCGGTGGCCTGGGTCTCCTGCGCGCTGGAGGCGACCTGTACCGAGGTGTCGGTAATGGTCTGCACCAGGCTGCGCAGCTGCTCGATCGCGAAGTTGATCGAGTCGGCAATCGCTCCCGTCATGTCTTCGGTGACGGTCGCCTTGACGGTCAGATCACCCTCCGCCAGCGAACCCATTTCGTCCAGCAGGCGCATGATCGCCTCCTGGTTGCGGTCGTTGAGTTCCATCGTGGTGCTGTAGCGCTCGCGCTGGATCTTGCTCAGCGAATAGAGCAACCCGACGATGGCTGCCAGGGCGAACGCACCGGCGAGGATGGAAATCCACAGGTTGCCCAGCAGACTCGGGTCCTTCAGGGTACCCAGATCGTTGAATGCGCTGAACAGCGATTCGCTGTCGGCGAGCAGCTTGTCGGATCCGGTGGTGAGCGCGTCGGCCGCGGCCTGCGCCCGGAACAGATCCTGGGAGGTCGCGAGAATCGCGTCGAGGTCGGTTTTCATGCTCGCCCAGAGCTTTTCCGCCTGACCCAGTGCGGCAACCGCGCCGCCATTGCCCAGCGCGGTGATCCCGTTTGCCTCATCACCCTTGCGCAGCCCGGCGAGCACGTTGCCGAACACTGCCGCGTCGCGGGCAAGACCTTCGCCCGCCGCTTCGGCATTGCGGCCACCGGCGCGGATCTCGGTCACCCGGCGCGCCATGGTGCCCGAGAGCACCACCTGACGCAGCGCGTAGTAGACCTGCGAGGACGGCGAACCGCTGGCCGACATCGCCCGCACCAGTTCATCCAGACGGGCCTGCAGATCAGGCACCCGCTGCTCGAAGCTCGTTGCCTTGGTCGCCAGACCCAACACCGCCTTTTCGCTGGCGATCAACTGGTCGGCGCTCTTCTCCAGCGGCACCCAGGTCTGGGTGACGGTGGCAATCGGTGTCGCGACTCCGGGGGTGTTGCCGAAGGTGGCGTTGAGGTCCGCCACGTCCGCGACCACCCGGCCCTTGGTCGCCTTGAACGCGGCGTACGCGGCTTCATCACCGCCAACCGCTTCGCGACCCTGCACCGCCAGGCGCTGGGACAGCACCTGCAGACTGCTGGCGGACGCGCCGGCACCACTGAGCAGGCTGGCCTTGTAGAGGGCATAACCCACGTTGAGAACAAGGACAAGCACCGACACGCCCAGCACCACCAGCCAGGTGTTGGTGCCTACGGAACGGGCCTTGCCGGCGACGGAATTCATCTCAGTGCTCATGTTCGACCCCAATTTCGGTGCTGGCGTGGTTTTCGATAACGGACGGCTCGCCCCATGGGGTGTCGAGCGCGGCATGTCGGAACTCGGGGGTGCGGGTCAGCCGATCCAGACTGAAGACACCCCAGATGTGCTCGCCCAGGCGGTAGGCCTGATCGATGAAGTGGGAATAGCGCCCGTCGGCCAGGCCACTGGCCAGAGCAGCATCGGGGTCCAGCTGGGACTCGTTGAAACTGCGCTGCCCGAACAGTTCGTCGATCAGCAGCGCCACGTCACCACCGGTCTGACGCACCAGCAGCATGCGTTGGCCCTCGTGCAGGATCGTCCGCTCGCCTTCCAGAAACTGCTTCAGATCGACCACGGGCAGCAGGTTGCCGCGTACGTTGGCCAGGCCGAGCATCCACGGCCGCGACCCCGGCACCGGCGTGGCCTGCGGCAATGGCACGATTTCCAGCACTTCGTCGAAGCCCGACGCCAATAGGCGCGAGCCGATGCGATAGCCCACTCCACGCCACAGGCCCGGCGCATCCAGCTGCTCCGGCAGGCCGGGAACATGGTCCAGGCTGCGGCGCTCGAAGTCGGCAAGAATGGTGAACGCGTCGCGCTGCACGTTCTGCGCTGGACTCACGGCCCGAGCAACTCGTTGATGCGCGCGATCAGCTCATCTTCGCGCGGTGGCTTGACGATGTAGTCCCGCGCGCCCTGACGCAGCCCCCAGGCCTTGTCGGCCTCCATGCCCTTGGTGCTGACGATCAGGACCGGAATGGCGCTGGTCTGCTCGTCGCGGGACAGCGCGCGGGTTGCCTGGAAGCCGTTCATTCCCGGCAGGATCACGTCCATCAGGACCAGGTCCGGTTGTTCGCGCCGGCAAATGTCGATGCCGTCCTCGGCGTTGCCCGAAGCGATTACGTCGTGCCCGTTGCGTTCCAGCAACTGGGTCAGGACCGCCGTATCCGTCGGCGAATCCTCGATCAGCAGAATGCGTGCCATAGATGCCCTACCCCCCGGTCAGGCGTTGACGTGTGTTCGTATCGCGTCGAGGAGTTCCCCGCGCGTGAATGGTTTTGTCAGGTATTGCTCGGAGCCGACGATGCGCCCGCGTGCCTTGTCGAACAGGCCGTCCTTGGAGGACAGCATGATCACCGGCGTGTGCTTGAACACCTGATTGTTCTTGATCAGGGCGCAGGTCTGATAGCCATCCAGCCGCGGCATCATGATGTCAACGAAAATGATCTGCGGCTTCTGGTCGGCGATTTTCGCCAGTGCCTCGAAACCATCGGTGGCCGTGACCACTTCGCAGCCTTCGCGCTTGAGCAATGTTTCAGCGGTGCGGCGGATGGTCTTGGAGTCATCAATCACCATGACTCGCAGACCATCGAGGCTGCCCGTGCGGACCTCGTCGTGCATGTTTCCTGTTCCCCAGTGGTGCAGAAGTGCTGGCGCGAAATCCCCTGCGCGCCGCATAGACTCCCTTTATTCCAAGCCGGACGCAAGCTGTCAAGTGAGCTTCCGGCGCGTGGCAACGCTGAATGGGCGACACGGCGGCCAATGTACCCGTGGTCGCCTGCTACCATCATTGCGACCCTTCGGAACGTGCCCACCATGCCGCTAGATATCGTTGTCGTGATGGACCCGATTGAATCCATCACGATTGCCAAGGATTCGACGTTTGCCATGCTGCTGGAGGCGCAGCGGCGCTCGCACAGGCTCTGGTATGTACTGCCGGGTGCGCTGGATGTACGCGATGGCCGCGCGGGGGCGACGATGGCGCCGTTGACCGTGCGCGACGACCCGAACGGATGGTTCGAACTGGGCCAGGCGTCACATTTTGTGCTTGGCAAAGACCACGTCGTATTGATGCGGATCGACCCGCCGGTGGACAACCGATACATCCACAACACCCAGATTCTCACTCTTGCCCAGAAGGCGGGTGCGCTGGTGGTCAACGACCCCCAGGGACTGCGCGACTACAACGAGAAACTCGCCGCACTGTTGTTTCCGCAATGCTGTCCGCCCACCGTGGTCAGTCGCGACAAAGCGGTGCTCAAGGCTTTCATTGCGGAACACGGCGAAGTGGTGCTCAAGCCGCTGGACGGGATGGGTGGCCGGTCGATCTTCCGGGTCGCCCACCGTGATCCGAACACCAACGTGATTCTGGAAACCCTGGTGGGTGAAGGCGAACTGGCGATGGCGCAGCGTTATCTGCCGGAGATCAGCGATGGTGACAAGCGCATCCTGCTGGTCGACGGCGTTGCGGTGGACTACAGCCTGGCGCGGATTCCGCAGGGTGACGAGTTCCGCGGGAACCTTGCTGCCGGAGGCCGCGGCGAAGGGCGCCCGCTGAGCGACCGCGACCGCTGGATCGCCGCGCAGGTCGCTCCCGAAATGCGACGTCACGGCATGCTCTTCGTCGGCCTGGATGTGATCGGCGACTACCTGACCGAGGTCAACGTCACCAGCCCGACGTGCATCCGCGAACTCGACGCCGAGTTCGGCCTGAATATCAGCGCCACGCTGTTTGATGCCATCGAGGCTCGGGTCGCTGCCGCGGCATGAGTGTGGCGGCGGCGCCCAACGCGGGAATCGGCGAGGACCAGCGGCTCGGCGCCACCATGGTGCTGTCGCTGCTGGTGCACGCGGTGCTGCTGCTTGGCGTCGGTTTCAGCCTGGAACACGCCGCACCGGTGGTGCCCACGCTGGACGTGATCCTGACCCGGACCACCAGCGCGCTGACACCGAAACAGGCGGATTTCCTGGCCCAGGCCAGCAACGAGGGCGGTGGCGAAAGCGAGGCCACCACCCGTCCTCGCGACAACCAGTCCGGACCCCTGCCGCAGGACGCCGACGGTCTGGCGCCGCGCGAACTGCGCGCGCAGGCGCCGGAAGTGCAGCCACCGCCGCAGGCGCGCGTCATCGCCAGCAACCGCGGCGAGCATGCGGTGGCCGTCGCTCAGGAAACCCCGGCACCGGATGACCGTGTGGTCCCCCCGGGGCCGGAAAAGATTGAACGCGACATGGCGATGGCACGGCTGGCGGCGGAGATCCATTTGCGCTCCGAGCGGTATGCAAAACGCCCCAAGCGCAAGTTCGTCTCCGCCAGCACGACCGAGTATGCGTGGGCGGCTTATCTGCGCGAGTGGGTGGACCGGGTCGAACGCGTCGGCAATCTGAATTACCCGGACGAAGCACGCCGTCGCCGGCTCGCCGGCCAGGTGGTGATCAGCATTGCGATCCGCCGCAACGGCACCGTGGAGGATTCCCGGATCGTGGTGAGCAGCGGCACCCCGCTGCTGGATGCCTCCGCGCTGCGCATCGCCAAGCTGGCCGAGCCCTATCAGCCGCTGCCGGCGACCGACGATGATCCCGACATCCTGCATGTCACCCGCACCTGGGCGTTTTTGCCGGGCGGAGAGTTGGTGGATCGCTGAGCCGGAGCGCTCAGCTCGGGTTGCGTTGCGCGCGCAGCGCTTGCTGCTCCGCGATGGTGAGAGCCACCTGGTTGCGCAGATACGCGGGCTCGGCCAGTTCCGGTGCTACCGCTTCGCCACGCAGCCACGCCTTTGCCGCCAGACGGGCAACGTCGCCGGCGCGCGGCAACGCGGTCGCATTCACCGCGACAAGGTCCCCGGCGAGCCGCGCGCGCAGCGCCCCATCGGTGGCGGCGAATCCAGTGCCGACGGCGATCCAGCCAGCGCTCCCAACCGGTCGTTCCGGCAATTCGACACTCGCCGCTGCCAGCACGGCTTCACGGCCGATCAGCGTGGCATCGCCGCCCTGGACCCGGAACGCGCCGAGGTAGACCTCGCCCATGCGCGCATCGATGGATGCGATGACGTGCTGCGCCAATGACGGCGCAGCGTCTGCGGCAGGCAGAGCGGCGACGGCCAGCGCGGCGAGCGTGGATACCGCAACGATCGGCCGGTCCAACGCCAAGGCGATGCCCTGGCCGATCGCGATGGCGAGCCTCACACCGGTGAAGGCGCCCGGACCGCGACCGACTGCAATGGCATCCAAAGCAGTGCGCGCGATGCCCGCTTCGGCCAGCACCTGATCCGCCCAGGGCAGCGCCAGATCGGCGTGCCGGCGCGGCGCGATCTCGAAACGCTCATGCACCGCGCCGTCGATCCACAGCGCGACCGAGCACGCCTCGGTGGCAAGTTCAAACGCCAGCATTTTCACAGCAGCATCCCGTTCTCGTGAGTGGTTGCCAACACCGGCTCGCCGTCCGCCTCGCCTGCGGTCTGGAAGAAGTTCTGGACGTCGGCGATATGGCGCGTGCGCGGCAGCGGCGGCAGGGAATCGAGGAACACCTTGCCATAGCTTTTCGCCACCAGACGTGGATCGCACAGCACCAGCACGCCGCGATCGGTCTCACTGCGGATCAGGCGGCCGGCGCCCTGCTTGAGCGCGATTACCGCCTGCGGCAACTGCTCGTCGCGGAAGGGGTTGCCACCGGCGCGGCGGATCGCCTCCAGCCGGGCTTCGAACACCGGGTCGTCTGGCGCACCAAACGGCAGCTTGTCGATGACCACGACGCTGAGCGCCTCGCCGGCAACATCGACCCCTTCGCGGAAGCTGGCCGCACCCAGCAGCACCCCGTTGCCGGACGCGCGGAAGCGCTCCAGCAACATCGAGCGCGGTGCCTCGCCCTGGACAAACAATGGCCAGGGTCCGTCGCGCAGCAGTTCGGCCACTTCACGCAGAGCCCGATGGGACGCGAACAGAACGAAGGCGCGTCCCGCGGAGGCCTCCAGCACCGGCCGGATCGCGGCGACGAGGGATTCGGTGTAGTGGCGCGCCGACGGTTCCGGCAGCCCCGGCGGCAGGTAGCACAGTGCCTGGCGTGCCCAGTCGAAGGGACTGGGAGCCAGCAGCGTGACCGGGTCGCGCAGTCCCAGCTTGACCGCGTAATGCTCGAAGCGACCGCCGATCGCGAGCGTCGCGGAGGTGAATACCCATGCAGCCTGCGAGCGCGCCCGGTGCTGGGCCAGCGGGCCGGCCACATCCAGAGGGGTGCGACTGAGCCTAAACCCACGCGCCGTAAGTTCGTACCACAGGACGCTGGGGGCGTCGCGCGCCGTCAACGGTCCTCGATCATCGGGCG
This sequence comes from Lysobacter sp., assembly GCA_039930265.1. GTDB lineage: Bacteria > Pseudomonadota > Gammaproteobacteria > Xanthomonadales > Xanthomonadaceae > Novilysobacter. Next base: position 26,066 of record JBDSPO010000058.1, on the reverse strand, counting down.
CGGGTTCGACGTCCGTCCCGGGATCGGATTCCCGGCCGGGATGCCGTCCGTCGGTGTTGACCATCGCCGGTTCCGTTGCCGGCGTAGCACCCAGGAGCCCCCCCGGCGAGGCGTCCAGATCCACCTCTTGCGCGGGATCTGCGCCGTCGCGCCACCGCTGCAGCCGCTGCTCGAACTCTTTCGCACGCGCCGTGCAACTGTCGAAGCCCGGCGCGGCTTCGCGCAGCGGCAGCAACGCTGCGTGCAGGTCACGCAGTGCCTCCAGCAAGGCGTCAAGGCCTGCCTCGGCCACCGGATCCTCGGACGCGCGGCGGCGGGTGCCGCGCACCGGAAGCTCGTCCATTGACGCACGCAACCCGCGCACGGCGTGTTCCAGCGCTCGCGCCGGCTCCTGCAGAACGGCCAGCGCGCTGGGCACCTGCTTGCACTCGGCCAGCGCGTCGCGGGCCAGCTCCACCAACGGGCGGGCGCTCAACGCCTCGCCGAAAAACTGCGCCGCCAGCTCCGGCAGCTGGTGTGCCTCGTCGACCACGAAGGCCTGTGCGCCGGGCAGGATTTCACCAAAACCTTCCTGCTTCAGCGCCAGGTCGGCCAGCAGCAGGTGGTGATTGACCACCACCAGATCGGCCGCCTGCGCGCGCTGGCGCGCCTGCACGACGAAGCAATCGGCGAAGAACGGGCACTCGTTGCCCAGACAATTGTCCGCGGTCGAGGTGACCTGGAGGACAAGCGGCGAATCATCCGCGAGCGTGTCCAGCTCGGCCAGGTCGCCCATCCGGGTCCGCCCGGCCCAGGCGACGATGCGCTGGAATTGCGCTGCGACTTCGCGGCTGGCGAACCGGCCCTCGCCCTTGGCCTGCTCCAGCCGGTAATGGCAGAGATAGTTCGCGCGTCCCTTCAACAGCGCGGTCTTCAGGCCGATACCCAGTGCATCGCGCACGCGCGGCAGATCGCGATGGTAAAGCTGATCCTGCAGCGCCCGGGTGCCGGTAGAGATGATCGTCTTCTGGCCCGACAGGATGGCCGGCACCAGATAAGCAAACGTCTTGCCGGTGCCGGTGCCCGCCTCGGCGAGCAGGACGCCGCGGGTGTCGAAGGCATGGGCGATCGCATGGGCAAGGTCCTGCTGCGCTGCGCGCGGGGCGAATGCGGGGATGTTGCCTGCCAGATCGCCACCCTCGCTGAGGGCGGCACGGGCGGCCTGACCGAGGCGGCTGGCAGGCGCGTCCATCTCAGTAACGCGGAGGTGCCGCGACGGTGCAGGCAGCACGGCTGTTGCGGGCCGCCTCCAGGTCCGCGGCCTCCGCCCCCTGGACCGCCAGCACCTGGACCAGGGTCTCCCAATGGCGACGGCACTGCGGGCCGGCCTGGGCACCCGCGGCAGTGGCGCGACGTGCGAAGCGCTCGGCGGCGGCGAGATCCCCCCGCAGTACCGCATTCTCGGCCCGGGCCTGCAACAGGACGGGATCGTCGGTCCGCGTCTCCAGGGCGGCGTCCAACACCGTCCCCGCCTCATCCAGACGGCCCTGCGACTGCAGTTCGGCAGCATCCTCGCGGACGCCCTCGCTGGCGGGATCGAGCACGGGCTTGACCACCAGCTCACGCCCGACGGGCGCCGCGGCCTGATTGATCGCCGCGATGATCGGCGCGGAGTCATAACGGGCTGCGGGGGGCGCGGCCGGCGGTGCCGATGCGCACGCTGCCAGGACCGACGAAAGCACCCCGACAACGATGTATCGACGTAGGTTCATGGCGTTTCCTGCGGCTCCGGGTCGGCCGATGGCGGGGGCTCACCGCGGTCGCGGCCAAAACCGAACCACTCCCGCCAGCCGGCACGTGCTTCACCGTCCGCGCCCTCACCGGACTCCTCTGTGCCGGCAGGCCATTCCGCGGCGGCCGGCTGACAGGAGACGTACGCCGGGGCGTACCCGGCCACGAACGGGAACCGGGTCGCGCCCGGGCAACTGGCATCGGACACATTGCTGCCACTGACCCACTGCCATTCGATCCCGTCGTCACCGACCTTGAGCGGCGCGCTGGGAAGGTGCTTGAACAGGTTGGACCAGACCCGCATGCCGCCGGTGGAGCCGTACAGACCGGTGGCCTTGTTCTGGTCATTGCCGATCCAGGCCACCGCGAGATGATCACCCGTGTAGCCGGCGAACCAGCTGTCGCGGCCATCGTTGCTGGTCCCGGTCTTGCCGGCGGCATTCAAGTGACCGAGACCGTCGGAAACCAGCTGGCGGCCGGTACCGCTGGTGACCGCGCGTTGCAGCGCGATCGTCACCAGCCGCGCAGCGATCCCGTCGCCTTCCTGCGCGGCTGCGGGACGATCGTCGTAGCGGCTCAACGCCCTGCCATCGGCATCCAGCACGCCACGCACCGCGTGCAGCGGCTGGATCTCGCCGCCGGACGCGAGAAACTGGTACAGCTGGGCCATCGCGTAGGGGCTCTGGTCGAGCGAACCCAGGATCAGCGCGGGGTTCGGCTCGGCCTTGATCCCCGCCAAGGTATGTAGCAGATCGGCGATGCGCCGCGGCGCCACCTGCATGCCGACCCGGACCGTCGCCTGGTTGTACGAACGGGCCAGCGCATCGATCAGGCGCACGCTGCCGTGGCTGCGCCCATCGGAGTTGCCCGGTGTCCAGCGCTTGCCATTGCCCAGGGTGACAGTGACCGGCGAATCGTCCACCCAGGTGGCCAGCGACCAGTCCCGCGCCGACGCCAGCGCCAGCAGATACACAAAGGGCTTGAGCAGGGAGCCGACCGGCCGCTGCGCTTCGATGGCCCGATTGAATCCGGGCTGCACCGGCGTTCCACTGCCCACCACCGCGAGCACGTCGCCGTGATGCACGTCGGTGACCACCACCCCGGCTTCCAGGTCCGGTCGTTTTTTGGCCTCCAGGCCCTTCAGGGTCTTGATGACCGAGCCCTCGGCATACGCCTGGACCGACGGCGCCATCGCGGTCATCACGCTGAGGCCTGCGCCAGCCAACGCATCGGTGGTGTAGTCCCTGGCCAGTTGCCGCCTGACCAGATCGACATAGGCTGGGAACCGGTTGGCCGATGTGCGACCGGGATCGTTGGTCACACCCAGCGGTGCACTGCTGGCGCGCGCATGTTCGGCCGCATCGATCAGGGTGGACGCGAGCATCTTGTCGAGGACGAAATTGCGCCGTTCGGTCGCCCGCTCCGGATTGCGTCGCGGGTCGTAATAGGACGGTCCGCGCACGATCCCGATCATCAGCGCGATCTGTTCGGTGCTCAGGTCGGCCAGGTCGCGACCGAACCAGAACTCCGACGCCGCGGCCATGCCGTGGATTGCCTGCGCGCCGCGCTGGCCCATGTAGACCTGGTTGAAATACGCCTCGAGGATCAGCCGCTTGTCGTAGCGGGCCTCGATCAACATCGCGTAGATGATCTCGTTGAACTTGCGGGTGAAGGTCTGCTCCCGCCCGATCCCCAGCAGGCCGCTGCGGGCCAACTGCTGGGTCAGCGTGCTGGCGCCCTGACGTGCTTCGCCGGAACGCAAGTTGATCCACGCCGCGCGAATCATGCCGGTCAGATCGATGCCGTGATGGCTGGCGAAGTCCCGGTCCTCCACGGCCTGCAAGCCGGTCACCAGCAGCTCGGGCACTTCGTCCAGCTGCACCAGCCGGCGCTCTTCCTGCTTCTGGCCGTACAGCGTGGCAATGCGGGCCGGATCCAGACGGAGCCTAGCGGGCGCGTTCTTGCCGCCGGTGGCAGCCACCTTGGAGACCCGACCGCCGGCAAGGGTGACTTGCGCCATCCGCGGCGCGACTGCGCCATCCACGTCGTCAAAGCCGCGGCTGGAGATTTTCCAGTTGCCGCCGTCGCGCGCGTAGCTGCCAGGCCGCACGCCATCGCCGGGGTGGTAGCCGGAGGCCCGCAACTCCACCTCCAGGGTGCCCGCGTCCATCGCCAGGCCGGTTGCCAATTCCAGTGGCCGGCCATAGACCCGAGTGGGCAACTGCCAGCGCAGCTGGTCAAAGCGCTGGCCCACCTCGTTATTAAGGTAGAACGAGTATGGGATGAGGAAGCCCAGACCCAGACCGATGGCGGCCAGGACCAGGGTGGCCAGCAAGCGGCGCCAGCGTGGAGCGGACTCGGGGATCGGCTCCACTTCGTCTTCGTCGTAATCGATTCGGGCCACGGCATGGGACAATGACAGGGCGGTGCCCTCGCAAACCCGAGTCTAACGCAGCCGGCGCGCCGGACCCTGCAGGTGTGGGGCGGCGGATTCGTTGCCGGTTCAGCACGCAGCGGGAGCATCGCTAAAAGTTCCCCCTACCCATGGAGTTGCACGATGGCGATGTCGCGGTCCGAACTGCGATTCCTGTTCGACCGCACCAGCGGGCTGCTCCAGCGCGGCATGACCAGCCTGCGCACGCGCGGACTGCGCGCCTCGCTGCAGCGCGCGATCAAGCAATTGCAGCCGGTGCCGCGCGCCCAGCGGGCGGCGCTGTATCTGCCAGCGGCCAGCGCTCAGGCACCCGCGCAGGTCCCCTTCAGCCCGACACCGCGCGCCAGCCTCATCATCCCGGTGTACAACCACCTGGACCACACCTTGGGGTGCCTGCGTGCACTGGCCGCGCATCCGCCGCAGACGCCCGTGGAAATCATCGTTGTCGACGATGGCAGCAGCGACGGCACCGCCGCGGCTCTCGCCGGGGTTGACGGCCTGCGGTTTCACCGCCGCGCGTCAAATGGCGGGTTCATCGCAGCCTGCAACGACGGCGCATCGCTGGCGCGCGGCGAATACCTGGTGTTCCTCAACAACGACACCGTGCCGCAACCGGACTGGCTGGACCGACTGCTTGAGACTTTCGTGCAGTATCCCGACACCGGTCTCGCCGGTGCCCAGCTGATCTACCCGGACGGCCGTTTGCAGGAGGCCGGAGGGCTGGTCTTCGCGGATGGCGGCGGTTGGAATTACGGGCGCTTCGAGGCGCCAGATGCTCCCCGCCATGCGTTCGTGCGGGAGACGGATTATTGCTCGGGGGCGGCGCTGGCCGTGCCGCGCGAAGTCTTCACGCGCATAGGCGGGTTCGATGTGCGCTATGCGCCGGCCTATTTCGAGGACACCGACCTGGCGTTCGCCGTGCGTGCTGCCGGACTGGCGGTGCGCTACCAGCCTGCGGCCCGGGTGGTCCACCTGGAGGGAGTGACCGGCGGTACCGATGTACGGCAGGGACCGAAGGCGTACCAGGTGCGCAATCAGGGAATTTTCGCGGACAAGTGGCGCGCCGACCTTGTGCGACAGCCTGCGCCGGGAAGCTGTGCCACGACCGCGGCGACGGCTTTCCGCGACGACACTGTGCTGGTCGTCGATGCGTTCACTCCTCGGCCCGACCGCGACTCGGCATCGCTGCGTCTGGTCAACCTGATGCGGATGTTGCGCGAGGAAGGGGCGCACGTGGTGTTTCTGCCCGCCGACCGCGGCCACGGCGGGCGCTACACGCGGGAATTGCAGCAGCTGGGGGTCGAGGTCTGGTATGCACCGTATGCGCAGGGGCTGCCCGCGTGGTTGCGCGAGCACGGCCCACGGTTTGACAGCGTGCTGGTCTGCCGTCATTACGTGATGCGCGAATTGCTGCCGCTCCTGCGCCGGCACGCGCCCCAGGCACGGGTGGTGTTCGATACCGTCGACCTGCATTACCTGCGCGAGCAACGCGGCGCCGAACTGGCCAATGACCCGGCCCGGGTGCGTGCAGCGCAGCGCACCCGCCAGTTGGAACTGGACGTGATTGCGCGCAGCGACGCGACCCTGGTGGTCAGTGACGTGGAACGCGACCTGCTCGCGATCGAAGCGCCGCAGGCGCGTGTGGAACTGCTCTCCAACCTGCATCGGATGGGCGGCGAAGGGCTGCCGTTCGAGCAGCGCCGCGACCTGATGTTCGTCGGCGGGTTCCGCCACCCGCCCAACGTGGACGCGGCCTGCTGGTTCGTCGACGAGGTGTGGCCGCTGCTGCGCGAGCAGGCACCGGACCTGCAGTTCCACTGTATCGGCGGCGACGTGCCGGCTGTCGTGCAGGCGCTGTCCCTGCGGCCGGGCGTGACGGTCCACGGGCATGTGCCGGACCTGACGCCCTTGCTGGCCGGCGTCCGCCTCACCGTGGCACCGCTGCGTTACGGCGCGGGGGTCAAAGGCAAGGTCAACCAGCCGATGGCCCACGGTCAGCCGGTGGTGGCGACCAGCTGCGCAATCGAGGGCATGCACCTGCGCCCGGGCGAGGACGTGCTGGTGGCCGATGATGCCGCCGGCTTTGCCGCCGCGGTCCTGCGCGCCTACCACGATCCGGTGCTGTGGCAGCAACTGGCCCGCAACGGCCGCCGCAATATCCAGGAGCATTTCTCACTGGACGCGGGCCGCGCGGTGGTGCGTCAGGTCCTGCTGGGTCGCAACTGACGCGCGTGTCCGTTACGGTGCCGGCAGTCGCGCCCGACCCACCCGACGCGCAAAGGCGTCCAGCCCCTCGGCCGACGGGTCCAGCGAGCGCGCCGACTCCAGCGCCCGTCGGGCCAGCGGAAGATCGCCGGCGCCCAGCCGTTCGTCGCCCACCGCGATCCATCGCTGCGCCAGCTGGCGGCGGGCCGTACGCACGACCGCGTCGTCGCCTTCCAGAACGGCATAGGCGTCCAGGCAGCCGCCCGCTGTGGTCAGCCGGTTGCGGCGCAGCGCGGTGGCGAAACATTCCTTCGCCGCGGGACGCAACCTTGCCACCATCGCGATGACCGCCGGATCGTCCGGGGCGATTGCGCGCGCACTGCGCAGCTTGTCGTAGGCGCTGTCGCCCGGCGGCAACAGCAGATCGCCGCGGGCTTCGGCGGCCCCGGCGGCATCCAGCAGTTCGCGCAGGCGCTTTTGCCGTTGGCCGGGTGGCAGGGTGCTTTGCAGTCGCGATTGCAGCAGGCGGGCCTGCGTCAGATGGTTGCGTGCGTCGATCACCGCCGGCGCGTCCGGCGCGATCGACTGGGCCGCATCGAGTTCGAGCTGTGCTTCCCGGATACGGAAATCCGCGGCGTGGCGCCGGCTTCGCGCCGCATGCGCATTGGCCACCTGCAGCCGCCCGCGCGCAGCATCCGGATTGCCCTCATCGATGGCGGCCACCTGTCCATAACCCTCCAGCGCGCGGGTCAGGCGCCCGCGGCGCAGATCCGCATCGGCGGTGAGCAGACGCTGGTCGATCTTCACCGCCAGCAACCCCTCGGTACGCGGCAGGTCGATGTGACCGGGGTCGACCTGCCTGGTCCGCTCGACCAACGATGCCGCGGCGGTCAGCTTCCCATCTTCCAGCGCCTGGCGCGCCTGCTGGAGCAGCTCTGAGAGCGTGTCCTCGCGGCCTTCCAGCGCTTCCACGTTGTTGGATTGCCAGGCCAATACCTGCTGGTAGAGCGCCAAAGCGGCGTCGTCGCCGCCATCCAGGCGGCCTGCCTCGCGCGCGTCACCGGCCTGCTGAAGCAGACGCTCGACACCGGTGGCGCCAATCTCCTGCGATTCCAGTCGGGTCGCGATCGCCTGGGTGCTCGACTGCGGCATGCCCAGCTCGCGCGCCAGTTGCAGCGACTCACGCGCATCCTCCAGGCGACCCGCATCAATCTGCGTCCCGGCCCGCACGAGCGCGGCCTCACCAACGCGCACCAGTCCGTCGCGAGCCCCGTCGCGATCGGGGTCGAGCGCCAGTGCTGATTCGTAGAGTTCACGCGCGCCGGTGCCATCGCTGCGGCTCAGCTCGCCGGCGTCAAGCGCGCGGGCGGCATCAATACGCAACTGCTGGATCCGGGTGGAGGGCCAGAGGGCATCCGAAATCGGCCGGTGCCACCACAGCAGCGCTGCGGCGGCCGTCACGCCGAGCAGCAGCGCACCCCACCGCCGTACCCGACGGCCAGCGACGTCAGCAGCGGCGCGCATGCTCCACTCCCGGCAGGGCATCAAGCTTGCCCAGCACCAGCGACAGCCGTTCGAAGTCCTCCACCTTCAGGCGCATCCGGATGCGCATCAGGTTGTGCCGTGAATGGCTGCGAATGCTGCCCATGTGCACGTTGGCCTGTGCGATCACGTTGGTGACCTCTTTGAGCAGCCACTTGCGATCCACCGCCAGCACTTCGATATCAACTTCGTAGCCACCGCCGGCGCCCCATTCCACCGTCAGCACGCGATCGCCGTCTTTTTCAGCCAGGCGTTGCATGGTCGCGCAGTCGGCCCGGTGCACGGTCACCCCGCGCCCGCGGGTGAGGTAGCCGGCGATCGGCTCGCCCGGCAGCGGCTGGCAGCAGCGGGCCGGTTGCACCAGCAGGTTGCCCAGACCCTGCACGGTGAAATCGCGCGGCTTGCTGGCCGCGCGGCGCGCTGGGCGGTCCGGACCGGGTGGAGGCGTCGAAGGTTGCGCCTGCGCGCGTTGCTGGTCCTGCAGCACACGGCCCACCTGATGCGGGCCGACATCGCCCAGTGCCACCAGCACGTGCAGCTCGGCATCGCTGGCGAGGCTGAAACGCTCGCGCGCGGGCGCCAGATCCGCGCCGAGCAGACCCATCCGGCGCAGTTCCTTGTCCAGCAGCTCCTTGCCGGCCGCCTCATTGCGTCCGCGGTCCAGCCGATGGAACCAGTTGCGGACCTTTTCGCGCGAGCGGCTGCTGGCCAGGAATCCGTTGGACTCGATCAGCCAGTCACGCCGCGGCTCGCCGGTTTTCGCGGTCATGATCTCCACGCGGTCGCCGCTGTGCAGACGGTGGTCCAGCGGCACGATCCGGCCATCGACCTTGGCGCCGCGGCAGCGGTGACCAACCTCGGTGTGCACGCGATAGGCAAAATCCAGCGGTGTGGACCCGGCCGGCAGGTCGATCACCTCGCCCTTGGGCGTCAGCACGTAGACGCGGTCCTCGACCAGTTCGGTATCCAGTTCGCGGGCGAGCGCGGCGTCATCGGAGCCGCTGTCATCGGCCTGCTCCAGCAGCTTGCGCATCCACGCGATCTTGCGATCGAACGCGGCGTCTCCACCGGAGCCCTCCTTGTAGCGCCAGTGCGCCGCCACGCCGAGCTCCGCCTGGCGGTGCATGTCCAGCGTGCGGATCTGCACTTCCAGCGTCTTGCCTTCCGGCCCGATCACGGCGGTGTGCAGCGACCGGTAATCGTTGCGCTTGGGCCGCGCGATGTAATCGTCAAACTCGCTGGGAATAGGCGTCCACGTGGCATGGACCACGCCCAGGGCGGCGTAGCAGGCGGCGAGATCGTCCACGAGGATGCGCACAGCGCGCAGGTCGTACAACTCGCTGATCGGTGCCTGCTTGCGCTGCATCTTCTTCCAGATGCTGTAGATGTGCTTCGGCCGGCCGGCGATGTCCGCCTGCAGGCCCTGGGCCGCGAGTGCTTCGCGCAACGTCTGCTGGACCTCCTCGATGTAGCGTTCGCGGTCACCGCGCTTCTCGTCCAGCAGGCGGGCGATCTGGCGGTAGGTGTCGGGCTGCAGGTAGCGGAACGCGAGGTCCTCCAGCTCCCACTTGAGCTGCCAGATCCCCAGCCGGTTGGCCAGCGGCGCGTGAATGTCGCGCGCCAGCGTTGCCAGGGCCAGGCGGCGGTCCTCCGGCAGGTCCGCCGCCTGTTGCATCCGCGCCAGTTGGCGGGCCAGCAGGATCGGCACCACGCGCATGTCGCGGACGATCGCCAGCAACAGCCGGCGCAGACCTTCACTGCCACTGCGGCCCTGTTGCTCGGCATGCAGCACCCAGACCTGCGCGGATGCGCGCTGGCCGTCAAGCAGGGTGGCGACGGCGGGATACTCGGCCTCGAATTTACTGCCCAGTGCCGCCAGGAGTCCTGGATAGGTATGCAGGATCGCCGCGGCCAGACTGTCGCTGTCCGCGTCCAGCCGTTGCAATGCCTCCAGCATGCCGCGCACCACGGCCACGCTGTCACGCGGCGCCTCGGCGATGGCCGGCCCGTTGACGGCAGCCTCGCGCATCCGGCTGAGCAGTGGCGCGGAGATCGCCTGCGCGGCGGGCTGTTCCAGCAGTGCCCGCACCGCGCCTTCGGCACCGACAACCGGATCACCCTCCGACGTCGGACCGGGAAGCGCCGGGGAGGAATGCACGGGCGGCTTCATTGCAGCGGTTCATTTCAACGCGAAGGACTGTCTACACTAGCGACCAACCGTCTGCAGGAACAGCCCATGACCGCCATTGTCCGTGCCCAGCGCCGCCTCCTTCCGCTGGCCTTCGCTGCCGCAATGCTCGCTGCCCCGGCCGTCTGGGGGCAGGAAGCGGCGCGGATCCAGCAGCAGATGACACCCGAACAGTTTCGCGCGGCGGGCCTGGACCGGTTGGACGCGGCGCAGCTGGCCAACCTCAATGACTGGCTCAACCGCACCGTGGACACGGAGACGGCGAAGGCGGTGAAGATCTCCGAGGACCGGATCAGCGAGAAGAAACGCGGTTTCACCGGCGAGGCTGATCGTGCGCCGGTGGTCGCCCGCCTGCAGGGCCGTTTCACCGGCTTTGGCAACGGCCGCAGCTACACCCTGGACAACGGCCAGGTCTGGCGCCAGACCGACAACGCCACGCTCTACGGCGTGCAGCTGGACAACCCGCAGATCCGGATCGCTCCCAGCCTGATCGGCAGCGCCTGGTACCTGCAGGTGGACGGCTACGGCACCCGCGCCAAGGTCGAGCGCAGCAAGTAGCCGATCAGGCCCGCAGCCGCGCGAGTCGCGCGGCGAGTTTCTTGGGCGACACGCCGCGGCCGCCCAATTCCTGGGCAAACAGCGACACCCGCAGCTCCTCCAGGTCCCAACGCAGCGCCTGCCACTCGGGGCGATCGATCTCGCCGCCGGTCGCCGCGGCGGCCAAGGCCTTGGCGAAGGGCTCCAACTCCAGCATCCGGGCCTGGTCGCGGACCGGATCGCGCAATGCGCGCTCGCCACGCAGCGCCAGCGCCTTCAGATAGCGCGGGTACTCCTGCAGCGCGACGGCCGGTACGTCACGCAGGAAGCCGGGAGCTGTCAGTGCGGCGAGTTGGGCACGCATATCATCGAGATTGCCACTGGCCCAGCCCATCAGGGGTGACTCCAGACTGGCACGCGCCTGCGCCACAGCGATCAGGATCGCCTCGGCTTGCCGCAGCCGCTGCATCGCCTCGCCAAACAGCGCTTTCGTGATGCCCTCCCGTCTCGCCTGGAAGGTAACGGCGTCACGGATGTCGTCGAGTCCGTCGACCACCAGCGCCGCGAAAGCGCCATCGACCAGATCGGCGCGCAGGCGATCGCCGTCGGCCTGTCCCTTGACGCGTGGCGCCGCGGCCTCGATCGCCGCGTACAGCAACCCGACCTTTGCCGCGACCGGCAATTGTTTGCGTGCCTGCTTGCGGGCGTCCGTGAGCGTCAGCCACAACAGGCGCCGCACGCCGCCGGGATGTGCGCGCTCGGCCTTGTCCCGCTCGGCGTGGACCTGCAGGGACACGCTGTCGCCGTCGTCGTGCAATGCGGGATACGCGGGCATGCCGGCGACGCCCGGGACTCTGGCCGGCACGGGCTCCACGGGGAAGTCCACCAGCCCGCGCTGGCCGAGGCCGTCGGCCGCGCGTGCGGCGAACGCCCGGGCCGCGCGTTCGCCGAAGCGCGCGCGTAGCCAGATCAGGTCGCGCGACTCCGCCAGTACCGCCGGCGCAGCGCGAGCCGCGTCATCGGCCGTATCCAGCAGGCGCACATTGACCTGCAGGTGCGGCTCGAGTGCGGCTTGCGCAAACGCGTCGGCCCCCAGGGTGGAGCCGGTGACCCTGCCGAGGAACCGCGCGAGCGCGTCGGTGAACGCCTCGGCCGTCGCCTCCGGGTGTGCCTCATGAAAGGCGCGCGCGAAGTCCGGCGCAGGCACGTAGTTGCGCCGCAGCGTCTTGGGCAGCCCCCGGATCAAGGCCGCCGCCTTGTCTTCGGTCAGGCCCGGAACCAGCCATCCCAGACGCAATGGATCCAGTGCATTGAGCAGGTGCAGCGGAACCGACACCGTCATGCCGTCGTCGGACGCGCCCGGCTCGAACCGGTAACTGACCGCCAGTTGCGTGCTGCCCAGCGCAATGGACGACGGAAACCGCCGCACATCGGTGCCGTCGCCCACCAGCAGGTCTTCCAGCGACCACTCCAGCGCCGTCTTCTCAGACTCCGCCAGATGCGCGTACCAGGCATCCAGCGCCTGCACGTTGTGAACGTCATCGGGCAAGCGCTGCAGGTACCAGTCGGCCATCCACTCCTCGTCGACCACCAACCCCGCGCGACGCTGCTTGGCTTCCTCGTCCAAGGCCTGCGCCAGCGTGGCCAGGTTGCGCTTGAGAAAGATGCTGCGGGTGTTGATCTCCCCGGTGACCAGGGCGTCGCGGGCGAAAATTGTCCTGCTTTCCTCCGGGTACAGGGCGCCGTAATGCACCGGCCGCTTGGGCGCGAGCACCAGTCCGAACAGGCTGACCTGTTCACTGCCCACCACCCGGCCCTGCGAGCGGGCCCAGTGCGGATCGTGGTGGCGTCGTGCCAGCAGGTGCGGCAATTCTTCGATCACCCACTCCGGCTCGATGCCGGCATTGGTCATCGCCCACAGCTGCGCGGTATCCAGCAACGTCGCCGAGAGCACCCACGGCGGTGGCCGGCGCGCCAGCGCCGAACCGGGGAAGAGCTGGAAACGGCGCCCGCGCGGACCTTCGTAGCCACCGGCCTTGCGGTCGACGGCTTTGCGTTCACCGGGTTTGGCGGCCGGCGGCTTGCCCGGATCCGCCGGTTTGATCCGGTGGCCCACCTGGGTGGGCAGGCCGGCGATCAGCGCACGGTGCAACAGCGCATACGCGGGGCCGCGCAGACGCTCGGCTTCAACGTCGGCGGCGGTCTTGTCGGCCGAGCCCGCCTGCGCAGCTACCGCTGGTACTGGCGTCCCCTTGCCGCCGCGACGCCGCCGCGAAGGCGTCGCTCGGGCCGCAGCGGCGATGACCGGGGCACTTGCCGCCTGATCCGTAGCAGTCGGTTCCGCCGCGCTACCGGCGGAGGCGGCCGGATTCCAGCCCAGCTCGACCGCCATCAGTTTCAACTGCCGATGCAGCTCGCGCCATTCCCGCATCCGCAGAAAGCCCAGAAAGTGCTTCTCGCACCAGCGTCGCAGCTGTGATTGGGTAAGCTCCTCATGCGCGGCCTGGTAGGCATCCCACAACTTGATGATGCCCGCGAACTCCGAGCCGGGGTCGGCAAACAGGGCGTGCGCATTGTCCGCCGCCGCGCGCTGATCGGCCGGACGTTCGCGGGGATCCTGGATGCCCAGAAACGCGGCAATCGCCAGCATTTCGCGCACACAGCCCAGCGTGTGCGACGCCACCAGCATCCGTGCCAGTTTCACGTCCACCGGCATCCGTGCCATCAACCGCCCGACGGCGGTCAGCGTGCGCCGGTCATCCACCGCACCCAGTTCGTTCAACTGCTGCCAGCCATCGGCGATCGCCCGCGGATCGGGCGGCTCCAGAAACGGGAACCGCTCGATGTCGCCCAGGCCCAGCGACAGCATCCGCAGGATCACCCCGGCCAGTGCGGCCCGATGGATTTCCGGATCGGTGTACTGGGGGCGAGAGTCGAAGTCCGCCTCGCTGTACAGACGGAAGCAGACGCCATCGGAGACGCGACCGCAGCGTCCCATCCGCTGGTTGGCACTGGCCTGGCTGATCGGCTCGATATGCAGCCGGTCCAGCTTGCTGCGCGGACTGTAGCGCTTGACCCGCGCCATGCCGGGATCGACCACGTAGCCGATCCGCGGCACCGTCAGCGAAGTTTCCGCGACGTTGGTGGCCAGCACGATGCGCCGCTGGGTGCCAGGGTTGAACACCCGGTCCTGGTCGCGCACCGACAACCGCGCATACAGCGGCAGGACTTCGGTATGCCGGTATTTGCGCGCCTCCAGCGCCTGGTGGGCGTCGCGGATCTCGCGCTCGCCCGACAGGAACACCAGCACGTCGCCGCGCGGATCTTCGCGGGTGATCTCATCGCAGGCCGCGACGATACCGTGGTTGATCGTGCGCTCGCCATCACGCGCCGCCGCGCCTTCGTCGCCCTCACCACTGCCTTCCAGCGGCCGGTAGCGCACCGACACCGGAAAGCCGCGGCCCTCGACGTCCACCACCGGCGCATTGTCGAAATGTGCCGAAAATCGCGCGGTATCGATCGTCGCCGAGGTCACGATGACCTTCAGATCACTCCGCTTGCGCAGCAACTCCTTCAGGTACCCCAGCAGGAAGTCGATATTGAGGCTGCGTTCGTGCGCCTCGTCGACCAGGATCGTGTCGTAGCGCGACAGCCAGCGGTCGGACTGGATCTCCGCCAGCAGGATGCCGTCGGTCATGAACTTGATCGCGGTGTCCTCGCCGACCGTCTCGCTGAAGCGGACCTGGAAGCCGACCGTGGCGCCCAGCGGCGTTCCCAGCTCCTCGGCCACCCGCTTGGCGACAGCGCGCGCGGCGATCCGTCGCGGCTGGGTGCAGCCGATCATGCCCGCGGCCCCGCGACCGGCCGCCAGACACAGCTTGGGCAACTGGGTGGTCTTGCCCGAGCCGGTCTCGCCGGCGACGATCACGACCTGATGCTTGCCGATCAGCTCGATGATCCGCTCGGCCTGGCCGGCAATGGGCAGCGAGGGATCAACCGGTGCGGGCGGCAACTTCGCGGCGCGCGCGTGGCGACGCGCGATGGATTGCCGCAACGCGTCCTCGAACAGGGCCTGGCGCCCGGCATCGGCCGGTGCAGCCCGCCAGCGCGACCACAGCCCGTGCAGCCGCCCGCGGTCACGGCTCAGGCCGTCGTCAACGCCTCCGCGGGCGACGTCCAGCGCAGCGGAGCCGGGAGCGACGGCGTCGGGTCGTGACGCGGCGTTGTCATCGGGGTTGCTAGGGTTCATCGGTTGCTTCAAAGAAACAGCGCAGTGGTAAGTCACACGACGCGCCATTGTCGTCGCACCTGTCGATCAAAGGAGAATTTCCATGGCCAAGCCCACCACGGCTGCACCAAAAAAAACGACTGCCGACGCCACCAAGGCCAAGACCGCCAGCAAGCGACCCGGTCCGGTCGCATCGCCCGCGAAGGGTTCTGGCGCGCCACCGGTGGATATCGGGATGAGCAGCGGCGATCGCAAGGACGTCGCTGACGGCCTGGCGCACTTCCTCGCCGATGCATTCACGCTTTATCTGAAGACCCACAACTTCCACTGGAACGTCACCGGGCCGATGTTCAATACCTTGCACGTGATGTTCGAGGCCCAGTACACCGAGCAGTGGGCAGCGCTGGATGAGATCGCCGAGCGTATCCGGGCACTGGGCTTCAATGCGCCGGGCTCCTACGCCGAGTTCACCCAGCTGTCTTCGATCCGCGAAGAGCCCGGTCTGGCCGACACCGCCGATTGGCGTGAGATGGTGCGCCAGCTGACCGTGGGCAACGAAGCGGTCTGCCGCACCGCCCGCGCGGTGCTCAAGACTGCCGATGACGCCAGCGATGATCCCACCGTGGATTTGCTGACCCAGCGCCTGCACACCCACGAGAAGTACGCCTGGATGTTGCGCTCGCTGCTGCAATAACCGGTCCTGTGGAAATACCGCCCCCGGACGCTTGCAACCTTCGGGGGCGTTTTACCGGACGCCATCTCGCCTCAGACGGTGCCGTTCGGCCACGACCGGCCGGATTCCGACCGCCGACCAGGCGTTTCCCCGGCCCGGGGCGAGACGCGCGCTTGCTACCCTGTTGCACATGAAAGACGCTGCGCTCGACCTGCTTCGCACCACCTTTGGCCATCCGGAATTCCGCGGTGAGCAGGCGGCGATCATCAACTGTCTGCTCACCGGCGACGATGCTCTGGTGCTGATGCCGACCGGCGGTGGCAAGTCGCTGTGCTACCAGCTGCCTTCGATGTTGCGCCAGGGTTGCGGAATCGTCGTCTCACCCCTGATTGCCCTGATGCAGGACCAGGTCGAAGCACTGCATCAGCTGGGTGTGCGCGCGGCCTATCTCAACTCGACCCTGGATGCGTCCACGGCGGCGGACATCGAGCGCCGCTTGCTCGACGGGGAGCTGGACCTGCTCTACGTGGCGCCCGAGCGCCTGCTGTCGGGGCGCTGCATGAACCTGATCGACCGCGTCCATGCGGTTGGCGGCATTGCCCTGTTCGCGATCGACGAGGCGCACTGCGTATCGCAGTGGGGGCACGATTTCCGCCGCGAGTACCGCGAGCTGACCGTGCTCCACGAGCGCTGGCCGGACGTTCCGCGTATCGCCCTGACCGCGACCGCCGACGAACCGACCCGGCTGGAGATCGCCGAGCGCCTGGCGCTGGAGGATGCGCGCCAGTTCGTCAGCTCGTTCGACCGGCCCAACATCCGCTATCGGGTGGAGCAGAAAGACGGCAGCGGCCAGCGCGCGTTGCTGGACTTCATCGCCGGTCATCGCGGCGAGAGCGGCATCGTGTATGCCTTCTCGCGCAAGCGGGTGGAAAAAACCGCCGAACAGCTGCGCGAAGCCGGCATCAACGCGCTGGCCTATCACGCCGGCATGCCGGCCGATATCCGCGCCGCCAACCAGCGCCGTTTCCTGCAGGAGGACGGCGTGGTCATGGTTGCCACCATTGCCTTCGGCATGGGCATCGACAAGCCCGACGTGCGCTTCGTCGCCCACGTCGACCTGCCCAAGTCGGTGGAAGGCTACTACCAGGAGACCGGTCGTGCCGGCCGCGACGGGGAGCCGGCCGAGGCGTGGCTCAACTACGGATTGGGTGACGTGGTCAACCTGAGCATGCTGATCAAGCAGGGCGACGCCAGCGAGGAGCGCAAACTGCTGGAACTGCGCAAACTCGACGCCCTGCTGGGCTATTGCGAGTCGACCCAGTGCCGTCGTCAGGCGCTGCTGGGCTGGTTTGCAGAAGATCATCCGGGCGCTTGCGGCAATTGCGACAACTGCCTGCAGCCGCCCGAAAGCTGGGACGGCACCGAGGTCGCGCGCAAGGCGCTGTCGTGTGTCTATCGCACCGGGCAGCGCTTCGGCGCGGGGCATGTCATCGATGTGCTGCGCGGCGTGCCGACCGACAAGGTCGTCCAGCACGGCCACGACAAGCTGACCACCTGGGGGATCGGCAGCAATCTGGATACCCGCCAATGGAGCAGCGTGTTCCGGCAACTGGTGGCGTCCGGCCTGCTGGCAGCGAACCACGAGCGGCACGGCGCCCTGTATCTGACCAGCAAGGCGGGTCCGGTGCTCAAGGGGGGCGAGACCCTGCGCCTGCGTCGCGACGCGCCCAAACCGGGCGCGCGCCGCGGCCGCACCGGCACTGCGCCGCCGCCGATGGATCTGGCCCCCGACGCCGCCATGCGCTTTCGCTCCCTGCGCGGCTGGCGGGCGGAACTGGCCAAGGAGCAGAATGTGCCGGCCTATGTGATCTTCCACGACGCCACGCTGCGCGAGATCGCGGAAAGCGACCCGGCCAACCTGGACGAGCTGGGCCGTATCGCCGGCATCGGCAGCAGCAAGCTGGAGCGTTACGGCGAGGCGGTCCTGCAGCAGTTGCTGGATTGCGACGTGGCGTAACGCAGTACGCGCGGGAACCGCGGAAAAATGGTGGGCCGTGATGGATTCGAACCATCGACCAGCGGATTAAAAGTCCGATGCTCTACCGACTGAGCTAACGGCCCACAGGCCCCGGACGTTGCGTCGGGGGCGTGAATTCTAACGCAAGTGCGCGCCGCTGTGCGACGCAAACCTGCTCAAAGGCCTGACGATCGGCCGTGGAGTTCAGGCGTAACGCGTCGGATCCGCGATCCCTGCAGCCGCGAAGCCCTCCGCACGCAGCCGACAGGCGTCGCAGTGCCCGCAGGCGCGGCCCTGCTCATCGGCGAGATAGCACGACACCGTGGCGGCAAAGTCCACTCCCAGCCGGGCGCCCTCGCGCGCGATGTCGGCCTTGCTCAGGTGCTGCAGCGGCGCGTGCACCCGGATTCCCGCACCCTCCACACCGGCCTTGGTGGCCAGGTTGGCCAGCCGCTCAAACGCCTCGATAAACTCCGGGCGGCAATCGGGGTAACCGGAATAGTCGACCGCGTTGACCCCGCAGAACAGGTCCGCCGCGCCGACCACTTCCGCCCAGCCCAGCGCCACCGACAGCATGATCGTGTTGCGCGCCGGCACGTACGTGACCGGGATAGCATCGGCGCCGGATGCCGCATCCAGCGGCACGTCGATCTCGTCGGTCAGCGCCGAGCCCCCGATGCTGCGCAGGTCGACGTGGACCGTCTTGTGCGCGACGACGCCCTGCTGCGCGGCGACGCGCGCGGCGGCCTCCAGCTCGGAGGTATGGCGCTGGCCATAATTCACGCTCAACGCGTACACCGCGAAGCCCTGCTCGCGAGCCATGGCGATGACCACGGCGGAGTCCATGCCACCGGAGACGAGGACGACGGCTTTCTTCATGGCGGGTACGGACTCACGCATGTCAGCGTCCGGGCTCGTCATCCCAGAGGATCTTGTGCAACTGCAACTGGAATCGGACCGGGAAGCGGTCGGCGACGATCCAGTCGGCCAGATCCCGCGGACGGATCTGGCTGAAGCTGGGCGAAAACATCACGTCGCAGATCGCGGTAAGGCCGCGCTCGTCGACCACCGCGCGCGCCCAGTCGTAATCCTCACGCGAGCAGATGACGAACTTGACCTGATCGTTGGCGGTCAGCTCGCCGATGTTGCTCCACAGGTTGCGATGGACTTCCGCCGAACCGGGGGTCTTGATGTCCAGCACGCGCGACACCCGCCGGTCCACCGGCGCGATGTCGATCGAGCCGGAGGTTTCCAGCGACACCTCGTAGCCGGCGTCGCACAGACGCTCCAGCAGGCCGATGCAGCGCTTCTGCGCGAGCGGCTCGCCACCGGTGACACAGACATGGCGCACGCCGTGGCGCGCCACCTCCGCGAGCACGGCATCCGTGTCCCACCATTGGCCGCCGTGGAACGCGTAGGCGGTATCGCAGTACTGGCAACGCAGCGGGCAGCCGGTCAGGCGGACAAACACGGTCGGCCAGCCGATGCTGCGCGACTCGCCCTGCAGGGACAGGAAGATTTCGGTCAGGCGCAGGCGGTCTGGCGACGCCGTCGTCGCCTCGGGAATTACGGAATTCATCCGCCCATTTTAGCCGACCCCGGGGGTCGGAAGGGCCGCGGTTGCCTAGTTGAGCCGACCGAGCTGGATCGCACCCAGGCGATCGGTGGCAATCCGCGCGGCATCGCTGCCAGCAAAGCGGGTGGTGACTTCGGTCAGCGTGCGCTCGGCCGCGGTCACGTCACCCAGGCCCTGCTGGGCCAGGCCGACCTTCAACAGCGCGCCCGGCGCCTTGTCGTGGGTGGGGTAGCGCTGCAGCAACGCCTGAAACTGCTCCAAGGCGAGCTGGTAGTTCTGGGTGACGTAATAGCTCTCGCCAAGCCAGTAGATGGCGTTGGGCGCGTACACCCCGCTCGGGTACAGGCCGAGAAACGCATGGAACAGACGGGCGGACCCGGCGTAGTCACCGTTCTTCAACGCGTCGAAGCCGGCGTCATAGGCCGCACGTTCGTCCGCGCCCAATGCCAGCTTGCCCGCGTCGCCGTGGATACGGGGCGGGGCCTCGGCAACCGGAGTGGCCGGCGGGGCCGCTCCCGGTGGGTTTGCGCGGACCGAAGGAGCCCGGGGCGCGGCTGCACCGCTTTCGACTTCCTCCAGCCTTTCGTCGATGTCCAGGAACTGTGCCCGGCTGGTGCTCTTGAGCTGTTCCATCGCGTGGTTGAGCTCCTCGACCTGCGACCGCAGGGACGTGAGCTCTTCCTTCAACAGGTTGACCTGGCGGAGCAGATCGACAGTCGCCTCATTGTTGCCAGCCTGCTGTTCCAGCACGCCAACCCGCTCGGCCAGGCTCATGCGCTGGGCCGAGACAGGTGCGGCGGCCACCAGGGCCGCCGCTGCAATCAGCGATGTCGCAAGTGCGATAGACAATTTGCGCATCATGGAGTGCCTTTCTTACTTGGCGGTGTAGATGATCTCGACACGGCGGTTCTTGGCCCAGCAATCCTCGTTGGAGGCGGTGCAGACCGGACGCTCTTCGCCGTAGCTGACAACCGTCTGCTGGCTGCCCGAACCGCCGTTGGCCTGAATCGCCGAGGAGACCGCATTGCCGCGGCGCTCGCCCAGGCCCATGTTGTACTCACGGCTGCCGCGCTCGTCGGCATGGCCTTCCAGGGTCAGACGCGAGGACGGACGGTCACGCAGGTACTTGGCGTGGCAACCCACCAGGGCCTGGAACTCGGGACGCAGGGCGTCGCGGTCCAGGTCGAAATAGACCACGCGCTGGCGCAGGCAGGCATCGCTGTCCAGGTCGTTGGGGCCGTACACGCCGGCGGTGGAACCGGTGCCCGGCTGGGTGCTGGGCATCGTGGTGCTGCCGGTATCGACCGGCGGGGTTTCCTTCACTTTCTTGGAGCAACCGACCGCGGCTACACACAGCAGCGCAACCATCAGGACACGGGTGGTGTTGTTCATTGGTATTTCCTCGTCTAGGCGTGGTGATTCGTGGAACGGTGGGTAGCAAGAAAACTGCGGTTTGATGCGAAGCGCGGATGCTGCGTGGCCGGACGCCCTCTGATCAGGAACGCGTCACTGCGGTTTGCGGAAAGGTCCCCAGGCCGGTTCGCGTACATCGCCGTCGGCCAGCACAAGGCGCTGGCGTACCCGGCCATCGGACGACACGGCGTAAAGCACGCCCCGGGTGCCTTCACGCGCAGCATAGATGATCATCGCCCCATTGGGTGCGAAATCAGGGGACTCGTCCAGCGAGCCGGGCGACAGGGTGCTCCAGCGTGGCGAACCCAGACTGGAGTCTGCCAGCGCAATGCGGTAATTGTTGCCGCCACCCTGTGCGGTCGCCAGCTTCTTGCCGTCCGCCGACACCGACACGCTCGCGTTGTAGCTGCCCTGGAAAGTCACCCGGCTTGCGCTGCCACCGCTTGCGGCGACCTTGTAGATCTGCGGATTGCCGCCGCGGTCGGAGGTGAAGTAGATCTCGCTGCCATCGGCACTCCACACCGGCTCGGTATCGATGCCGAAGTGGTTGGTGATCTGGTTGAGCGCCTTGCTGCCCAGGTCCATCACGTAGATTTCGGGGTTGCCGCTGCGCGACAGCGTCAGCGCCAGCCGGCGTCCATCGGGGGAGAACGATGGCGCGCCGTTGATGCCGCGGAACTTCGACACCACTTCGCGGCTGCCGGTGCTGATGTTCTGGATATAGATCGCCGAGTTGCCGCTTTCAAAGCTGACGTAGGCCAGACGGTTGCCGTCCGGGCTCCAGCTCGGCGACAGCAGCGGCTCGGGAGAGCTGACCACGGTCTGCGGGTTGTAACCGTCCGAGTCGGCCACCATCAGCGCGTAGCTCGCCCCCGGGCCGACACCCTTGGCGGTGATGTAGGCAATACGGGTGAAGAACGCGCCCGGCACGCCCAGGATTTTCTCGTACACCGCATCGGCGATCTGGTGCGCGACGTCGCGCATCGCGCTGCCGCGCGCTGTCATTGCAAGACCCAGCAGCCGCTGCTGGGTGGCCACGTCAAACAGCTCGTACTCCACCCGGTAGCCACCGCCGGCATCGACCACGCGACCGACCAGCAGGTAGTCCTGATTGAGCGCGCGCCAGGTCGGGTAGTTCACCTCGCTGCCGCGGGTCGGACGCTCGACCAGATCCCCCTCGCGCAGGGAACGGAATTGGCCGGACCGGTTCAGATCCGCCGCAATTACCGCCGCCACGTCGGTCTCCGGCGCCTTGCCACTGCCCTGATAGGGCATCGGCACGATGGCGATCGGCAATGCGGAGGCACTGCCGCCGACGATATCCAGTTCCAGCCCGCGTTGCTGGGCCATCGTCGAGAACGGCAGCAGGAGCATGAATGTCAGCATCGCGAACAAGGCTGGCAGTCTCGGTGAGAGTCGATTCATTCGTCAGGTCCTGTGTAATGCATAAGGTTTACCAGCATCCGTGTGAACGCTTTCTCAAAGCTGAACGCGCTGTTGGACAGTCGCGCGGCGAAGCTAGCGATCGCGTGCTTCGAAGTTGAGGGTGAGGGTGCGCGCGAAGACCGATTCAAAACCGGCATACGGCAGGGGTTGCGCCTTCAACACAGCCGCCTCGATGGAGCGCCGACCCTGTTCATCATAGGCGCACGGTGACGATACCGTGGCGCTGGTCACCTCTCCTCCGCGTAACTGCTTGATGATGATCGTGCATTTGGCGCCCAGCGGGACGGTTTCCGGCCGGGTCCATTTGGAACTGATCGCCTGGGTCAGTGCGGCCGCATATTGCCCTTCCAGCCCCGCATCGCGTCCGTTGTTGCCCGGCGGCGGACTCGCGCTGGAGTCGCCGGCACTGTCGGAGCTGCGGGTCGCCGCGCGCGCCTGCGCGTCAGCGACCTGCTTGAGCTTCTGTTCGGCCAACTTGATTTCACGCTCCGCCGCCGCGCGCTTGCGCTGGATCTCCGCCAACTGCTTCTCGCGCTCCTCCAGCTTCGCGTCGCGGGCTTGCTCCGCCAGCCGGCGCTTGCGCTCCGACTCCTGCTGGCGTTCGCGTTCGGTCAGATCGACCTGCGCCTGACGGCGCTTTTCTTCCTGCAGCTTCCTCTCGTCGGATGGTTTGGGCGTCGGGGTGGCGACCACCTCGTCCTGTTCGACCGGCTCCGGCTTGGGGATGAAATCCTGCGGCCGCGATTGCGGCGGTGTCGGGGAATCCTCCGGCACCGGCGACGGCAACGGTTGCGGCGGAGGGGTCGGCGCGGGCGGCTGTTCGACCGGCTCGTCCTCCGGCTCAGGCTCAGGCAGGGGTGTCGCGGCCTCGGGCCGGTCGTCGAGTACGCTTTGCATCGCCGCCGACAAGGCATTGGCATCCACCAGATCGGCTTCCACCGGCGCTCCCGCGGCGGACTCGGGGGCCGCGCTGCGCGTCCACCACATGCCGGCAAACATCAGGGCAAACAGCACCACGTGCAGGAGGATCGCCAGCACGATGGCCCGTTGCGTATCGGCGCGCGTTTCCCTCACGGACGCGGGTTCTCCGCCTGCCGGGTCAGCAGGGACACGCGTGGCACGTTGGCACTCTGCAACAACGCCATCGCGTTCAACACCACCTCGTAGTTGGCTTCGCGGTCACCCGCCACGTAGACCGGCACCTCGGGGTTGTTGTTGACGAAGGCGGCAACCCGGGCGGACAGCTCTTCGGGCGCCATGGCCTCCTGCGGTGCGCCTTGCAGCGTCAGGAAGTAGTTGCCCTGGGCATCGACGCTCACCACCACCGGCTCCTGCTTCTGCGCCAGGCTCTTGGCGTTGGAACGCGGCAGTTCGACACCGACACCGAGATTCATCAGCGGCGCGGTGACCATGAAGATGATCAGCAGCACCAGCATCACGTCGATGTAGGGGACGACGTTGATCTCGGCCTTGAGCTGGCGCTTGCGGCGGCGGCGTCCGTTGGGGGCGTGCATGGCGGGTTTCCGGTTTCGGTGGAGGGCAGGCTTTCAGGCAGGGCACAAGCGCGTCGCGTGGCGCGCGCGCAGACCGTTATTCCT
The DNA here is from genome assembly GCA_039930265.1 of Lysobacter sp. Lineage (GTDB taxonomy): Bacteria > Pseudomonadota > Gammaproteobacteria > Xanthomonadales > Xanthomonadaceae > Novilysobacter. Next base: position 2,439 of record JBDSPO010000058.1, on the reverse strand, counting down.
GCGGAACCTGGCGCTCCAGGATGGAGGAGAATTCCTCGGAGAACGCGTCATAGCGGACCGCGATCCGCTCGACCTTGGTGGCGAAGCGGTTATAGGCCCACACGGCGGGAATCGCCGCGAACAGACCCATCGCGGTGGCGATCAAGGCCTCCGAGATCCCCGGCGCGACGCTGGCGATGGTCGCCTCGGTGACGTTGGCCAGGCCCTGGAAGGAGATCATGATGCCCCACACCGTGCCGAACAGGCCGACATAGGGCGCAATCGATCCGACGTTGGCGAGAAATTCCAGATTGCGCTCCAGCCCGTCCAGCTCGCGGGCGGTGGCAACACGCATGCCGCGCTGCGCGGTTTCCAGTTGCATGCGCACGTCGGCGACGCGGCGCTGGCGGGAAAATTCGCGGAAGCCGGCTTCGAAGATCGACTCCATGCCGCCGGTCTCGCGATTGCGACTGGTCGAGCCCGCGTAGAGCTTGGTCAGTTCCGTGCCCGACCAGAACCGCTCCTCGAAGGTTTCCGCTTCGCGCTCGGCGCGGCTGAGCATCTTGGTCTTGCGGAAGATGATCACCCACGACGCGACCGACGCGAACAACAGCAGCAGCATCACCAGCTGCACCGGCAGCGATGCGTGCAGGACCAGCTGCAGCATGTCCAGGCCGCCATCGCTGGTGATCGCCGGGGGCAGCGTGCTGGCCAGATCCGTGCTTGCGCGCGCGGCCTCCTCGGGCAGGGGTTCGACGGTGGCGGCCTGCATCAGGCTCAGCAATGGGGACATGCCTTGGATCTCCGGTGCCCGGTGACTCGGGCGAAATGTGCGTGGTGGATGGGGTGGTGCGCTACTGCTTCGTGCTGGTTCGTGTCTGTTCGTTCTTGTTCGTGGTTTCAGCAACGCGGGCGCCGCAGCGACGGGCGCAGGTCAGCCGGTGGGCAGCTGCAGGGCCTGCAACTCCTCCAGCAACGGGGACGGAACCGCGCGAGGCTTGAAGCAGGTGGCATCCAGCGCTGCCACCCGCACGCGGGCAGTCAACAGCAGCGTGCCCTCGCAACGCACCTCCTGCACGAACACCGCGCTGGCGCGACGACACTCCTGCAGTCCCACGCCCACCTGCAGCAGGTCGTCCAGCCGCGCCGGATTGAGAAAATCGAGCTGCATGGCGCGTACCGCGAATACCAGACCGTGCTCGCGCCGCAGCACTTCCTGCCCGTAGCCCTGCTCGCGCATCCATTCGCTGCGCGCGCGCTCCAGAAAGGCCACGTAACGCGCGTGGTAGACCACACCACCGGCGTCGGTATCTTCCCAGTAAACGCGGACCGGGAGGCTGAACACAGGCATAGCGGGAAACTCCGGGAACAATGGTGGATCGTTGGTTGCAGGCCAGCGGCCGGCTAGCCAGCCCGCTCGTCGGCGAAACGTTCCGTCGCTCCGCCGGGCGGCGTCAGTCCGATGTGGCGGTACGCCTTGGGGGACGCCATGCGCCCGCGCGCGGTGCGGATCAGGTAGCCCTGCTGGATCAGATAGGGCTCGATCACGTCTTCCAATGTGCCCCGCTCCTCGCTCAGCGCGGCGGCCAGCGATTCCACACCGACCGGGCCGCCGTCGAAGGACTGGATGATCGTGCGCAGCAAGCGCCGGTCGAGTTCATCGAAACCCTCCGGATCCACCTTCAGCATCTCCATCGCGGCGTGCGCGGTCGCCAGGTCGATGTTGCCCGCCGCGCGGACCTGGGCGAAGTCGCGCACCCGGCGCAGCAGCCGGTTGGCGATGCGCGGGGTGCCCCGCGAGCGCTTGGCGATTTCCGCCGCACCTTCCGGCGCGCAGGCGATACCGAGGATGCCCGCGGAGCGGCGCACGATGCGGGTCAATTCCTCGGCGCTGTAGAACTCCAGCCTCTGGACGATACCGAAGCGGTCGCGCAACGGCGCCGTCAGCAACCCGGCGCGGGTGGTCGCACCGATCAGGGTGAACGGCGGCAGGTCGAGCTTGATCGAACGCGCGGCCGGACCTTCGCCGATCATGATGTCGAGCTGGTAGTCCTCCATCGCCGGGTACAGCACCTCCTCGATCGCCGGTGAGAGCCGGTGGATCTCGTCGACAAACAGCACGTCGTAAGGCTGCAGGTTGGTCAGCAGCGCAGCCAGGTCGCCGGCCTTCTCGATCACCGGCCCCGAGGTCTGCCGCAGGCCCACACCGAGCTCGTTGGCGATGACGTGGCTCAGGGTGGTCTTGCCCAGCCCGGGCGGGCCGAAAATCAACACGTGGTCCAGCGCCTCGCCCCGCCCCTTGGCCGCTTCGATGTAGATCTTCATCTGCTCGCGGACCGGCACCTGGCCCAGATACTCGTCCAGCCGCCGCGGCCGGATGGACGCTTCCAGGGCGTCGTCTTCGTAGGTGGCGCCTGCGGCGATGATGCGCTCGTCGTTCATCCCGCTATGGTCGCATGA
>JBDSPO010000057.1:0-2630 GCA_039930265.1 Lysobacter sp. | reverse complement strand
GTCCAGTCCGGGCACCAGAATCAGCACCCGCATGCCGCGCTCGCGGTAGTTGTGCGCGGACTGCAGCAGGTTGGTGGTCTTGCCGGCGTTCATCGCCGAATAGTAGAAATAGAGCTTCGCCATGGGCCTAGTTTAGGCGTTGGCGCGGATCAGGCGTCAGCCCTCCATGCTGTCAGTGGCCTCGCACTCGCGCCGCACCACTCGCCCGTATCGCGCCGCGTAGCGGTAGACCGCGCGGCGTGCCCTCATCGCGGCGGATCGGCGGTGTCGGCGCGATCGGGGACGGCGGGGGCGTCTTTGGGCAAGCGCCCGGGCAGCACCTCGGTGTCGCCGACGTCCACTCGACCCACCCGCGGATCCATCCAGATCCGGTCGTGCCAGGCCGCGTACTGCTTCGGATCCCAGTACCGCTCGTCATGAAACTTGGAGCCGTCGATGGTGATCGGCTCGCCGCCCGGCCCGGTGGTCATGATCTTCAGCGAGCCCACGAAGCCGGTCCGGCTGCCGGTGACCTTGCTGCGCGCGCGGCGCAGCACCGCCGCGATCCGCGGCTGGGCGGCAGCGTCGCCGTAGCGCGCGTAGATGGCCTGGCCTTCCTGGACCGCGCGCTCGCGCCCGGCCTCGTCCAGTTGTTCCCAGTAACGCTCACGGAAGCGCAGAAACCCGCGGTAGCCGCGCTCGGCGGCCAGGTCCATCCACACGTAGCCCAGCGCGCGGTCGGACGGCGCGCCATGGCCGTTCCACAGCATCTCACCGACCATCGCCTGCGAGGCCTTGTCGGCGTACAGGCTGGCGCGACGGAAAAACGCCAGCGCCTCCTCCGGGCGCCCGTCCTCGAGCGCTTTCTGGCCCTCGATGCGGTAGTGCAGGTCCGGGTGGCCGGCCAAAAAACCGGCCGACAGCATCACCGGGTCCTCCATGGGGTTCTCCATGGGGTTCTCCACCGGCGGCGCGGCGACGACCGGCAGACCGACCAGGGCCAAAACCGCAACGAGCAGCGCGCGCACAGGCAGCTGAGGGAACATCCGTGATCCTGAGGCCGTGAGTAGCCGCCAAAGGTAGCCGTCGGCGGCGTCCGGGTAAACTGGGCGACCGCTCCATCGCGTGAAAGCAGTCCACATGCACGGCCTCAACCCCCCCCAGCGCGCTGCCGTCGAACACGTCGAAGGCCCCCTGCTTGTGCTCGCCGGTGCCGGCAGCGGCAAGACCCGGGTAATCGTGGAGAAGATCGCGCACCTGATCGACAGCGGCCGGATGCCGGCCCGACGCATCGCCGCGATCACCTTCACCAACAAGTCCGCCAAGGAAATGCGCGAGCGCGTGGCCAAGCGCATCCGCGGGGACGCCGCGGAAGGGCTGACCATCTCGACCTTTCATGCGCTGGGGCTGCGCTTTCTGCAGATCGAGCACGCCAAGCTCGGGCTGCGGCGCGGCTTCTCGATCTTCGACAGCGACGACAGCGCCGCGCAGATCAAGGATCTGCTGGGCACCGGTGCCAAGCCCGACGTCCTCGATGACATGCGCAACCTGATCTCGCGCGCGAAGAACGCCGGGCTCTCGCCGGAGCAGGCGATGGCGGAGTCGCGAACGGCGCGGGAGATCGAAGCGGCGACGGTGTACGCGCTCTACCAGGCCCGCCTGACGACGTTCAACGCGGTCGACTTCGATGATCTGATTCGCCTGCCCGTGCAGCTGCTGGAGTCCGACGAGGAGTGCGCGCTGGGTTGGCGCGAGCGTATCGGCTACCTGCTGGTGGACGAGTGCCAGGACACCAACGACGCCCAGTACCGGCTGCTCAAGTCACTGGCCGGCCCGACCGGGCTGTTCACCGTGGTGGGCGACGACGACCAGTCGATCTACGCCTGGCGCGGCGCCAATCCCGACAACCTGCTGTCGCTGGGGACCGACTACCCGAGCCTGCGCGTGATCAAGCTGGAGCAGAACTACCGCTGCTCCAACCGTGTGCTGCGCGCCGCCAACACGCTGATCGCCAACAATCCCCACGTCCACCTCAAGACCCTGTGGAGCGAGCAGGCCGACGGCGAGCGCATCCGCATCTGGGAGTGCCGCGACAACGCGCACGAGGCGGAGAAGGTCGCCGCCGAGATCCACTTCATGGCCAGCGCGCGGCAGGCGCCGTGGAGCGATTTCTGCATCCTGTTCCGCGGCAATTTCCAGTCGCGCGCGCTGGAAAAGGCGCTGCAACAGGTACGCGTGCCCTACCACCTGACCGGCGGCACGGCCTTTCTTGATCGCGGCGAGGTGAAGGATGCGATGTCCTGGCTGCGCCTGATCGCCAACCCGGATGACGACGCGGCATTCCTGCGTGCGGTCACTTCGCCCAAGCGCGAGGTAGGTGCAACGACGCTGACGCGGCTGGCCGAGCTGGCCCAGCGCGCCGGCATGCCGATGTCGCGCGCCGCCGAATCGGTGGGTGCCCTGCAGCAACTGCCACCACGCGCCGGCAACGCGCTGAACACCTTCGTCGGCATCGTCCGCCGCCTGCGCGACGACGCGCGCCGGTTGCCGCCGTCCGAACTGGTGCGCGAGCTGGCCGACAAGTCCGGCCTGCTGACGGCCATCCGTGCCCAGTGCAAGGACGAGGCCTCGTTCCAGCGTCGCAAGGCCAA
>JBDSPO010000056.1:0-2640 GCA_039930265.1 Lysobacter sp. | reverse complement strand
ACAGCACGTGCCGGCCCTCGTTCGCGCCCATCGACACATGGTCTTCGGCATTGGCGCTGGTCGGGATCGAATACACCGAAGCCGGATGCGCGCGCGTGGCGAGGTCGTTGACGATCGCCGCGGCGGTGTACTGCACGATCATGAAGCCGCTCTCGGTGCCGTCCTCGTTGCCGATCAGGAAGGCCGGCAGGCCGTCGTTGGTGGCCGGATCCACCAGCTTGTTGAGGCGGCGTTCGGAAATCGATGCCAGCACTGGAATTGCAGCCTTGACGTAGCTCATCGCCAACGCCAGCGGCATGCCGTGGAAATGGCCGGCGGAGATCACCTGCAGCTCGACGTGGTCGGCGTCGGCATCCGGGAAAATGATCGGGTTGTCGGTCAGCGCATTGAGCTCGATGTCCAGCACCCGCGCCGCCTGCGCGACCGCGTCACGCACCGCGCCGTGCACCTGCGGGATGCAGCGCAGCGAGTAGCTGTCCTGCGGCTGGTGCTTCTTGCCACCCTTGAACGGACGGAAACGGGTGTAGAACTTCTCACGCCCGTGGCGCTGGTCCAGCGGCACCCAGTTCCAGCCGATGTCGAAACGCAGCGCCTGCGCGTCAAGCGTGTCCCAACTGCGCGCCGTCCACGGCTTGAAGGTGGGCACGAGGTGGTACGGAATATCCGACAGCGTGGAGCCTTCCAGCAGCTTGCGCAGATGCGCAGCAACCTGGACCTGACCGGGATGCGGCCGGAGCGCATGCACTTTCTCGGCAAACGCGCCCAGGCGTCCGGCGAACGCGTCGATGGTCATCGCCGCTGCGAGGTCGGCCGTATCCAGCAGGTCCTCCAGTTTGGACAGCGCCAGTACGCCGCAGGCCAGCATCTGCGCAGTGCCGTTGTTGAGAGCCAGCCCTTCCTTGTAGGACAGCGTCACCGGCGTGAGACCAGCGCGCTCCAGCGCAACGCCGCCGCTCAGGCGCTCGCCCTGATAGAACGCTTCACCACCGCCGAGCAGCACGATGGCCAGATGCGACAGCGGGGCGAGGTCGCCGGAAGCGCCGACCGAACCCAGCTGCGGCACCACGGGCACGATGCCGGCGTTGAGCATCGCCACCAGCGCCTGCAGCGTTTCCACCCGGATCCCCGAGTGCCCGCGCATCAGCGTGTTGATGCGGATACAAAGCATCGCGCGCACCACTTCGGGGGCGAACGGCTCGCCGACGCAGACGGCGTGGGTCACGATCAGGTTGCGCTGCAGTTCCGCGTGCAGGCTCTCGCCGGTGGGCTCCTCGCCGGGCAGCGCCTCGCGCACGCGGCGGCCGCCCAGCAAGCGGTCGGCATTGCTGCCGAACCCGGTGGACACCCCGTAGATGGGCTCCTCGCGGCGCACCTGTTCGGCCAGAAAGTCGGCCGCGCGGGCCACGGCCGGCAACTGCTCCGGCGCCAATTCGACATGCGCGCCGTGGGCTACCGCCACCAGACACGCGCGGGTCAGCGAGGAGCCATCCAAACGCACCGGTTTCATGGCTGCACCTCCGACTGCGCCAGCTCCACCCGGAGGGTGCGTGCCAACTCCGCGCGCGCGACCTCGAACTGGTCGGCGCGTCGCAGATCCTTGACGGTGACCGTGCCCTTGGCGATCTCGTCCTCGCCCAGCACGACCACAAAGCGGATGCCCGCGCGGTCGGCGTACTTGAACTGACGCGCCAGCTTGGACGCCTCCATCACCACCTCGGTATTCAGGCCGGCGTGGCGCAGGTCGTTGGCGATCGCCAGGCACTGCGGCAGTGACGCGTTGTCCATCTGGGTCACCAGCACCTGCACCGAGCTGGCGGCGGTTTCCACCAGCCCCGCCTCACGCAGTTGCCAGAACAGCCGGGTCAGGCCGATGGAGATACCGACGCCGGGCAACTTCGACTTGCTGTAATGGCTCGCCAGATCCTCGTAGCGGCCGCCAGAACAGATCGAACCGATCTGCGGGTAGTCGTCCAGCGTGGTCTCGTAGACGGTGCCGGTGTAGTAATCGAGCCCGCGCGCAATGGAGAAGTTGAGCGCGTAGTCGGACTCGGGCACGCCCAACGCCCGCACCAGCTCCAGCACCTCGCGCAGCTCGGAGACGCCTTCGCGCAGCGCATCGTTGCCCTCGCCCAGCGCATCCAGACGTGCCGACGCATCGGCATGCGAGGTCGAGCGGACCTGCACGAACGCGAGAATTTCGGCCACCGCCGCATGGCCCAGCGCGAAATCGGGCCCGATCAATGTGTCGCGCACGTAGTCCGGACCGCGCTTGTCGATCTTGTCCACCTCGCGCAGCACCCGCGCCTGCAGGTCACCATCGACCACGCCCTGGGCTTCGAAGAATCCGCGCAGCAGCTTGCGGTTGTTGAGCTGGATGGTGAACTTGCCGATCGCCAGCTCGGAGAACACGGCATGGATCACTGCCGGAATCTCGGCGTCGTAGCGCACCGACAGCGCGTCCTTGCCGATCACGTCGATGTCGCACTGGTAGAACTCGCGGAACCGGCCGCGCTGCGCGCGCTCGCCGCGGTAGACCCGCTGCATCTGATAGCGACGGAACGGAAACGTCAGATCGTGCTCGTGCTCGGCGACATACCGCGCCAGCGGCACGGTCAGGTCGAAGCGCAGCGCCAGCTCCGG
>JBDSPO010000055.1:0-6144 GCA_039930265.1 Lysobacter sp. | reverse complement strand
GCCTCCTGCAGCGCCGCGACGCCCTTGCCGGCCAGCACCACCGCCACCACGGCGATCAGCATCGAGCTGATGGCGAAGAACTGGCCGATCGGCAGGCGACGGCTGTAGCGCAGCATGGCCGTGGCGACCCCGGTCAACACAATGACACCCAGACCGCCACCGGCGAGGATCGCCATACCGTTGCCCTGACTCCACAGTGCGATGTAGAACAGCACCGTCTCGAAGACCTCGCGGTAGACGACCACGAACGAGAGGACAAAGAGGAACCACGCCGAGCGCTTTGACAGCGCGTGGGACAGCTTCTCGTTGATATAACGCTGCCATGCACCGGCCTGGCTCTTGCCATGCATCCAGATGCCGACAAACAACAACACCACCGCGGCAAACAACGCAGCGAAACCTTCCGTCAACTCGCGGCTGGCACCACTGATGCCGACCACATAGGTGGCGATGTACCAGGTCCCCGCGCCCGCCAGCAGCGCGCCGATCCAGCCGCCGTGCACATACGGCATCACTTCGGTGCGGTTGGCCTTGCGCAGGAAGGCGACCATCGCGATCAGGATCAACAGCGCTTCCAGCCCTTCGCGCACCAGAATGGTGAACGCACCGATGAAGGCCGAGGCATTGCTGGCAAGTTCCGGCGACAGTGCGCGCTCGGCATCGGCGAACAACACGTCCACCGTCTCCACCTGCTGGCGCACGTCGTCCACGCTGGCGGAACGGCCAATGCGCGCGCGCAGTTCGCCCATCGCGGCTTCGATCCGGGCCATCAACGCACCATCGCGGGCGGCCAGCAGCGGTTCGACCGGCTCGAAGCCATCCAGATAGGCCGAGAGCGCGAGGTCACGCGCCTGATCGTGATCACCCGCGGTGTAGGCTGCCACGCTTTCTGCCAAACGGCTGCGGGCCAAGGCCAGCTGGCCTTCCACCGCCGCGGGGGCCTGTACGACGCCGGGGTTGCGGCGAAGGTAGGCGGTGATTGCCGCCGCCGGCGCTTCCCCGATCCGCTCGACCAACGCGCCGGGCGTCTGCTGGGTGAGGCTGGCCATATCGGAGAATTCCGCTTGCAGCTCCGGGTCGTTCTTCCACAGCGCCGCGCCTTCGGCCTCCAGCGATTGCGGGTAGGCGAACTGGCCGATGTAGAACGCCAGCGCCCAGCGGTCATCGGCGGGCAGATGCGCGTAGCTGACCATGCTGGTGCCCTCCAGGCCCTGCTCGATCACCTGGTAAAGAGCAAACACGCTGCGCTCGCGGGCGCGACTGCGATCGGTTAAGTCGATCGCCGGCGGATCCAGACCGACGCTGGCCGGACCATCGCCCGCGCCGGTGGTGCCGTGGCAGCTGGCGCACTGCTGCTGGTACTGCCCCGCCGCGGCCACCAGATCCGGCGGTGACGACGGGGCCAGCGGCACCGGATACGCGGCCAGCACGGCAGCGGCCAGACCACGCGCGATGGTCGCCACGTCTGCAGGTGATCGGTGCGCCGCGATCGCCTGCTGCAGCGTCTCCGCCTGCGTCAGCAGTTGCGGCCGCGCCGCCGACATCGGCAGCCCCTCGATCCGCTCGCGCGCGGAGGCGGAGAACTCGACCATCTCCCGGTACTCGTTCGCGTCGGCGACCTTACCGTCGGCCACCGCTGCCGCGTAGTCCACTGCGATGTAGTCCAGCAGGCGCCATGCGGTCTGCGCGTCGGAGACCGCCGCGTGGACGTGCAGGCTGAAGGACATCAGGAAGGCAACCAGCAGACAACGCAGGACAGTGGGCATCGGGTGGCAACGCATGGCGGGCAAGGACCAATTCTAAAGCATAAATGAGAACCGGTCGCATCTACGGACGCGATGCAAGGGCCCGCCCGCTATGATGGTCCGTTAAATACCACTGCGAATGCCCATGACCAATCCGCTGCTGAATATTCGCCAGGGCCCGGTGGCGCGGTTGCGCATGAATCGGCCCACGATCCACAACGCGTTCGACGCGATGTTGATCGCCGCCCTCACCGGTGCGCTGGACGCGCTTGCTGCTGATGACAGCGTGCGGGTGGTCGTGCTGGAGGGCGCGGGCGCGTCGTTCTCCGCCGGCGCCGACCTCCATTGGATGCGCGGGATGGCCGCGGCCAGCGAAGCGGAGAACCGCGTGGATTCGCTGGCGCTCGCCCGTCTGATGCGCACGCTGGACGAGCTGCCCAAACCGACCATCGCCCGGGTGCAGGGCGCAGCGTTCGGCGGTGGCGTCGGACTGGTGGCCTGCTGCGATATCGCGATCGGCGCCCGCGAAGCGAAATTCGGACTCACCGAGAGCAAGCTCGGACTGCTGCCTGCGGTGATTTCGCCCTATGTCATCGACGCCATCGGTACGCGCCAGGCGCGGCGGTGGTTTGCGACGGCGGAAATCTTCGGCGCCCGTCAGGCGCGGAAGATGGGCCTGCTGCACGAGGTCGTGGAGGAAGCCGATCTCGACGCGGCGGTTGACCAGCAGGTGTCCTTGCTGCTGAAAGCCGGTCCGCTGGCTGCCGCGCAGGCCAAGGCATTGATCCGCCGGGTCGCATCGCACACCGATGGCGCCCGGCACGACGCCGACAATGCGGCGCTGATCGCCCGCCTGCGGGTATCGCCGGAGGGCCAGGAAGGGCTGTCGGCATTCCTGGACAAGCGCAAGCCGGGCTGGTCCGCATGAGTGCGCCAGCCACCACTCAAGCCGCCGCCATGAGACCCGCCATGTTCACCAAGATCCTGATTGCCAACCGCGGGGAAATAGCCTGCCGGGTGATCCGCACCTGCCGCGAGCTGGGTATCCGCACCGTGGCGGTGTATTCAACCGCCGATGCCGATGCGCAGCACGTGCGCCAGGCCGACGAGGCGTATTGCATCGGTGGTCCGATCCCGCCGGAGAGCTACCTGCGCGGTGAGGCGATCATCGACGTCGCCCTGCGCACCGGTGCCCAGGCGATCCATCCCGGTTACGGTTTCCTGTCGGAAAACGCCGACTTCGCCGAAGCCGTGGAGGCTGCCGGGATCGCCTTCATCGGCCCCAAGGCCGTTTCGATGCGCAAAATGGGAAGCAAGGCCGGCGCCAAGGATTTGATGGCCGCGGCGGGCGTCCCGGTGGTGCCGGGCTACACCGGCGAGAACCAGGACCCCGGGCACCTGCACGCCGAGGCCGACCGGATCGGCTATCCGCTGATGATCAAGGCCGCCCACGGCGGCGGCGGCAAAGGCATGCGCATCGTGCGCGAGTCGGGCGGGTTCGCGGCCAATCTGGCGTCCTGCCAGCGCGAGGCGAAGAACGCTTTCGGTCGCGACCGGGTGCTGCTGGAGCGCTACGTCGAGAAGCCGCGCCATATCGAAATCCAGGTCTTCGGCGATGACTTCGGCGGCGCGATCCACCTCAACGAGCGTGAATGCTCGGCCCAGCGCCGCTACCAGAAGGTGCTGGAGGAATCGCCCTCGCCGTTCCTGACCCCCGAACTGCGCGAGCAGATGGGCGCCGCCGCCGTGCTCGCCGCCAAGGCGATCCAGTACGTCAACGCCGGGACGGTGGAGTTCATCGTCGACCAGACGGGCGGCTTCTACTTCATGGAGATCAATACCCGCCTGCAGGTCGAGCATCCGGTCACCGAGATGGTCACCGGGCTGGATCTGGTGGCGTGGCAGCTGCAGGTGGCCGCGGGCCATCCGCTGCCGTTGGCGCAGGCGGATATCGGCCGCAGTGGACATGCCATCGAGGTGCGTCTGTACGCAGAGGATCCGGAAGCCGGCTTCCTGCCGGGCTCGGGTCGGCTGGACCGCCTGCGCCTCCCAGCGGCCGATGCGCACGTGCGGGTGGATTCGGGCGTGGTCGAAGGCGATACGGTGACGATCTTCTACGATCCGATGATCGCCAAACTCATCGTGCATGACCGCGACCGCCCGCGCGCCCTCGCCCGCCTGCGCGATGCGCTGTCGCGCTGCGAGATCACCGGACCCAAATCCAACATCGCATTTCTGGAGCGGTTGGTCCGCCACCCGAGCGTGGTCGAGGGCAGCATCGATACCGGTTATCTGGATCGCCATCTGGAAGAGTTCATGCCGCCCGCGGGCAGCATCGACACCGACCTGCTGCTGGCCGCCACGGCCACCCGGCTGCTCGCACAGGAAGCCGACGGTCGGCAGCGCGCCAGCACCTCGGCCGATCCGGACTCGCCGTGGGCGATCGCCGACGGCTGGCGTCTGGGCCACGGCAGCCGCCGCAGCCTGGCGTTCGGGCATGGCGAGCAGCGCATCGAGGTGCATGCCAGCGGCAGCGATGGCGACTACCGCATCGAACACAACGGTGAAAGTCACCGGATCAGCGGGGCTCGCCGCCACTGCAGCGCACTGAGTCTGCGGATCGGCGACCGCGCCCGCCGCTTCGAGGTGCTGGACGCGGAAGCGAACATCGTCGTGCACGACGGCACCCAGCGCCTGCGCCTGCAGCCACTGGCGCTGTACCAGCACGAGGCGGCCGGTGCCGGCGCCGCGGCCGACAATGTCGTGGCACCGATGCCCGGACGCGTGGTTGTGGTCCGCGCGGCGGCCGGCGACGCCGTGGTGGAGGGTCAGGAAGTGTTGGTGATCGAGGCGATGAAGATGGAGTTGAGCCTGAAGGCGCCGCGCGATGGCACCGTTGCCGAGGTGCGCGCTGCCACGGGCGACTTTGTCGAAGCCGACGCGGTCCTGGTCGCGCTGGAGCCGGTGGCATGAAGCCGGCGGTGCGCATCGTCGAGGTCGGCGCCCGCGACGGGCTGCAGAACGAGCAGGCGATCATCGCCACCGCCGACAAGATCGCGCTGATTGACCGTCTGGCCGCGACGGGCCTGCAGAGCATCGAGGCCACCAGTTTCGTCAGCCCCAAGTGGGTGCCGCAGTTGGCCGACGCGGCCGAGGTCTTTGCCGGGATCGCCCGCAAGCCTGGCGTGCACTACCCGGTGCTGGTGCCCAACGAGCGCGGGTACGAGCGCGCACTGGCCGTGGGAGTGGAGGAGATCGCGGTGTTCACCGCCGCCTCCGAAGCGTTCAACCAGAAGAACATCAACGCCTCCATTGCCGAGTCGCTGGCCCGGTTCGAGCCGGTGCTGGCCCGCGCCCGCGAGGACGGCATCAGGGTCCGCGGCTACGTGTCCACGGTGCTCGGTTGCCCCTATCAGGGCGATGTCCCGGTGGCGGACGTCGTGCGGGTGTCCCGCGCACTGCACGCGATGGGCTGCTACGAGGTCTCCTTGGGCGACACCATTGGCGTGGGCACGCCCGGCAAGGCGCGAACGATGCTGCGCGCGGTTGCCGCCGAGGTGCCGATGGACGCGCTGGCCGTGCATTTTCACGACACCTACGGGCAGGCGCTGGCGAACGTCCTGGCGTGTCTGGAAGAAGGCGTCGCGGTGGTGGATGCCGCCGTCGCCGGGGTCGGCGGTTGCCCGTATGCCCGCGGCGCCAGTGGCAACGTCGCCAGCGAGGACGTGGTCTATATGCTGCACGGTCTGGGCGTCCACACCGGCATCGACCTGCCGCAACTCGCGGAGACGGGGCGGTGGCTGGCCACCTTGCTGGGCCGGCAGACCGGCAGCAAAGTCGGCCGCGCGCTGTCGTCCTAGCGGCCACGACTATCGGGAGTGCGCCTGGCCGGAGGCATCTGGGCGTTGTCCCCGTTGGGATGCCCTAGAATCGGGGACTTTCGTCCGCAGGATTCCCCCATGCAGCTTTCCGATACCCGCGCCATCGTCACCGGCGGCGTCTCCGGCCTCGGCCTGGCCGTCGCCCGCCATCTGGTGGCCAACGGTGGCAAGGTGGCCTTGTTCGACGTCAACGCCGACAAGGGCGCCGAAGCGGTCGCCGAACTGGGCGCGACGCATGCGCGTTTCTTCGCCACCGACGTCTCCGACGAGGCGACGGTGGTAGCCAACGTCGCCAGTGCGCGCGACTTCCTTGGCGGCCTCAATGTGGCCGTCAACTGCGCCGGCATCCTCGGCGCCGGCCGCGTGCTGGGCAAGGACGGCGCGATGCCGCTGTCGCGCTTCCAGACCACCGTGATGGTCAACCTGGTCGGCAGCTTCAACGTGGCCAAGGCCGCCGCCGAGCTGATGCAGCACAACGAGCCGGGCACCGACGGCGAGCGCGGCGTGATCGTCAACAC
>JBDSPO010000054.1:0-9208 GCA_039930265.1 Lysobacter sp. | reverse complement strand
CGCCCGGTCCAGTCCCAGCGCGATCGCGGGCAGCTTTCGCCACAGCGCGGGGCTGGCCATCGCCTCGGTGTAGGCGTAGCTGAGCTGTGCACCGTTGGCGAACGATGCGCCCATCGCCGGGCCGCTGTTGCGGTCAATGACGCGGACGGACAAACCCTGCCGGGCCGCCGCGTAGGCCGTCGCAATGCCGATCACGCCCGCGCCGACGACGGTGACATCCACGACCTCGTCGCTGCCTGCCCTATCGGCCCTGCGCGCCGTGTAGGGGTTGTCGGTACCTGCAGCGTGCATGCTCGTCATCCGGCAATGGTAGCGCCGCACCTGGTGCCGGACGGCGCCTGAGCTGCAAGCGCGGGAACTGCCGCCAGAGTCAGCGCAGGAAGTTCATGAATCCGGTGATGATCAGCGCGTTGCTGAAGTCAATGAAGAACGCCCCCACCAGCGGTGCCACCAGGAACGCCCGCGGGGCGATGCCATAACGCTGCACCAGGGTGCGCATCACCGCCATCGCGTTGGCGGTGGTGCCGAGCATGAACCCGATAAACCCGCCGCTCATCACCGCGGCGTCGTAGTCCTTGCCCATGGATCGATAGACGAACACGCAGAACCCCACCACGATCCCCACCTGCAGCGCCATGTTGACCGCCAGCGGCAGCGCCATGCCGGCCAGCTCCCACAGTTTGAGGTTCATAAGCGCCACGGCGAGGAACAACGCCAGGCAGATGTTGCCGATCAGGTCGATGGTACGCAGCGGCAGTCCAATCCAGCCGGTCACATCGTCGATGTTGCGCACCGCCGCGCCCACCAGCATTGCGCCGATATAGGCCGGCAGGGTCAGGCCGAGCGCCTGGAAGCCCTTGCCGATCCAGCCTCCCAGCCACATCGCCACGAGGATGAAGATGATGCTCTTGAGCGCGCCGAACTCGCGGTGACTGTCGCTCTGCGGCGGGTCGACAATGGCCTCGGTGATGTCAGGCACGTCGGTGGGATGGCCGCCGGGCGTTTTCAGATGCCAGCGCCGGATCATCACCGTCACCACCGGCCCACCCACCAGCCCACCGCAGACGATGCCCGCCATGGCCGAGGTGATGGCGATCGATTCGGCTCCCGCCAATCCGGCCTGTTCGAACAAGGGCGCGAACGCCAGTCCGGTGGCAGGGCCGCCCGCCATCGTGGCCGATCCGACCAGCACGCCGAACAGCGGATGCAGGCCGAACATCGATGCCACCCCGATACCCACGAGGTTTTGCACGACCACGAAGCCCGTCGCCAGCGCCAGGAATATCCCGACTTGGCGTCCGCTGACCCGCAGCAGCGCCAGGCTCGCGTTGACCCCCAGCGTGGTGAAGAAGGCCACCATCAGCGGCGTCTGCAGCGAGGTGTCCAGTTCAAACAGGGTCCGGCCCTGGCCATGCGCAAACAGCACGATCAGCGCGACCACCAACCCGCCCACCACCGGCTCGGGCAGGTTGTAGCGGCGGAACAACGGCACCGCGCGGCAAAGCGCGTAACCACCCAGTAAAGCGAGGCCGCCCAAGGCGACGGTTTCCACCGCGTCAAGCTGAAGCAATTGGATGATTCCCTGGTTGCGAAAGGTGATCAGGCCCGCATGCGCGGGCCCGGGCAAGTGCCGATGGTTGGCACAAGGTGTAACACGGCTAGAATCGATGGTCTCTTCCGCCTCGCCTCCAAAATGTCCTCCAACGACGATTTCAAGCAAGCCGCCCTCGACTACCACAGCCAGAACCCGCCCGGGAAGATCCGGGTGACGCCGACCAAGGCGATGGTGACCCAGCGCGATCTCGCCCTGGCCTACTCGCCGGGCGTGGCCTACGCATGCGAAGCGATCGTCGCCGACCCCAACACGGCGCGCGACTACACCGCCCGCGGCAACCTGGTCGGGGTGATCACCAACGGCACCGCGGTGCTGGGCCTGGGCGATATCGGCCCGCTGGCCGGCAAGCCCGTGATGGAAGGCAAGGGTGTGCTGTTCCAGAAGTTCGCCGGTATCGATGTGTTCGACATCGAGCTGGACGAGCGCGATCCCGACAAGCTGGTCGACATGATCGCGGCGATGGAGCCGACCTTCGGCGGCATCAACCTGGAAGACATCAAGGCCCCGGAGTGCTTCATCGTGGAGCGCAAGCTGCGCGAGCGGATGAACATCCCGGTCTTCCACGACGACCAGCACGGCACCGCAATCATCGTCGGCGCGGCGGTGATCAACGCCCTGGAAGTGGTCGGCAAGCGGATTGAAGACGTGCGCATCGCCACCACGGGTGTCGGCGCGGCGGGCATCGCCTGCCTGGACATGCTGGTGGCGCTGGGCGCGCGACCGGAGAACATCCTGGCGTTCGACCGTGACGGCGTGCTCTATACCGGACGCGACGATATGGATGTCGAGAAGGCCCGCTACGCGCGCGATACGCCGCTGCGCGCGCTGGCCCAGATCGTGGACGGTGCGGACGTGTTCCTCGGGCTGTCCGCCGGCGGCATCCTGACCCCGGAGATGGTGATCACGATGGCGGAGCGCCCGGTCATCCTGGCCCTTGCCAACCCGTACCCGGAGATCCTGCCGGACGCCGCCAAGGCGGTGCGCCCGGACGCGGTGATCGCCACCGGCCGCTCGGACTACCCCAACCAGGTCAACAACGCGGTCTGTTTCCCGTACATCTTCCGCGGTGCGCTGGACGTGGGCGCCACGGTGATCAACGAGGCGATGAAGCTCGCCTGCGTGCACGCGATCGCCCAGATGGCGCGGCTGGAAGCCGGTGACCTGGCCACGGCCTACGGCGGCGATGTACCGACGTTCGGGCCGGAATATCTGATCCCGCGCCCGTTCGACCCGCGCCTGATGGTGATGGTGTCCTCGGCCGTCGCGCGTGCGGCGATGGAGTCCGGTGTGGCGTCACGGCCGATCGCCGACATGGCGGTGTATGAGGAGCAGCTGGCGCAGTTTGTCCACCGCACCGGCCTGATGATGAAGCCGGTGTATGACCGCGCCCGCCGGGACCGCAAGCGCATCGTCTACGCCGAGGCCGAGGAGGAAGTCGTCCTGCGTGCCGTGCAGACGGTCATCGACGAGGGGCTGGCGACGCCGATCCTGGTCGGTCGCCCGGACGTCATCCAGCACCGCATCGAGCGGCTCGGCCTGCGCATGCGCCAGGGGGTCGATTTCGAACTGACCAACATCCATGACGACCCGCGCTTCCATGAGTATTGGCAGCACTACCACGCCCTGACCGAGCGTCGCGGCGTGACCATCGAGGCGGCCAAAGCCCTGATCCGATCGCGTCCGACCCTGATTGCGGCGCTGATGGTGGAGCGCGGCGAGGCCGACGCGATGATCTGCGGCGTCGTCGGGCGCTTCAACAAGAAGCTTGGCTACCTGCGCAGCGTGTTCAACTTCGACCGCGGCATCACCGGGACCTCGGCGATGACCGGGGTGATCAACGATGCCGGCGCGTGGTTCTTCCTGGACACCCACGTCCAGCTGGACCCCAGCGCGGAGCAGATCGCCGAGGCGACGATGCAGGCCAGCTACCGGCTGCGTCTGTTTGGCGTGGAGCCAAAGGTCGCGCTGCTCTCACACTCCAACTTCGGCAGCCATGACAACCCCTCGGCGGCGAAGATGCGCCGGGTTCGCGAAATCCTGAGTGCGCGTGCGCCGAAGCTGGAAGTGGACGGCGAGATGATGGCCGACACCGCGTGGAACGAGGCGCTGCGCAAACGCATCTTCCCCAATACGACCTTGCACGGGCGCGCCAACCTGTTCGTGCTGCCCAACCTGGACGCGGCCAACATCACCTACAACATGTTCCGGGTCGCCACCGACGGTGTCGCCATTGGCCCGATCCTGATGGGCCTGGACAAGCCGGCGCACATCCTGACCAACGACTCCACTTCGCGCCGGGTGGTCAACCTGTCCGCCATCGCCGCGGTGGACGCGCAGATCCGCGCGGCGCGCACCCGTTGATTGCATGCCGTCGGCCCGGTTTCCCGCGGGCTGGCGATTCAAGCGGCGCGCTGAGCGGGCCGCTTGAATCGCGCCAACTCAGCCGGTGTTCTGGATGCCGGCGGCAATGCCGTTGACGGTCGCCATCAGCACCTGCAACAGCGCGTCGTCGCTGCGGTCGCCGGCACGCCAGCGCTGCAAGAGATCGACCTGCAGCAGGCTGATCGGATCCACGTAGGGATTGCGCAGCCGGATTGACTGCTGCAGGCGCCGGTCGCCTGCCAGCAGTTCGTCGGTGCCCTTGATCACCAGCAGCGCATCGCGGGTGCGATGGAACTCGGCGACGATCCCGGGGTGCATCTGCGCGTGCAGGTTGGGCTGCCCTGACGCCGACGGGGTGTCCTCGGCGAGCCGTGAATAGCACTCGAAGATGCCCAGGTCCGATTTGGCCAGGACCATTTCCACGTCATCGATGAGGGTGCCGAAAAACGGCCAATCGCGCGCCAGTTCCGCGTACGCCTCGCGGCCGTGCCGCTCCAGCCCCCGCTCCAGCGCAGTGCCGACGCCGTACCACGCCGTCAGCCCGGAGCGGTTCTGCGACCAGGAGAAAACCCACGGGATCGCCCGCAGCGATTCCACCCCGCCGCTGCCGATGCGCTTGGCCGGCCGCGAGCCGATGCGCAAGCGCTCGATCACATCAATCGGGGTAGCAGTCCGGAAATACGCGGAGAAATCCGGGTGCTCGTGCACCAGCGCGCGGTAATGGACGCTGGAGTCCTGGGCGAGCTCCGCGGCGAGCGCACGCCAGCGCGGCGCGCGCGGTTCCAGTGGACGCGGGCGCAGCGTGGCGCGCAGGACCGCGCCAGTCGCCTGCTCCAGGTTGCGCAGCGCGATCGCGCGGGTACCGTACTTGCGGTGGATCACCTCGCCCTGTTCGGTCAGGCGCAGCACGCCATCCACCGAGCCACGCGGCGCCGCGATCACCGCCCGCTCGGTCTTGCTGCCACCGCGACTGGCCGAGCCACCCCGGCCATGGAAGAACACGATCCGTACGCCGCTTTCGCGTGCCAATGCCGTCAGCGCCACCTGGGTCTGCTGCAGCGCCCAGCGCGACGCGATGAGACCGCCATCCTTGGCGCTGTCCGAATACCCCAGCATCACCAGCTGGCGGTTGCCGCGCGCGGCCAAGTGGGCGCGGTAGACCGGGTCGTCGAACAGGGCGCGCATCGTGGCGCCTGCCGCCTGCAGATCGGCAACGGTCTCGAACAACGGCGCAACATCCAGCGGCACCACCGCCCCGACGTCCGTGCCATCGCCATCGCCCGCAGCCTCCACACAGCCGGCGACGCGGGCCAGTGCGAGCACCGCCAGCGCGTCGGCCGCGCTGCGGCTCATGCTGATGATGTACGGGCCGAACACCCGCTCGCCGTAGCGCGGCCGCAAACGCGCGACGGCGCGGAAGACCTCCAGCGTGCGCACCGCGTCAGGGGCACCGGCGTCCGCCGGCAGCAGCTCGCCGGCCATCATTGCGTGCAGGCGATCGGCACGCTCGTCCGCGCTGCGCGAGGCCCATTGCGGATCGGCCAACAACGCGGTCAGGGCGATGTCGTGCACCGACGAGTCCTGACGCAGGTCCAGGCTGGCGAGGTGGAAGCCGAAGCAGCGCGCGCGGCGCAACAGGCGGCGCAGCACGAAATCACCGGCGTACTCGCCGCGGTTCGCCATCAGGCTGGCGTGGATGCATTCGATGTCGGCAACAAAGCCCGCCGCATCGGGGTAGCTCTCGGGCTGGTCCTGGCTGGTCGCGCGCAGGCGCGCCGCCATCAGCATCAACAGATTGCGATAGGGCATGTCGGCGTGGCGCGGGTGCAGCTCCGCGGCCGTCTGGGGCAGCAACTGGCGATACGCTGCGACGCGCTCGAGCACCGCATCGCTGACCGCCACCCGGCTCAGCGACTGGCTGAGCAGATCGGCCAGACGGTCGATGTCGCGGCGATACGCAGCCAAAACCAGCGCACGTTGCCCCGCCAGCGTCGCCGCGATGGTGTCCGCGCCAACCGCCGGGTTGCCGTCCATGTCGCCGCCGACCCAGCTGCCGAAGCCCAGCACGTCGGGCAGCGTCAGATCCGCGCCATAGTGCTGGCGCAACGCGGCTTCGAAGGTCTCGAAGAACACCGGGATCACCCGGTACAGCACTTCTGAAAGATAGAAACCGACATGCTCGAACTCATCGGCGACGCTGGGTTTGGCTGCCGGCGCCTCGACGGTCTGCCAGCTGGCGGTCAGGGCCATGCGGATGCGGCCGTGGTCGGCGCGTCGCTCCGCCGGCGTGCGGTTGCGGTCGATGTCGTTGACCAGACTGCGGACGATCTGGCGCTCCTTGTGCAGCAGCACGCGCCGCACCGCCTCGGTGGGGTGGGCCGTGAACACCGGTTCGATGCGCAGACGCGGCAGCAGCTCGGCCAGCTCGGACGCCTGCACCCCTTGCGCCGCCAATGCGCCGACCACATCGTGCAGGCCTCCGGGCTGGGCGCCATGCTCGGCGCGTTCGTGGTCGCGACGACGGCGGATGCGGTGCACCCGCTCGGCCAGATTGACCGCCTGGAAATAGGTCGAGAAAGCCCGCCCCAGATCGCTGGCGGTCTGCAGCTCGTGGCCGGCGAGCGCGCTGGCCAGCTCGGTCACCGGCTGGTCGTTCTCGCGGCGCCGGATGGCCGCCCGGCGCAGGCGCTCGACTTCGGCCAGGAATCCCGCGCCGCGTTGCTCGGCAAGGATCTCGCCGACCAACGTGCCGAGCAACTTCACATCGTCGCGCAGCAGCGTGTCAACCGGAGCGAACTCGACGGTGCGCAGTGGGTCATCGGTGGTGTCGGTGATTTTGCTCATTCACCAACGGTAGCGCAGCGCGCGTTGTTGCGCTGCATCATTTTGCCGTCGGGGCAAAAAACAAACCGAATCAGTAGGCAAACTCGCGGAATACCGGATCGACGTTGCCGCCCCACTCGCCGTGGTACAGCGCCAGTTTCCGCTCGGCCGGCGTCTCTCCCGCCTCGACCAGTTCCATCAACGGTGCCAGGAACATCGTCTCGTCCTCGCCCGCCTCGTTGCGTCGGGCGCGGCGGGCCAGACCATGGGCGGAGATCTGCAACGCCTGACGGGCCACATCGAGCACCGTGCCGTTGCGGAACGGCAGCTTGAAGGCGTGACGGGGCACGCCGTTGCGGAGCGCGTGCAGCTCCTCGACCGTGAAGTCCTTGACCAGGTCCCAGGCTGCGTCCAGCGCGGTGGCGTCGTACAGCAGACCCGTCCAGAACGCAGGCAGGGCGCAGATGCGGTTCCACGGCCCGGTGTCGGCGCCGCGCATCTCCAGATACTTCTTCAACCGCACCTCGGGGAACGCCGTGGTGGTGTGGTCCGCCCAATCCTGCAGGGTCGGCAGCTGGCCCGGGCGCGCCGGCAGCGTGCCCTTCATGTAGTCGCGGAAGGATTGCCCGGAGGCGTCGATGTACTCCCCGTCGCGGTAGATGAAGTACATCGGCACGTCGAGCAGGTAATCGACATAGCGCTCATAGCCGAAGCCGTCCTCGAAGACGAAATCCAGCAGGCCGCTGCGGTCGTTGTCGGTGTCCGTCCAGATGTGCGAACGGTAGGAGAGGAAGCCGTTGGGCTTGCCCTCGGTGAACGGCGAATCGGCAAACAGCGCGGTCGCAATCGACTGCAACGCCAGCGACACGCGAAACTTCTTCACCATGTCGGCCTCGGAGGCGACATCCAGGTTGACCTGCACCGTGCAGGTGCGCGTCATCATGTCCAGCCCGAGCGTGCCGACCTTGGGCATGTACTCGCGCATGATCTTGTAGCGACCCTTCGGCATCCATGGCATCTCGTCGCGGCGCCACTTGGGCTGGAAGCCCATGCCCAGGAAGCCCAGTCCCATCGGCTCGGCCACTGCACGCACTTCGCGCAGGTGCGCTGATGCCTCGCGGCAGGTCTCGTGCAGGGTCGCCAGCGGGGCGCCGGAAAGCTCCAGCTGACCGGCCGGCTCCAGCGACACGGAGGCACCGTCGCGGGTCAGCGCGATCACGCGGCCGTGCTCCTCCACCGGGGCCCAGCCGAACTGCATCAGGCCCTTCAACAGCGCCTCGATGCCGCGCTCACCGTCAAACGTCGGCGGCCGCAGGTCATCGAGATGGAAGCCGAACTTCTCGTGCTCGGTGCCGATTTTCCAGTCGTCGGGCGTGCGCACACCCGAGCTGAGGTAATCGACCAGCTGGCCGCGGGACTCGATCAGGACTTCTTCAACGTGACTGGGACCGGACACGCACACCTCGTGATGGGATCTATGGGGCTGGCAATGGCAATGTCGGGGATATGGCCCGCTTTGCAAGGGCGATGCCCCGTACACGCCAGTCCATGCCCACGGGATTACAGCTCCAGCCAACCCTCGATAACGCGGCGGGCCTCGTCAACACCGAGCTTGGATTCGCCGGAAAACAGCTGCGCGCTGACCGCATCGCCATGATCGGCCTTCAGCGCCTTGCGCACTTCCAGCAAGGCAGTGCCCTGCGCGCCACGGCTGAGCTTGTCGGCCTTGGTCAGGATCGCGTGCGCCGGCAGGCCGCGGCTCACCGCGTAGCCGAGCATCTGCTTGTCGTATTCCTTCAGCGGGTGCCGGATGTCCATCACCACCACCAGGCCCTTGAGCGCCTCGCGGGTACGGAAATAGCGATCCAGGAACGCCTGCCAGTGTGCCTGCAGGTCCTTGGGCACTTTCGCGTAGCCGTAGCCGGGCAGATCCACCAGAAAGCGGTCGGTGGTGGGCGGGAGCTCGAAAAATACCAGCTGCTGGGTGCGTCCCGGGGTCTTGGACACCCGCGCCAGCGCGTTCTGCTGGCAGATCGCATTCAGGGCGCTCGACTTGCCGGCATTGGAGCGGCCGGCGAAGGCGACCTCGAAGCCGCCATCGGGCGGCAGTTGTTGCGGGGTGTGCGCCGCCAGCAGGTACTGGGCGCGAATGAGGGGATTGGCCATCGCGCTAGGATCGCACGGTCGGCGGGCCGACGCGCGCAACGGCCTGCCGACCCGCGTCGTGATTGCGGTCACGCATGGCCGGAATCCCGCCATATCCCGCCTCCGCGTTGACCCCATCCCCTGCGCCGATGATAATTCGACGGTTAGACGGGCATTCACCGACCGTCACTTCAGCGTTTTCCGGAGCCCAGTCCCATGAGTCACGCCCGCGTCCTAGGTATT
>JBDSPO010000053.1:0-5193 GCA_039930265.1 Lysobacter sp. | reverse complement strand
ACAGCGACGCGCCGCCGCGAACGGCGTCGCGCACGTCGCTGACCACCCGCCGCGCCGCCTCATCCTCGGGCAGCTCCAGCAGGATGGTCAGCGCGCGGTCCAGCGGCTGGCCCGCGCCAAGCAGGGTCGCCAGTTGCTGGGTGAACTGGACCAGCCGCTCGCCGGCAAACGGGCGTGGCTTGAACAGCGTGCGCCACGCCGGCAATCCGCTGCCCTCGC
The DNA here is from genome assembly GCA_039930265.1 of Lysobacter sp. Taxonomy (GTDB): domain Bacteria; phylum Pseudomonadota; class Gammaproteobacteria; order Xanthomonadales; family Xanthomonadaceae; genus Novilysobacter. The sequence continues at coordinate 4,974 of JBDSPO010000053.1, read as the reverse complement.
TGGCCAGGCGCGCTTCCACCGGCAGATGGCCCTGTTCCTGCAGGCGCGCCGCGACCTCGGTATCGCTGGCGGCCTCCATCTGCCCGTCGAGCATCTCGCCGCGCGCGTTGATTGCCTTGTAGGTGTAGAGGCCCATCGGCTCAGGCGTCCTCGGTGACCCGCAGGACTTCCTCGATCGTGGTCAGCCCCCCCATCGCCTTGAGGATGCCATCCTCATACATCGTGCGCATGCCGCCGTCGCGGGCGATCCGCTCGATCTCGCCCATGCCGGCGTGGCGCATCACCGCGCTGCGCAGGGCGTCGTTGATGACCATGAACTCCATGATCGTGGTGCGCCCCTGGTAGCCGGTCGGCGCCAGCGCCGAAGGCTTCGGGCGATACAGCAGGATCTCGCCTTCGGGCTGGTGACGGCGCAGCTCGAAGCGCTCGATCTCCTCTGGTGTGGCGCGATAGCGTTCGGCATGGGTCGGCTCCAGCCGCCGCACCAGCCGCTGGGCGAGGATGCCGTTGATGGTCGAGGTCAGCAGGTAGTCCTCCACCCCCATGTCCAGCAGCCGGGTGATGCCGCCGGCCGCGTTGTTGGTGTGCAGCGTGCTCAGCACCAGGTGCCCGGTCAGCGCGGACTGGATCGCGATGCGTGCGGTCTCCAGATCGCGCATCTCGCCGATCATGATGATGTCCGGATCCTGACGCACGATGGAGCGCAGCGCATGCGAGAAATCCAGCCCGATCTGTGGCTTGGCCTGGATCTGGTTGATGCCCTCGATCTGGTACTCGACCGGATCCTCGACGGTGATGATCTTCACGTCCGGCGTATTGAGTTTGCTCAGCGCGGTGTACAGCGTGGTGGTCTTGCCCGAGCCGGTCGGACCGGTCACCAGCAGGATCCCGTGCGGCTGCTGCAGCACATGCTCGAACTGCGGAAGGAACTCGTCGGTGAAGCCCAGCCGGTGGAAATCCAGCACCACCGACTCGCGGTCCAGCAGACGCATGACAACCGACTCGCCGTGCGCGGTCGGCACGGTGCTCACGCGCAGGTCCAGCTCCTTGCCCTGGACGCGCAGCATGATCCGCCCATCCTGCGGCAGGCGTCGCTCGGCGATATTGAGCTTGGCCATGATCTTGATCCGGCTGATCACCGCGGCGGTCAGGTTGACCGGCGGGCTCTCGCCGTCGATCAACACCCCGTCGACGCGGTAGCGCACCTTCAGCCGGTTCTCGAACGGCTCGATATGGATGTCGGAAGCGCGCAGTTCCACCGCGCGCTGGATCACCAGATTGACCAGGCGGATCACCGGCGCCTCGGACGCGAGATCGCGCAGGTGCTCGACATCGTCCAGATCGCCGCCGGCCTCGCCTTCGGCCGTCTCGATGATGGTGCCCATCGCGCTGCGGCCCTGGCCGTGCCAGCGCTCGATCAACTCATCGATCTCCGAGCGCAATGCGACACTGGCGCGCACCTGCCGGCCGGTGGCCAGTCGCACCGCATCCAGGGTGTAGGCGTCCTGCGGGTCGGCGGCAAGCACATCGACCGTCTCCCCGGTTTCCGCCACCGGGCAGATCGCGAACTGCTTCATGAATTTGGTGGTCAGCAACACGCCCTCCGGCGGCAGCTCCGGCGCATCCTTGACGCTGACCAGCGGCAACGCCAGCACCTCGGCGACGGTCTCGGCGTGATCGCGTTCGGAGACCAGTCCCAGCCGGGCCAGCAGACCCAGCAGGCTGCCCCCTGACTCGGCGTGCAGGCGCCGCGCGCGCGCAAGATCGGCGTCTTTCAGGCGCCCCTTCGCCCGCAGGGCTTCCACCAGCGACGCGTCGATCCCGACTTTCCCGTCGTCCACCCCGGCAATGTTTCCCGCTGCTTCCACGTGGATTCCCGGTTGCCTGCAAGATCCGACTTTATCAGCTGCGCGCGGCAGTGAATGACGGCCGGGTCAGGGCGCAGGAAGTGACTCGCGGCGCGCTTTGGCTATGATCGGGTGCACTCGGGGGAGTTCGGACGGCAGGCCAGGGGGCAGGCGTCAATGGCAGCTGCCCCATCCGGGTCACGGGGACGCAGTTCATGCAGGATGCCAATCGGTTGCAACGGGTGTGGGAGCTGTTCGATCTCATAGTCGAACTCCCGGCGCAGACACGCGCCGGCGTGCTGATCGCGCGCGAACCCGACGCTTCAATCCGTGCCGAGGTGGAGGCCCTGTTGCACGCGGCCGACACGCAGACCGTCGATGGCGCCGCGCTTCCCTCCCCGCTGCCGCCGCTGCTGCCTCCGGGTATGGCGGTGGGTCACTGGAAGATCGACAGCCTGCTTGGCCGCGGGGGCATGGGCGAGGTGTACATGGCCCACCGCGTGGGCGCGGACTTTGAACAGCGCGCGGCGCTCAAGCTGTTGATGCGGATGCAATCGGACGAGGATCGCGCCCTGTTCGTCGCCGAGCGACGGATCCTGGCCCGGCTGGAACATCGCGGTATTGCCCACCTGCTGGATGGCGGCGAGTACAACGGGCTCCCGTTCGCGGTGATGGAGTACATCGAGGGAGTGCCGCTCACCCAGGTGCCCGACCTCACACTGGCACGCAAGCTGGAACTGGTCCTGCAGGCCTGCGACGCGGTGGGCTACGCCCACCAGCATCTGGTGATCCATCGCGATCTCAAGCCGGCGAACATGCTGGTGTCGACCGATGGGCAACTGAAGCTGCTCGATTTCGGCATCGCCAAACACCTTGGCACCGCACGGGCAGACGACAGCGACGCGTCGCCATCCCTGCACGCCTCACCCGATTACTGCGCCCCCGAGCAACTCACCGGGGCGCCCATCTCGACCGCCACCGACGTCTATGCGCTGGGCGTGATCCTGTACGAGTTGCTGGTGGGCAAACTGCCGTGGCAACTGACCGGCGCCGCGCAGATCCGCGCGCTGGAGCGGCTGGCGATCGACACCGCGCCGCCACCGAGCACGCAGGCAGGGGGAGTGTTGCGCCAGACGTTGCGCGGCGATCTGGATGCGATCGTGCTGAAGGCCATGCAGACCGATCCCAGCCAGCGCTACCGCACAGTCGAGGAGCTGGCATCCGACCTGCGCGCATACCGTGATCAGCACCCTGTCAGCGCCCGCAAATCGACGTTGCGCTATCGGCTCGGCTGCCGTATCAGGCGCCATCGCGCCGCTTATGCGCTCGCGGCTGCCGCCTTTGCCAGCCTGGTGCTGGGTCTGGCCGGGGTCGCCTGGCAAGGCCACCAGACGACGATCGAACGTGACCATGCGCGCCGCGAGGCGGTGCGCAACGACGCCGTGCGCCAGTACCTGATGCTGATGTTCCGTGCCGCGAGCGGCACCCAGGAACACGACGAGGTGACCGCCAAGTCGGTCCTGGACCGCTCCGCCGAGCGGGTCCACCAGGAGTTTGCGAACGACCCGGAAAGCTACGCGAACGTTGCCCTGGCGCTGGCGGAGTTCTACTTCCAGATCAACGACTACACCGGCGCGCGGCCGCTGCTGGTGCGATTGCTGCGCGATGACGCCGGCGTGGCGGAGCACGTGCGGGCCATGGCGATGCACGATTTGGCCCAGGTCAGTTTCCGCGAGAGCCAGACCGCCCAGGCGCGCGATCTGCTCGATCAGGCCCAGACGTTCTGGCTCGCGCACCCCGAGCGGTTCCGCTCGGAGTTGCTGGACAGCCGGCTGCTGCAATCGCAGATCGAGCGCGCGGAGGGGACGCCGGACGTCGCGCTGCGCACGCTGGAAGAAGCGTTGCCGCAGCGCGTCCACATCTCGGGACCCGAGCACCGCGAGACCGCCGTGTTGATCAACAACCTGGGCCTTGCCTACTTTCAGATCGGGCGTCTGGACGACGCCACCACGCAACTCAAGCAGGCCCATTCGATCTGGGAGGCGATCGGTCAGGAGACGAGCTCCGACGCCCTCAACACCCTGAACAACTGGGCGGGCGCGGCTGTGCAGTCGGGACGGCGTGATGAGGCGGCAGAGATCTTCTTCCGTGCACTGGAACTGCGCCGAAAGCTGTACGGGCCGTCAGCGGCACTGGCGGCGCTGATGAACAACCTTGGCAAGACCCTGGTCCAGCTGGACCGCCATGACGAGGCGATTCCGCTGCTGCGCGAGGCCGTTGTGATGGGCGACGAGCACGCGGGGGGCGCGACCGGGACGATTACGCTGGCCGCGAGTCTGGGTCTGGTGGATGCGCTGGTCGGCAGCAACCAGGCCGCGCAGGCCCGTGCCCAGCTTGATCAGTTGGCGCCGCTGGTCATCGATACCTTCGGCGCCGGCCACCTGTTCGCCGCGATGCTGGAAATTTCCCGCGCCCGGGTGGAGCGCGCGGAAGGCCGCCTGCAGCAATCGAGCGCCGCCCTGTTGCTCGCGCGCCAGCGCCTGAACGGATTGGGCAGCGGGGGCGCCCCTTATCTTGCGCAGCTGGATACGCTGGAACAGCAGTGGGCGGACTGAGCGGAGCCGGTCGTGCAACCTGCGCGTCGTGCAACCTGCGCGGGGGTGTCGGCCCGCGCGGTGGGTCAAAGTGCTGCCGTCGCGTCAGCCACCGGATCGGACGCACGAGGGCCGTGCTCGCTCAGTTGCTGTTGCAACCAGGCGCGCGCCTTGATCCAGTCCCGCCGCACGGTGCGCTCGGTGACCCCGAGGATGTCCGCGGTTTCCACCTCGGTATATCCGGCGAAATAGCGGCACTCGACCACGCGGGCCATGCGCGGCTCGATGGTCGCCAGCCGCTCCACCGCATCGCCGACGACCACCTTGATTTCGCATTCGGTGACCGTCAAGGCGGTTTGGGCCTGGGTGTGATTGTCCGGATCGTCCAGCGACACGGTGGCGCGCCCTTCACCACGGCGTAGACGTAGACGCGCCCGCGCCTCGTCGACCATCACGTGGCGCATGGCCACCGCCGCGGACGCCAGGAAATGCCGATGCGACTTCCATGGCCCGACGTTGGCCATCTTCAGATA
>JBDSPO010000052.1:0-6863 GCA_039930265.1 Lysobacter sp. | reverse complement strand
CCACCGATACGGCCGCCCTCGAGCATGAACTGGCCCAGCCGCGCGTAGTCCGGCAGCGTCGCGGATAGTCCGCTGCCGCCGGTATTGCTGCCATCGCATTCGTCGCGGATCCAGAATGCGTCGGCCGCCATGCCGTAGGGGTTCCAGATTGCGTCCGACAGGTAGGCCGCCAACGAACGGCGCGTCGCGCGTTCCACCACGATGCCCAGCAGGTCGGTTTCGGCGGTGTTGTAGTTCCAGTGGCTGCCGGGGGGCCATTGCCGCGGCAGCTTGCCCAGGTAGGCCAGCACGTGGGCCTTGCCGTCCACGCAGGCACCGCGATACATCTGCGCGACGTCCGACTGGTCGTCAGCATAGTCCTCGTTCCATTGCACGCCGGACGTCATTGTCAGCAGTTGCTGCACCGTGACGTCCGCGTAGGCGCTGTCGGCCAGCTCGGGAATGTGGGTGACCAGCGTCTCCTCCAGGCTCGCGATGTGGCCTTGTTCCAACGCGATTCCGAGCAGGACGGAGGTCACCGACTTGGCGACCGAGAAGGACTCCCAACGCTGCCCGGGGCTGAAGTCCAGCGCGTACTGCTGCAGGCGGATACGGCCGTTCTGCAGGACCATGACGCCGGCAATGCGGTGGTCGGCCATGTAGCGGTCCAGCCAGTGGGCATCGCCATCCACCGCCAGCGTCAGGGGCTCGCCCTGCGGCAAGGCCCGGACCGTTGTGCCGCGCTCGGCGCGGTCACTGGGGAAGCGGCCACCCATGTCCCGGAACTCCGCCTCGCGCTGCGCCTGGGGCCAGAACAGCACCGCTTCGCGCTGCTCGCCGATGGTGGGCGCCCCCGGCTCCCGGGCAGCGGATGGCAGGGACAGCGCCAGGCAGGCGACAGCAATCAGCACACGGGAACAGCGGGGAAGAGGCATGGCGACCGGAGCGGAAGGGCGTAGCGGAACGGGGGAGGACGTCACGCGCCACCACGGTGGCCGCTGATCCACGGAAATCCAGCCGTAGATGGTAAAGCCTGATCGCCGCTGCGGACGCGCGCCCAGCTCCGCTCCGATCAGCCGCGGCGCAGCAGCAGGTCCAGCATCCGGTGGAACCGCGCGCCGTACGGCGGATTCAGGAGGCCGCCGCCATTGAAACGTGCCTGCCGGAACACGGGCTTCATATGGGAAAATGTGCGGAATCCCGCCTCGCCGTGATACCCGCCCATACCGGACGGGCCCACGCCGCCAAACGCAAGACCGTGCTGGGCGATGTGGAACAGCGTGTCATTGACCGTTACCCCCCCGGCCATGGTGCGGGCCAGCACCTCGTTGATGCGACCTGCATCCTGTTCAAACACGTACAGCGCCAGCGGGTGCGGTCGCGCGGCGACGCCGTCGATGGCCTCATCAAAGCTGTCGTAAGGCACCAGCGGCAGCAGTGGCCCGAAGATCTCCTCGCGCATTACCGCCATCGTGTCGGTGACGCCGCTGATCAACTGCGGCGGCAGCAGGCGGCGGGCGGGATCCTCGGCCGCTGCCGTCAGCGCATGCACCTGAGCACCGGCCGCAACCGCCTCGTCGCGCAGCGTGGTCAGACGCTGGTACTGGCGGTCGCTGATGATGCTGGAGTACTGCGTGCTGCGCGCCAGCTGCGGATACATCCGCGCCATGACCTCACCGGCGACCCGGATGAACTCCTCGACCCGCGCGCGCGGCAGCACCACGTAATCGGGGGCAATGCAGGTCTGGCCCGCGTTGATCATCTTGCCGAAGACAATGCGCTCCACCGCATGCTCGAAGCGCGCTCCCGGACCGATGATCGCCGGTGATTTGCCGCCGAGTTCCAGCGTCACCGGGGTCAGGTTCGCGGCCGCCGCACGCATCACGTGATGGCCCACCGCGGTGGATCCGGTAAACAGCAAATGGTCGAACGGCAACGCCGAGAACGCCTGCGCGACGGTCGCGTCGCCGTTCACCACCGCAACCTCGTCGGGGGTGAAATAGCGCGCGACCTGCGTGGCGAACAGGGACGAGAAGTGCGGGGTGAACTCGCTCATCTTCAGCATCACCCGATTGCCGGCCGCCAGAGCGTCGACCAAGGGGCCGATGGCCAGATACAGCGGGTAGTTCCACGGCACGATGACCCCCACCACCCCCAGGGGCTGCGGTCGGACCTCGGTGCGTGCCGGCAGGAACGCCCACCCTGCGAAGGCGCTGCGCCCTCGCATCCAGCGCCGTCCGTGGCGCAGGGCGTAGCGGATGGCTGACAGGCCGGGATAGATCTCCAGCAGGTCGGTCTCCTGGGTCGGCCGCTGGCCGAAGTCGGCGTGGATCGCCTCAGCGAACGCCTGCCGCTGCTCCCGCAGCAGCGACTCCAGCGCCCGCAGCCGGGCCGCGCGCGCCGGCCACGCCGGCAGCGGGTCGGCAGCGTGCGCAGCCCGCATGCGCTGCAGTTGTTCGTTCATGGCGCCATCCTGGTTGCTCATCCCCCGTCAGAAGCTCGCCCGCAATTCGACGCCCCACATGCGTGGCGGCGTGATGCCCGCATACGGGGTGCCGAACACGGAGCTGGAGATATTGCTCACGCCGGTGATGTAACGATTGTCGAACAGATTGTTGACGTACAGCGCGACGCCCCAGTGCTGGTCTGTCGAGTTCCACGCCACCCGCGCGTCGGTGCGCACCCTGCTGGAACCGGTGTCGAAGTTGTGGCTGACCTGACAGCTGCCCTGCAACTGCGAGTCGCGGTTGCAACGCGATTCCCCCCGATAGGCGTGATTGATGCTGAGATCGATATCACCGCCGACGATGGCACTCCAGGTGTAGCCCAGCCCGGTGGCAAACGAAAACTTCGGCTCACCGGTGGGCTGGCCCGACAGGTCCGCGCCCGAAGGTGCCATCGCATCGCCGTAGGTGGCATCGATGTAGGCGCCGGTAAAGCTCAAGCGCAAGGCCTCCACCGGCTGCCACTGCATCTCCACCTCCACACCGTGCGCTTTCTGATCCGTGCTGTTGACCAGATAGCGCGGCACACCCGATCCGGCGGTGTTCGGATCCAGCGTCAGCGACTGGCGGTTGTCATACCGGTAGAAATACACCGAGCTGTTGAGCAGCATATTGGCTTGCGGGAAGACGGTCTTGATGCCCGCCTCGTAGTTCAGCACTTTTTCCGGCTCGAAGACCGAGCCCACCTGGACACTGTTGTAGCCGCCGGCCTTGTAACCCTTGGTGACCGACGCATAGCCCATCGTTTCCGGATTGAACCGGTAGTCCAGGACCACGCGCGGGCTGAGGTCACTCCAGTGATTGTCGAACTGCACTGGCACGCCGATGGCGTCGGTGAAAATGATGTTGTTGCCGAACGCGGCCAGCGCGTACTGCGCCTCCGGGGGCAACATGGCGACAATGCCGGCGTCCTGCATCTGCTGGATGGTCGCATCGAACGCATCCGCCTGGCGCGGCCGGTTGTACCAGGAGAAGGACTTCTCATCGCGGGTGTAGCGCATGCCCGTGGTGAGGTTGAGGCGGTCGTTGAGGTGCCAGATCACGTCGGCGAACACCGCGTAGGCGGTGAACTCGCCGACGTTGTCGATCGCCTCGCCCCACGGGTCGCCCAGCAGCGAGAACGGCAGCCCCATCGCAGCCAGACCCTGGCTGATTTCGGTCAGCGGATTGCCCACCCCCATGACATTGCCAGCCAAGGTATCGATGCTGTCGGTGAACACATTGGTTTCGCTGGTCTGGCGCGCGCGCTCGCTGTGGTAGCTGGCACCGGCCACCCAGTCCATCAGGTCGGTAGTGCCGCTGAGCTTGATCTCCTGGTACCAGCTCTCGTTGCTCTCCAGGTTGGCGGTGTCCAGATAGCTGACGATGTGGTTGGTGCCGTCATAGTCGCCGCGGTTCTCGGTGTCGAACGACCGCCAGGCGGTGGTCGATTCCAGGTTGCCCCACAGCAGCGAATGGTCGATTTTCAGCGTAACGCCGTCGTAGTCGCGTCGCTCCGTCGCACCCACGGTGTCGTTGTACAACGGCGCATGCAGCGGATTGAGATAGTCCGCCGGATTGGGCGGATACGGCGGCCGCTGGTGGGTGTCGTTGGACAACGCGATCAGGCCGATGGCCGGCTTGGGCAGCTGGTCGAGTTTCTCGTGGTCCCAGGACAGCAGCACGCGGGTATTGTCGGACGCGTTCCAGCGCCAGGACGCACGGACGCCGACGTCATCGTCGCCGCCGTAGCGCAGGCCGGAGGCGGCGTCGGTGATCCACCCGTCGCTCTGGTTGCTGTAGGCACTGACACGCAGCGCCATCGTCTCGCCGATCGGCGCATTGACCAGTCCGTCGAAATACTGCTTGTCGTAGTTGCCGAGTCGCGCGCGCGCGCGACCCTCAAACTCGCGACCCGGCTCGTTGGTGATGATGGAGATCGCGCCCGCCGCGGCATTGCGCCCGAACAGTGTGCCCTGGGGACCTTTCAGGACCTCGATGCGCTTCACGTCGTTGAACGCCAGCAGCGCGGCGCCGGAACGCGCGGCATAGACGCCGTCCACGTACACGCCCACCGCCGATTCGGTCCCGATACCGAAGTTGTCGGTGGCAATACCGCGCAGCTGGTAGCTCGGCTGGGTCGGCTGATCCCCTCCCACCACCAGACCCGGCACGAACAGACTCATCTTGCTGAGGTCGGTCGCTGCCAGCTCGTCCAGTTGCTCGGCGCTGATGATCTGCAACGGGATCGGCACCGTCTGCATTTCCTGCTCGCGGCCCTGCGCGGTCACCACCACCGTGTCCAGCAGGGTGGCGCGCGGCGCAGGCGCGGTGACCTGGGTCGGCGCGGCATCCTGGGCCAGCGCGACGGTGCCAACCAGCACCCCGCCCACGCCGAGCAGCGCCTGGGCAAGACAGGTCGTCAGCAGACGCTGGCGGAACCGGCGTCCGCTGGAGCGGTGTTCGCACTGAATCGGACTGCCTGCGGCAAGCGTGCGTGTCGTCATTGCGGTGATCTCCCCCTCATCGTGTGGTGGCGTCGATGCGCCGAGTGCCGCGTCATGGCGACGCGCCGTGTGCTGCGTGTCCAAGGCTGCGTTGGTGGAAATCCGGATCCGGGGCGGCGCCTATGGCTGTGTTTCGCAGTTGCCCGGCTGGGCGGCGATCCATTCCTTGATCAGCTGCACGCCTTCGCGATGCGACGTGCTGCGCCCCAGCTCCGGCATCATCACGCCCGGTTCGGTGGCGACCATGCGGTAGGACAGGATCGATTCGTCCGGCTTGCCCGGCGCGATGCCGAACATGTGGTCGCCGGTACCGCGTCCGGCCGCGACCGGCGGCTTGCACAGCCCCAGGCGGCGGTCGTTGGCCTGGTCGATGTCCAGCATCAGACCGGTCGTATTGGCCGCGCCCCTGGGGTTGTGGCAGTGGCTGCAGTTGATGTCCAGATAGGCGCGGGCGCGCTGATCCAGCGTTGCCGCGGAATCGGTCCAATCCGCATTGCGCGGTGCCTGGGAGGGGTCCGGCGCACCGGTCAGATAGCCGATCCGCTGCAGATGCGCGAGCTGGTTCTCGACGCCGTCAACGTAGGCGAAATCGCGGTTGAGATGGCGTGCCCTGGGGCCGATCGGCTGGATCCTGCGATCCACCCAGTTTTGCGCGTGGCAGCTCGCGCATTGGCTTTCGTCGGGCACCACGTAGTTGAAGTCCTCCTGCGCGTCCCGGGTGTCCACCAGGGTCAACGGCACCACCGCGCCGGTGCGCGCCAGCGCCGCGTCGGTCTGCTCGTCGTTCCAGACGTACGGGATCGCGTCCCAGCCGTGGGGACGACGCACCAGAATGCGTGTCTCGATCATCCGCACCTGCGCAAGGTCCAGGCCACCGGCGTTGCCCGGGACATCGTCGGTCCGGGCGACATCGGCGAAGTCACCGCCCGCCGCGCGCGGGTAGTAGAACGTCTTGCTGATCACGGTGCCGACCGGGAAGTCCAGGCTGTCGCTGGGCTCGTACTTGGCCTGCACGCCCGCGGGCATCCAGATGGTGCGCAGCTTGTGCGCGTAGTCGGTAAACAGCGGCGTGGTCAGGTCGTAGGGATCCACTCCGTCATTGAGTTGCAACCGGCCGTCCCGCGCCTCCACCACGTGCCAGTCGCTGAGCAGCGGCGGACGCCCTTCGGCGTGATAGGTCACCGGCGGCATCCCGCGCTGGCACGCCGCCAGCGCAATCAGCAGCCCGGCCAGCACGAGAGCGCGCTGCCATCCAGCTCGCACCCGCGATGGGCGCGCCACGGCTGCGGGACCGGACGGGCCGCGCGTCTGCGGCCGCGCCTGCACCGCCATTCGGGAGACCTTCATCGGTGCCTCAGGCCGTCGGCATCGGAGCAAGCACCACCGCGGGCAGCTTGGGCAAGGTGCACTGGTAAGGCGTGGTATCGGTGCTGGGGTTCTTGTAGTTGTTCGGGCCGTCGGCATTGACCACGCCCGCATCGCCGTTCTGCACGCATAGGCGCTCGGCAGCCGGCGGCAGCCCATTCACCAGATTCTTGGTGTCCACATGGCCGTCCCACAGGATGTCGGGGAAGCTGCCGCGCAGGCCGAACAAGGCGACCTTCAGGGCTTTGAACTCCATTCCGTCGGGCGAATTGCCGCCGCCCTTGAAGCGGTTGTCGTAGATGAAGATGGCCTTCGGATACGGGTTGTAACTGTCGGCCACGCCCCGCTCGGTGTAGTAGTTGGTCGAGTGGTAGCTGGAGATGATGACATTGGCGGTCTTGTTGTCGGCGATGTCGTTGTCGAAGATCTCGACCCGGTCGTTGGAGTTCACCACCACGCCGGACCCTGCCGGCACGCTGGCCACAGCCGCACCCTTGGCGGCAAAGTTGCCGAGGTTGTTCTCGAAGAT
>JBDSPO010000051.1:0-5398 GCA_039930265.1 Lysobacter sp. | reverse complement strand
GATACTGAAGGTGCGGGGGTGCGGGATCGCCGTGGTGGCCAGGTAGGCGCCGAACTGCGATTTGTCCTGCAGGATTTCCAGACTGGGATGCGCACTCGAGCTGACCTGGAAGCGCCGACCAAGGTCGGTCTGTGGCAAATGGGCCAGCCACAGCGCCGCATCGTCACTGCCGGGAACCAGTACCGCGGTATCCAGCGGGATGGCACGCAGGGCGTGATCGGTAGCCGCGTTGATCGAGCCGTCCCAACCGCCGCCTGGCACAGGCCGGTACCAGCGTGATCGCGTGATCAGGTCGTCTTGGGGACATGCCACGTAGGTGGGAATGCCTGCGAGCACCAGTGATCGCAGCGCACCCAGTCCGGTCTCGCCCCGGCCGATCACAATGGCCGGTACGCGGTGATCCGGAGTGCCGGCCGGCCCAGATGTCTTCATGTGATACCCCATTGACGAAAACGATCACCAGCTCGAGGTGCCCATCGACCGCACCGGACCGGTTGCCGTGCTCCCGGGCGTTTCCACCTGGCGCACCGCTTCCACTGGTTATCAACGAGGGATCCGGGGGTGATCGGACATGAGCATTGGCTGCGGCGCGGTCGCTACCCCACGGCGTACCTTGATTGCAGCGTCGCACGGGGCAGTGGCCGGGGAAGGTGATCAGTCCCGTGCGAGCAGTCGCAGACCTCGCGGGGTCAGCCCGCGCTCGACCAGCTCGAAGACGCCCTGGACCACCAGCGCCAGCAACGCGGCCGGCACCGCTCCTTCCAGGATCAGGCCGATATCGTCCAGCCGGATGCCGGCCAGGATCGGCTGGCCATAGCCGCCGGCCCCGATCAGCGCGCCGAGCGTCGCGGTGCCAACGTTGATCACCGCCGCAATCTTGATGCCGGCCAGGATGGTGCCAAGGGCGAGCGGCAGCTCGACCCGCCACAGCCGGGTACGTGCCGGCAGTCCGAGCGCGGCGGCGGTTTCCCGCAATTCAAGGGGTATCGCGGTCAGTCCGGCGTGGGTGTTACGCACGATCGGCAGCAGGCTGTAGAGGAACAGCGCCGCGATTGCCGGTGCGGCACCGATGCCGAACAGGGGAATCATGAACACAAAAACCGCCAGGGAAGGCAGCGTCTGCAGCAGGCCGGTCACCGTCAGCACCACCTGCCCCAGCCGTGGCCGCCGCGCGGCCAGCACGCCCAGCGGCAGGGCGGCCACCAGTGCCAGCGCCAGGGAGACACCCACCAAGACCAGATGCTCCGACGTTCGGTGCCAGATACGCTGCGCGCGGGTGGTGGCGACCGGCGCGGCGACTCCCAGCCACTGCGCGGCGACGTCCGCCTCGCTGGCACCGTCCAGCTTCACCCGGGCATTGAGCTGCTGCATGGTCGCCGCATCGATGCGCCCCGCCAGCGCTTGCAGCGCGCCCAGCCATTGCGGTGCGCGCGTGACCAGGTCCATCCGATAGAGGAACACCGCGGCGTAGTCGGGAAAGTAGCCGCGGTCGTCTTCGAGCACGATCAGGTCGTAGTAGGGAATCTCCGCATCGGTGGTGTACAGGTCGATGACATCCAGCGCGCCGCTGGCCAGGCCCCGATACGCAAGATCGTGGTCCAGCCCGTTGGGCCGCTGTGGCAAGCGGTAGGCATCGCGCACGCCCGGCCAGCCGTCAGCGCGTTGCATGAATTCATTGCTGAGGCCGATCTTCAGTTGCGGATGCGCGCGCAGATCCGACACCGTGGCCACCCCCAGCGCGGTGGCCCGCGCCCGGGTCATGCCTAACGCGTAGGTATTGCTGAAACCCAGCGGGGCGGTCATCGCCAGTCCATGCTCCTTCAATGCCGCCTGCATCTGTGCCACGTCCGCATCCGGCGTCTGCAGCAGTTCGCTGGCCAGCGTGCCGGTGTACTCGGGGTAGGCGTCGATATCGCCTTCCACCAGCGCCCGCCACAGAATGCGGGTGCCGCCGAGCTGGGCGCGGTGTCCCACGTCGACGCCATCACCGTGGGGCAGGCCGGCGGCCATGTCCGCGAGGATCACCGACTCGGTGAACGCCTTGGATCCCACGGTCACCGTTTCCGCGCGCACCGGCAGCGCGACGGCGACGCCCACCAGCAGCAGCATCAGCGCAAAGGCGGCAACCAGTATCCTCACAAACTCTGCTCCAGGCTTCGCTGCGCGGTCAGGAACCCGGTCACGAACGGCTCGACCGGCGCCTCCAGCAGCTCGCGCGCGCTGCCCTGTTGCACGATCCGACCGGCGCGCAGCAGCACCAGCGTATCGGCCAGATACGCCGCCTCGGCGACGTCGTGGGTCACCAGCACCACCGTCTTGCGCAGGCTGGCAAACAACTCGCGCATCTGCGCCTGCAGTTCGTGGCGGATGATCGGATCCAGCGCGCCCAGCGGCTCATCCAGCAGCAGCACCTGCGGGTCCAGCATCAGCGCCCGGATCAGGCCAACCCGCTGGCGTTGGCCGCCGGACAGCTCGGCCGGAAAACGCTGCAACGCCGCCACCGGCAACTGGCACATGGCCGCCAGCACCTCGATCCGTCCGGCGATCCGCGCTGGCGACCAGCGCATCGTCCGCGCCAACAGGCTGACGTTGGCGGACGCGCTCAGGTGCGGGAACAGCCCACCCTCCTGGATGACATAACCGATACGCCGACGCTGCTCGAGCAGGCTTGCGCGCTGGAGCGGCTGGCCGTCGAAACGGACCTCGCCGCTGTCCGGCCAGTCGAGTCCGAGCAGCATCCGCAGCACACTGGACTTGCCGGCGCCGCTGGGACCGATCAGCGCGGTGCTGCGGCCACGCGCGATGCGCAGGTCGATGCCGTCCAGCGCAACGACGCGGTCGTGGGATTTGCGCACGTGGCTGAGCTGGAACACGCCCCGAGGATAGGCCACGCGGCAGCGCGCGGGTGCAGACGGAGCGCATTCAAGCGCGCGGCTCTATCCTAGCCGGCCACCCGATCACCCCTGCCTGTCGCCATGCGGATCACCAACCCCTCCCGGCTTCGTCTCTGGACACTCCTCTGTACGGGGCTGATCCTGAGCGCCTGCGGCGGCAACACGCGCCCGGATCCGCCGCCGGTGAAGGCAACCGTCGCGCCGGTCACGGTGCCCAAGCCGCGCATCGGTGTCGCCCTGGGCGGCGGCGCGGCCAAGGGCTTCGCCCACATCGGGGTGATCAAGATGCTCGAGGCCAATGGTCTGGAGCCGGTGGTCGTGTCGGGCACCAGCGCCGGCAGCGTGGTCGGCGCGCTGTACGCCAGCGGCATGGACCCGTTCCAGATGCAGCAACAGGCCTTTGCGCTGGACGAGTCCAAGATCCGCGACGTCAGCCTGTTTTCCGGTGGCGTGATCAAGGGCCAGAAGCTGCAGGACTACGTCAACGAGCTGGTGAAGCAGCGCCCGCTGGAGAAGATGACCAAGCCGTTTGCGGTGGTCTCCACCCAGCTGGAAACCGGCGCGCGCACGGTCTTCGTACGTGGCAACACCGGGCAGGCGGTGCGCGCGTCCAGCAGCATTCCCGGCGTGTTCGAGCCAGCGTTGATCGGCGGACGGCATTACGTCGATGGCGGCATCGTCAGCCCGGTGCCCGTGGATGCGGCGCGCGAGCTCGGCGCCGACTTTGTGATCGCGGTGGATATCTCCACGGTGGCCAGCGGCAAGGCACCCGGCAGCCTGCTGGGCAACGTCAACCAATCCATCGCGATCATGGGCCGCCGACTGGGCGCCCAGGAGCTGGGCCGCGCCGATATCGTGATCCGTCCGCGGGTCGACGACATCGGTCCCGCCAGCTTCGAGCAGCGCAACAACGCGATCCTGGAAGGCGAGAAGGCGGCGCTGGCGGCCATGCCGCAGATCCGCGCGGCCCTGGCCGCCATGCAAAAAGCGCGCATCGCCGAGGCGACTGCCAAGGTCCGTGCCACGGCCGCTGCCAAGGCCAAGGCCGCCGCAGACGCGGTCGAACGCTGCGCACGCGAGCAATCGCGGCTGGGCAGCCTGCTGGGGCGCGACCCGGTGTGCCCGGGCAGCCCGGCACCCTGACGATCAGCCCGCCGGCAAGGGCATGCCGCGAAAGGCCTTCACGGTGCGCAACACGAAGCTGGAATTGACGTCGTCCACCCCGGACTGGTTGAGCAGGTGGTCCAGCAGAAAGCGCGAGAAGTGCTCCAGATCGCGCACGGCCACGTGCAGCAGATAGTCCATGTCGCCGGTCAGGGCATGACAGGCGACCACCTCGTCCCACTGGTTCACGAAACCACTGAATACCTCGATCGCGCTGGCATCGTGCCGACTCAGCTGCACCCGCACAAAGGCCTGCAGACCGATCCCGATCCGCTCCGGATCGATCACGGCGCGGTAGCCGGCGATCACCCCCGCACGTTCCAGCCGCTGCACCCGGCGCAGGCAGGCCGAAGGCGACAGGTTGACCCTCTCAGCCAGTTCGGCATTGGTCTGGCGGCCGGCGCGCTGGAGCTCACCCAGCACCATCAGATCCGTGCGATCCATCGTGACGCTTGGCATGATCGTGCTCCGCGGACTCAAATAACGAATTTATATTGTGCGAGAAGTCTGCTTACGCGCAAGGTCGCAACATGATTGCGCGTCGAACGCGCTAACTTGGGGATTGATCCAGCTCAACGAGGGGAATGCCCATGGAAGCCGCCCAACGCGTCGAATCCCAACTCACTGACAAGGGCTACGTGCCGGTCTACACCACCGCCATCGTCGAGCAGCCCTGGGACAGCTACACCGACGCCGACCATGCGGTCTGGGCGCAGCTGTTCGCGCGCCAGAAGGCGATCCTCCCCGGACTGGCCAGCGACGAGTTCATCGCCGCCCTGTCGGCGATGGAAATGACCGCCGACCGGATCCCCCGGTTCGCCGACCTCAACCCGCTCCTGCGTGCCGCCACCGGCTGGGAGCTCATCGGGGTGGAAGGCCTGCTGCCGGAGCTGGAATTCTTCCAGCATCTGGCCAACCGCCGCTTCCCGGTGACCTGGTGGATCCGTCGCCAGGACCAGTTGGACTACCTCGCCGAGCCGGACCTGTTCCACGACCTGTTCGGCCACGTCCCGCTGCTGATGAATCCCGTCTTCGCCGATTACATGGCCGCCTACGGGCGCGGCGGGGTGAAGGCGCACGCGATCGGCAGCGACGCCCTGGTCAACCTGACCCGCCTGTACTGGTACACGGTGGAGTTCGGTCTGATCCAGCAGCCGGACGGCCTGCGCATCTACGGCAGCGGCATCGTCTCCTCCAAGGGCGAGTCGATTCACTGCCTGAAAAGCGACGCGCCCAATCGGATCGGCTTCGATCTGGAGCGGATCATGCGCACGCGTTACCGCATCGACAGCTTCCAGAAGACCTATTTCGTGGTCGACAGTTACGAGCAGTTGATCGAG
>JBDSPO010000050.1:0-7174 GCA_039930265.1 Lysobacter sp. | reverse complement strand
GCTCGACCCTTGGCAGCAAGGAGTCGGTGAAATGGGAAGACGGCAACGAGTATCCGCTGATCAAGATCGACATCTCGTCGGCCTCGCACCCGTTCTACACGGGCAAGCACAAGATCATGGATACCGGCGGCCGCGTGGACAAGTTCCGCAAGCGTTACGCCAAGTAATCATTTGGCGGCGCTTAGCGCTGTATATCCGGGTTTTGACAACGGCTGCCGCAAGGCGGCCGTTGTCGTATCTGGCGCTCCCACTGCAACACACCGGGTCACCGGTGGGGCTGCTCGCGGAACCATGCGGCGGGGCACTGTGCGATAATGGGATGTTGGCTATCGCTTGCGATCCCTTGTCCCCCCTCCCGTTTCGCGCGCTGCGCGAACGCGCAGACATCAGGAGCTTTTTGTGTCCGATACGTCGTCCAGCCTGAATGCCCCCACCGGCCAGGCCACCCTTACCGTTGGCGACAGCAGCGTCGAGCTGCCCGTACAGCACCCGACCCTCGGCGCGCCCTGCATCGAGATTGCGAAAGTGCCCGGTGCGACCGGTTGCTTCACCTACGACCCCGGGTTCACCGCCACCGCCAGTTGCAAGTCGGCGATCACCTACATCGACGGTGACAAGGGCGTGCTGCTGTATCGCGGCTACCCGATCGAGCAGCTCGCCGAGAAGTCCAGCTTTCTGGAAGTCGCCTACCTGCTGATCAACGGCGAGCTTCCCGATCAGGCCGGTTTTGCCGCCTTCGAGCACGATGTTACGCACCACACCATGATGCACGAGGCGTTCCAGGGCTTCCTGGGCGGCTTCCGTCACGATGCCCATCCGATGGCGATGCTGGTCGGCATGCTCGGTTCCATGGCGAGCTTCTACCACAACGAGTTGGACCTTGAGGATCCGGAGCAGCGTCGCCTCGCCGCGATCCGCCTGATCGCCAAGGTGCCGACGATTGCCGCCGCCTGCTACCGCCATTCGGTGGGCTGGCCGCTGAACTACCCGCGCAACAGCCTGGACTACACGACCCGCTTCCTGCACATGCTCTACGAAGTGCCGAGCGAGCCGCTGGAGCTCAATCCGATTGCGGCAAAGGCGATGGACCTGTTGTTCATCCTGCACGCCGATCACGAGCAGAACGCGTCGACCTCGACCGTGCGGTTGGTGGGTTCGACCGGTGCCAACCCTTACGCTTGCCTGGCTGCCGGCGTTGCCGCGCTGTGGGGTCCCGCCCATGGTGGTGCGAACGAAGCTGTGCTGGGAATGCTCACCAAGATCGGCCGGCCGGAAAACGTCCAGTCCGCCGTCGACAAGGCGAAGGACCGCAACTCCGGCTTCCGCCTGATGGGTTTCGGTCATCGTGTCTACAAGAACTACGACCCGCGGGCCGCGCTGGTGCGCAAGATGACCCACGAGGTCCTGGGCGAGCTGGGCATCAACGATCCGTTGCTGGACGTGGCGATGAGGCTGGAAGAGGCCGCGCTGAAGGACGACTACTTCGTCGAGCGCAAGCTGTATCCGAACGTCGATTTCTACTCCGGCATCATCTACAAGGCACTTGGCATCCCGGTCGAGATGTTCACTGTGATGTTCGCCATCGCGCGTACCGCCGGCTGGGTGGCGCATTGGCTGGAGCAGCAGAACGACCCGGAGAACAAGATCGGCCGTCCGCGCCAGATCTACACCGGGCCGGTGAACCGCGACTACATCGGCATGGGCCAGCGCTGAGATCTATCGCGCTGTGCTGCACCCATGAAAAACCCCGCTCCGGCGGGGTTTTTCATGGGTTACGATTGCTTCCGGACTCCGCCGTTAACCGCTCGGCTTCCATCAGTCGGCGCAGCTGGCCGGCGGAGGCGCGTGGCATGGCGCGATCGTCACCCGGCGCCAGTGGCGGTTGCCGCGCGAGCGCGGCCGGCAGGCCGACCAGTTCGAACGGCACATCGCCGGCGAAGAACCGCCAGACCGGAAACTCCCCGTCGCGGTGCGGATCCAGGCGCAGTCGAACCACGCCGCTGTCCGCGTCGATGCCGTGCGCTTCCAGAAGATGGATCACCGCATCGCTGTCGTCCGCGTGCAGATGGACGGTGACGACGGCATGCGCATCGGCGGTGCCATGGAGCACCGGGCCGGCGAGCATCGGCTGGAAGGATGCCAGGAATGCCATCGCCTCCAGTGCCGCCTCGCGGTACCGCTGCGTGCGGTCGCTGGTGTCAGGCCGGAACAGACGCTGGTACTCGCGCAGCGCAACCTCGATGTCCCGGTTGGCCGGCAGCAGCGTGGCGTCATTCACTCCCAGGCGCTGCGCCGCCTTGTTGCGCGCGTGCGGATAATCCGCCGCTTCACCCACTCCGATCAGGCGTGCCGCCTCGCGGGCGATGCGGTTGCGGACGTCCGCATGGGCGTCAATTTGCGACGCCGACCGCGGGTGCTTGCGGCGTTCACCGCCATCGGACCGGGAGCGGGCCGGATCGGACGTGGAAGGGCGCTTGGCCATGGCATACCTCGCCGTTTACTGCGTGGATCAGAAGATGTCGAAGGTTTCCTCGGACGGCTCCTCGTAGCCATCATCATAGGCGGCGTAGCTCTGCATCCGTTCCATGTCCTCGATCTTGACCCACTCGGTCAGACCGCCGCTGCCCCCCGCGATCAGGCGGCCACTGGCCGACACCTGGACCTCGACCATGCCGTCGGGCGGCGTGTTTTCACTGACCGGTCGATCCTTGAGCGCGGCACGCATGAAGTTGATCCAGATCGGCAGCGCGGCCTGGCCACCGTACTCGCCGCGGCCCAGCGGTTTGAAGTTGTCCCGCCCGACCCAGACGGTGGTCGCCAGGTCGCCGCCGAAGCCGGAAAACCACGCGTCACGATGCTCGTTGGTCGAGCCGGTTTTTCCGCCCACGTCCTCTCGCTCCAGCACCTTGGCCTTGGTGCCGGTACCGCGCTGGACCACATCGCGCATCATCGAGACCATCTGGTAGGCGACACGACCGTCGATCGCGCGCGGCGCCACGATCATGTTCTCCGGGCGCGCGACCGGCGCCTTGACCTCCGGCTCCGGCGTGCCGCTACCAGGCACCGGGGCGGACGCAGCCGGCCCGAGATCGAACCCACCCACCACGGTCGAGGTCCGCGCTGCGGACGTGCCGCCAGCACAGGTTCGACAGGCCGTCGCCGGATTTTCGGTGAAGATCACCGCGCCGTCGCGATCGCGGACTTCCTGGATGAACCACGGTTCCACCCGGAAACCGCCGTTGGCGAAGGCGGCATATCCGCGGGCGACCGACAGCGGCGTCAGGGACGCGGTGCCCAGCGACATCGACAGGTTGGGAGGGAGGCTCGACTCCTCAAAGCCGAAGTGGCTGATGTACTTGCGCGCGTAATCCACGCCAATGGAATCCAGCAGCCGCACGGAGACCAGATTCCGGGACCGCACCAGCGCTTCGCGCAGGCGCATCGGCCCCAGGAACCGGCCGTCATCGTTTTGCGGACGCCACTGCTTGCCCCGGCGATCGTTGAAGACGACCGGTGCGTCCATCACCACCGAGGCGGGGTTGAAGCCCTTTTCCAGCGCCGCGGCATACAGGAACGGCTTGAAGCTGGACCCGGGCTGACGGCGTGCCTGGGTGGCCCGATTGAACTTGCTGCCGGCAAAGCTGAACCCTCCCGACAGGGCGCGCAAGGCACCGGTATCGGCCTCCAGCGACACCAGCGCAGACTCTGCCCGCGGAACCTGGGTCAACTCGTAGCGCGGTGCGCCCGGCTCCGCAGCAACCGCGGCGTCTTTGCCATCTGCCTGGGGCGGTTCAATGCGGTGCACCCGCACCAGATCGCCCCGTTTGAGCAAGCTGGCGGGCGTGCGACCGCCCCAGCCCTGGCCGCGATCCAGGGTGGCCTCGCGTCCGCTGGGCAGCACCACGGTGGCGCTGGTGCCGGCGGTAGCGAGAACGATCGCCGGCAGCATGTCGGATTGGGCATCAATGCCGCGCAGGCGCGCGTGCACGGCGGCGACGTCCTCGTTCTCGCCGAGCTCGAAATGCTGCTCCACCCCGTGCCAGCCGTGGCGCTTGTCGTAGATCACCAGACCATCGCGCACGGCCTGGTTGGCGGCGCGCTGCATCTGCGCGTCGATGGTGGTGATGACGTGGAAGCCCTTGTTGAGTGCCTCCGCGCCGTAGCGGGCGAGCATTTCCTGTCGCACCATTTCGGCCACAAACGGCGCGTACATCTGGATGGGCGGCTCATGGGGCATGGCGTGCATGGCCACCGCCTGCGCGCTGGCCGCCTGGGAGGCGTTGATGAAGCCCAGCTCGGCCATGCGCTCCAGGGTGTAGTCGCGGCGGATGCGCGCACGATCGGGATTGCTCAAGGGGTTGCCGCTGGAGGGAAACTTCGGGATCGCGGCCAGGGACGCCATTTCGTCCAGATCCAGCTGCGCCAGTTTCTTGCCGTAATAGAACTCCGCGGCGGCGGCGACGCCGTAGGCACGGTTGCCGAAAAAGCTCTTGTTGAGATACAGCTCCAGGATCTCATCCTTGGACAGTTCCCTCTCCATCCGCCACGCCAGCATCATCTCGGCGATCTTGCGCGTGTAGCTGACCTCGGAGCTCAGGAAGAACTGCCGCGCGACCTGCTGGGTAATGGTCGAGCCGCCCGGCACGCCCTCCTTGGAGCCGGTCTTGGCGATCAGCCAGACCGCACGTGCCACGCCGCGGTAGTCGATGCCCCCGTGCTCGTAGAAGCGGCTGTCCTCGATCGCCAGGAAGGCGTGCTTCAAGGACTCGGGAACCTCGGCGATGTCGACCGGATAGCGTCGCGTTTCGCCGAAGACCGCCATCAGGCGACCGTCGCTCGCATACACGTACATCGGTTCCTGCAACTCGACGTTGTGCAGTGTTTCGACATCCGGCAACTTGGGCGATACCAGGTAATAGACGGTGGCCAGGGCGACCACCCCAAGCACCGCAAGTCCGATGACTGCCAGCAGGGCCCAGCGCAGGAAACGTCGGAAGCGATGAAGCATCAGGTGAGGTCCCCAGGACGGATGTGGCAATCGGCGAAGTATAGAGGAGCATCGGCATTGCGCTGGTGGACAAGACAATAGTGTCGCGGTCTGGAATACTGCCGCTCGGGGATGGCCTTTTGTGACAGAAACGGGCACTGGTGGGCAGTTGGGGATTTAAGTGCTTGCGGGCTTGTGAAAAGTCCGTTATCTAGAACACGGCCACAAGCGATGCGTGCAGCATCAAGATGGCAAGGGGAGATAACTTTGGGCGTCATCAAGAAGAGCCAGCCGGCACTCGTCGGCGTGGATATCAGTTCGACTGCGGTCAAGCTGCTGCAGCTGTCGCGGGCGGGCGACCGGTATCGCGTGGAGCACTACGCGGTGGAGCCGCTGCCGCCGAACGCGGTGGTCGAGATGAATATCGTGGAGGTCGAAGCCGTCGGCGAGGCGATCAAGCGCGCCTTGGCACGCTCCGGTACGCGCGCAAAACACGCGGCGGCGGCGGTGTCGGGTTCGGCGGTGATCACCAAGGTGATCCCGATGCCGATCGAGCTGGACGGTGACGATCTGGAGGCCCAGGTCGAACTGGAAGCCGTCAACTACGTGCCGTATCCGATCGAAGAAGTAAATCTGGACTTCGAAGTGCTCGGGCCGATGCCCGGCAGTCCGGAATCGATGCAGGTGCTGCTGGCTGCGTCGCGCTCCGAGAATGTCGAGGTCCGCGCCTCCGCGCTGGAGCTTGGCGGGCTCATCCCCCGGGTAATGGACGTGGAGGCATTCGCGATCGAGAACGCGTTTGCCCTCATCGTCGACCAGCTGGCGATTCCGCGCGATGGACTGGTCGCGCTGATCGACGCCGGAGCCACGATGACCACGCTCAACGTCATCCGCGAGGGACGCAGCATCTACACGCGTGAGCAGGTCTTCGGCGGCAAGCAGCTGACCGACGAGATCATGCGGCGCTACGGTCTGAGCTACGAAGAGGCCGGCCTGGCCAAGCGCCAGGGCGGATTGCCGGAGACCTACGAGGCCGAAACGCTGGAGCCGTTCAAGGAGGCGCTGGCGCAGCAGGTCAGCCGTCTGCTGCAGTTCTTCTACGCCGGCAGCGAGCACAACCGGGTGCACCAGATCGTGCTGGCCGGTGGCTGCGCGGCGATCCCCGGGATTGCCGCGCTGGTCGAGGAGCAGCTCGGGGTGCCGACGATGATTGCCAATCCGCTGGCGCACATGACCCTCGGGCCACGCGTCCAGGCACATGCCTTGGCGCAGGATGCCCCGGCTCTGATGATCGCGTGCGGGTTGGCCCTGAGGAGTTTTGACTGATGGCGCGCATCAACCTTCTCCCGTGGCGGGTCGAGCGCCGCAAACAACGCCAGAAGGACACCATGATGATGCTGGCGCTGTCCGCGCTGGGCGCCGTGGTGCTGTCGTTCCTCATCGTGTGGTACCACAACGTCCAGATTGACGGCCAGACCGAGCGCAACAGCTATCTCACCGCACAGATCGCCGAGGTCGACAAGCAGATCGAGGAGATTGACGAGCTGGATCGCAAAAAGGCCCAGCTGCTGGCGCGCAAGGAAGTGATCGAGGAATTGCAGGCGAACCGTTCGCAGATGGTCCACCTGTTCGATTCCCTGGTGCGGACGATTCCTGACGGCGTCGTGCTCACTTCGATCAAGCAGGACAACGAGATCCTGACCCTGGAAGGCCGTTCGCAATCCAACGCGCGCGTCAGTACCTACATGCGCAACCTGGAAGGCTCCGGTTGGATGACCCGTCCGGAGCTGTCCATCATCGAGGCTAAGGGCTTTGAGCAGGGACTGCCGTACGAGTTCAAGCTGCAGGTCAAATTGGCCAATCCGAGTGCTCCGGTCGACGAGGACGGCGATGGCGTGCCCGACGCGCCGGCCACGGCACGGGTCGGATCCGCCGACGCGATCGACGCCGATGTCACCATAACGCCGCTGTCCGGCGACACTGCACCCGCCGATGCGGTCCGCAGCGACGATGCCGCCGATCCCGCGCCACCCGCTGCGCCGGCCGAGTCGGCCGCTGCCCCTGAGACCGGAGCCGCGTCGTGAGCAAGAAGATCAATCTGAAGGAACTGGATTTCAACAACCTCGGCGGCTGGCCGCAGCAGGCCAAGATCGGCCTGTACGTGATCGTCGGACTGCTGATCGTCGG
>JBDSPO010000049.1:0-26017 GCA_039930265.1 Lysobacter sp. | reverse complement strand
ACGGCGGTGACGCTGCTGACGGAGGCACGCTTCAGCGCGTCGATCAGCACAAGCAGTTCCACCAGATTCTCCGCGCTGGGTGCGCAGGTCGGCTGGATCACGAACACGTCCTGCTGGCGCACGTTCTCCTCGATCTCGACCTGGACCTCGCCGTCGGAGAACGTGCTGACCAGCGCCTTGCCGGGGCGCACGCCGAGCTCCTTGCACACGGCCCGGGCCAGGGCCGGATTGGCGTTGCCGGAGAAGATCAGCAGGCTGCGATCAGATTGGACTTTCATGTGCCGATTCGCTCAGGCCGCAGGGCCGACAGGCTTCAGGAATGGCAGGGGCGGTAGGATTCGAACCTACGAATGCCAGGATCAAAACCTGGTGCCTTAGGCCTCTTGGCGACGCCCCTGTAAAACTGTTTTCGACCGGAGACCGGCGTGTTCCCTTGGCACTGCAGCGAACGGTCAACCCGTGAACCTGCCCGCGAGGGCATGCAACGGCGACCGCTCCAAACCTGCCGCCAGCCAGGCGTCCATACCTGGTGGCAGTGCCGCCAGCGCCGCCACAGCGGACTCGCGGGTGGCGAATTCGACGAAGCAACCGCTGCCGGAACCGGTCAGGTGCGGCGTGCCAACCTGCGACAGGGCAACAAACGCGGCATCCACTGCCGGTTCGCGGCCTCGCAGAACAGGCTCGAACGCGTTCCCGAGCGGTTTGCCCGAAACGAAGTCGGCTATTGTCGCGGGCCCGGCATCCCGCGTCAATTCGGGCGACTGGAACAGGGCGGCGGTCGTCACGTGGACCCCGGGATTGACCAGCAAATACCAGGCCGGCGGCAGGTCCAACGGGGTGAGCCGCTCGCCTATGCCTTCGGCCCAGGCATTGCGGCCGCGGACGAACAGCGGCACGTCCGCGCCCAGCTGCAGCCCCAGCGCCGCCAGACGATCCTCCCCCAGCCGGGTGTTCCACAAGGCGTCCAGCGCAACCAGCACAGTCGCGGCGTCCGAGGAGCCGCCACCAAACCCGCCGCCGGCGGGAATGCGCTTGTCGATCGCGATATCGGCACCGCAGGTCGAGCCGCTGGCCGCCTGCAACAGGCGAGCGGCGCGCACGGCGAGATCATCGGCTTCGGCCAGACCGGCAACGGAAACGCCCTGACGCGTGATCCGGCCGTCGTGCCGGACCCGCAGGCGTACCGTATCGCCCCAGTCGAGCAGACGGAACACGGTCTGCAGATGGTGGAATCCGTCGGCACGTCGCCCGGGAATGCGCAGGAACAGGTTCAGCTTGGCCGGGGCCGGCCAGTCGCTCCAGGCCTCGATGGCACCCCCCGGCGCCGCTTGCAGCAAGGGCAACGGAACACTCACTGCGCGGGCGGCGCCGGATGCGCCGCGGCGTCGGTATGCCACTGATCCACGAGCAGCTTGACGCGAGCGTCGCCGCGGCTTGCATCGATACGAGTGGGAAGTGCCCGCCGGACGTCCGGCGTAGTCGCATCCACCGACCAGCGATAGTCGATGGTCCAGCCATCCTGCTCGACCCTGCGGGGAAGGCCGTCGGTGCCGTATTCGATCCGCGCTGTCGCCAGTTCCGGTGCGCGCGCCCCGCGCACCCAGTCCGCCAGCGCGACCACCGGGATGTCCCATCCGGTTGCCGCAAGCAGCAGCAGGCGCGCGTCAGGACCCGAACGCGGACCCCCGTCGAGGCCCTCCAAGCGAGCGGCGTCAGCATCTCCGGTCAGTTGCCAGCCCTGCCGCGTGACCGGGGCGCTCAGCGTGATCCGGTACCCGTGCCCGTGCTGGTCCCATTCGATACGGCCGCTGCCGCCCTTGCCCGCGTTGGACACCGCGACCCGACCGGACAGTGACCACTCGGGCATCGCGGCCAGGGCCTGCTCGCGGCTGAGCTGCGCGGCCTCGGCAGCGGCAACCCCGGATGGCGGCAATGCCGGCCGCAGCGGCGCGCCGGCGCAGCCCACCAGCAACAGGATCATCGCGAGGCCAGCAGCGGGTAAGAGCCTCATGACGCGGTCTTCTCGCGCAAGCGCTGAAGGGCGCGGTTGTCCGGTTCGATGCGGGAGGCCTCCTCCATGTATTTGCGGGCCTCATCGTGGCGCCCCATGGTCCACAGCACTTCGGCGATATGGGCGGCAACCTCGGCGTCTTTCTGCAAGCCAAAGGCCTGGCGCAGCGCGCGCAGCGCTTCCTCATTGCGTCCCAGCCGGTACAGCACCCAGCCATAGCTGTCGGTGATCGCGGCATTGTCGGGTTCCGCAGCCCGGGCGCGGTTGATCAGCTCCAGGGCCTCCTGATAGCGATCGGTGCGGTCGGCCAGGGTGTAGCCCAACGCGTTGAGCGCCGCTACCGATTCGGGATCAATCACCAGGATGCGCCGCAGGTCGGCCTCGGCGCGGGCGATGTCGTCCCCCCGCTCCCAGCTCAAAGCGCGCGCATAGAGGATTTCAAGATCGTCCGGGAACGCGGCCAGACCACGCGAAAACGTCTCCTTTGCGGCCCCGAGGTCTTCGTCGCGTTCGTGCAGCGAGGCTTCCAGCAAAAACGCGTCACGGCGCACGCTGTCCTCCGCGGATGCGTCGGCCTGCATCTCGTGCAGCTGCGCAAAGGCTTCGCTCTTGCGGTCCAGCTCGTGCAGCACGTTGGCACTGCGCAGTACCGCCGGCCAGCGCTGCGGGCCGCCCGGCACGCCCTGGTACCACCCCAGCGCCTCGTCAAACCGCTTCAGGAACTCGGCCACCTGTCCCAGCAACAGCCGGCGGCGCGGGTCGGGCACCTGTCCGCGCGCACGCAGCTCGTCGTACAGCGCGAGGAGGGACGTATTGTTGTTGGCGCGCGCCAGCAGTGAGGCGCGCAGGCCGTAGGTCTGATCGTCCTGGATACCGAGCGCCAGCGTCGCCTCGGCCGCGGCCAGGTCGCCAAGGGCGTCGTACTCGTAGGCGATCGCCATGCGCAGGTCGTTGTCACCGCGCGCCCGACCGGCAATCGAGGCAAGCACGTCGCGCGCTTCGTCGTTGCGGCCGGCATCGCGCAGCTGGCTGACCCGCAGCAGGGCGACCCGAGGCTCCCCGGGGAAGCGCTTGAGCACTTCGGCCACGATCCGCTCGGCCAGTGCAGGTTGCTCCAGACGCTGGGCCAACCCCCCGAATGCCAACCAGGCCTGCAGGGACGCCGGAATGCTGCCGCGGCGGACCAGCGTATCCAGCATCCGGGCCGCCTGCTCCGGGTCGCGGGCGCCGGCGATCATGACCCCCAGTACCTGGCGCCAGCCCTCGTCTCCAGGCATGGCAAGCAGTTGCGCCAGATACCGCTGCGCCTTGCGCTCGTCGCCGCGGCGCAGCGCCAGACTGGCTTCCGCGCCGAGGAAATTGAGCCCTTGCCCGCCTTGGCTGCGCCACAGCGCAAGCAGCCGCGCCGCGCTCTCGTCATCGCGCGCCAACAGCGCGATCCGCGTGGCCCGTTCGGTCAACGCCATATCGTCGGCGGCTTGCGCGGCCTGCAGATACCAGCGCGACGCCTCGTCCAGACGCCCGGCCTGAAGCGCGAATTCCGCCGCCATCAAGGGCTCCAGAGTGTCCCCCGCCGGGCCCCCGGCCGAATGCGGGGAAACGTCGCGGGCACCGGCTGGCGCAGCGAACGCCAGGGCAAGCAGTACGGCGGAAAAAAAAACGCGCAAAATTGCAGCCATCGAAGGTGAATCCCTGAGTTCCGGGAGGCCGGTAGAATATGGGCCTTCAGCAGCCCGCAGCTTATCGCAAGCGACTGAACCCGCAGCCCCAACCGCCATGAGTCCGGTGACCAGTCCAACGACCAACCTGTATGTGCTGGGGATCAACCACCAGACCGCGCCGATCAGCCTGCGCGAACGGGTGGCGTTCTCGGCGGAAACGATCCCGGCCGCGCTGGAATCGCTGCGCAACCTCTCCCAGGTGCGCGAAGCGGCGTTGCTGTCGACCTGCAACCGGACCGAGATCTACACCGTCGTGGACGATGGCGGCCACGCCGTCGCCAATTGGCTCGCTCGGCAGCCGGCCGAACTCGATGACCTGCACGCCTACCTGTATCGCCACGCCGATGCCGGGGCCGTCCGCCATCTGTTCCGGGTCGCCACCGGCCTGGACTCGCTGGTACTGGGTGAGCCGCAGATTCTTGGCCAGGTGAAGGACGCCTGGGCCACGGCGCGCGCTGCCGGCAGTTTGGGCAACCAGCTGGACAGCCTCTTCCAGCACACGTTCACCACGGCCAAACGGGCCCGCACCGACACCCGCATCGGCGCCAACCCGGTTTCTGTGGCGTCGGCGGCGGTACGGCTGGCGCAGGAATCCTTTGCCCGGGTGGAAGATTCCACGGTGCTGCTGATCGGAGCCGGTGACACCATCGAACTGGCGGCGCGGCATCTGGTGCAGGCGAAGGTCAAGCGACTGCTGGTGGCCAACCGCACCCTTGCCCACGCCCAGGACCTGGCCAGCCGGCATGGCGGCGTGGCAGTGCCGCTGGAAGAAATCGACCGTCACCTGGGCGAGGCGGACATCGTGCTGTCGGCAACCGCCGCGCGGGGCACGGTGCTGCAGCGCGACCAGGTCGCCGCCGCGCTCGCGCAGCGCAGGCGTCGCCCGATGCTGCTGCTGGACCTGGCGGTGCCGCGCGACATCGATCCCGAGGTGGCCAGTCTGGCCGACGTTTTCCTGTACACGGTCGACGATCTGGAACGCTCGATCGAGGACAACCGCCGCAGCCGGCGCGAAGCGGCGGCCGAAGCGGAAGCCATCGTCGAGGTCCAGGTCGCCCGGTTCATGGAAAACCTGCTCGCACGCAGCCGTACCGCGCCGTTGAAGCAGCTGCGCGCCCACGGCGACGCGGCCAGGCTGGAAGCCCTGATCAAGGCCAGGCAGCAACTGGCCAGCGGGGAGGACCCGGCGGCCGTGCTGGAATTCCTCGCCCACACCCTGACCAACCGGCTGTTGCATGCGCCGACCATCGCCCTGCGCGAAGCGGCCCTGACCGGGAACGCGGAGTTGGCGCGCGCGGCCGACAAGCTGTTTCCGGCCACCGCTGCGGCCCACGTGGCGACCGCTGCCGCCGCTGCCGATCAGCACCTGTCACCTGTGGCCCGGCTTGCCCGCAAGTAGCCGGTACCCGCCGCCCCGCCCGACGGCCAACGGTCGGAGCGGGTGTGCCGCCGCACCGATCGAACCGCCCCGGATCCGAGACCCCCGATGACCCCCAGTCTGCGCCGCAAGCTCGAAGCCCTGGCCGAACGCCGCGAAGAACTCGAGCGCCTGCTCGCCGATCCTCAGGTCATTGGTGACAACCAGCGATTCCGCCAGCTCTCACGCGAATTCGCGCAACTGGAGCCGGTGGCGACCGCGCTGGCCGATGAGGCCGCAGCCAAGGCCGATCTGGATGCCGCCCTGGCCATGCGCGGCGACCCGGAGCTGGCGGAGCTGGCCGAGGAGGAAATCGCCGCCGCGTCCGAGCGCCTGCGACGACTCGATATCACCTTGCTCGCCCAATTGCTGCCGCGCGATCCCCGCGACGAAGGCGACCTCTATCTGGAGGTGCGCGCCGGTACCGGCGGCGACGAGGCGGCGATTTTCGCCGGCGACCTGTTCCGGATGTACTCACGCTACGCAGAGCAACAGGGCTGGCGCGTGGCCGTGGAGTCCGCCAGCGACGGCGAACACGGCGGTTACAAGGAGCTGATCGCGCGGGTCGAGGGACGTGGCGCGTACTCCAAGCTGAAGTTCGAGTCCGGCACCCATCGCGTCCAGCGCGTGCCGGAAACCGAATCCCAGGGCCGCGTCCACACGTCGGCGGCGACCGTGGCCATCATCGCGGTGGAGCCGGAGGGCGAGCCGATCGAGATCAATCCCGCCGATCTGCGGGTCGACACGTTCCGCTCCTCCGGCGCGGGTGGCCAGCACGTCAACAAGACCGACTCGGCCATCCGCATCACCCACCTGCCCAGCGGCACCGTGGTGGAGTGCCAGACCGAGCGCAGCCAGCACGCCAACCGCGACACCGCGATGAAGCGCCTGCGCGCCACCCTGGCCGAGGAGCAGGCCAACAAGGCCTCCGCCGCCATCGCCCAGGACCGCAAGCTGCAGGTCGGCAGCGGCGACCGCAGCCAGCGCATCCGCACCTACAACTACTCGCAGGGGCGCATCACCGATCACCGGGTGGACGGCCTGACCTTGTACGACCTGCCCAATATCCTGACCGGTGATCTGGACGCGTTGATCGAACGCTTGCAGCAGGAGCACCAGGCCGATGAACTGGCGCGCCTGACCGGGGGCGCCTGAACACCGTGCATCCAGGTGACTCCCGCGCCCAGGCTCGCCTGACCGTCCAGCGCGAGCCGTCCAGCCCGCTGGCGTGGATCCTGTTGGCCGAGGCGGAGCTGGATGCCGGCGACGCGGTTGCCGGCGAAACCGCGAGCCGGCACGCCCTGGCCTTGCTGCCGGGGCACCCGGAGGCGCTGGCCCGGCTGGGGCGTGCGCAGTGGATGCAGGGTCGGCATGCGGATGCGGCCGACACTCTGGGTGCGGCGGCGGCCCGCGCCCCCGACCATCCCGGCATCGCCGTGTGGCTGGCCCACGCGCTGGAAGATGTCGGCCAGCCCGAGGCCGCGGCCGATGCCTATGCGCGCGCCCATGCCCTCGCCCCGGCAGAACCACAACTGGCGGCCTACCTGCTGGCCTGGCGGCGCAAGCTGTGCGACTGGCGCGACCTCGACGCCCTGTCGGCGCAGGTGCGTGGCGCGGTGCTACGCGGGCAGGCGGCGGTCGAGCCGTTCGCCTTCCTCAGCGAGGACAGCACCCCCGCCGAGCAACTGGCCTGCGCACGTTTGCGCGCCAACGGCATCGCCCGCGCCACCCGCCCGCTGCCCGCCGCCGCCGCCGCGGCCTCGCCCGCACCCTCGACCGTGGACGGCGGGTGCGACCGCACCCTGCGGGTGGGATTTCTCTCCAACGGCTTTGGCGCGCATCCCACCGGGCTGCTGACGGTCGCGTTGCTGGAGGCGCTGGCCACCCAGCCTCACATCGAATTGCATCTGTTTGCGCTCAACGTCGACGATCACAGCGCGATCCGGCAGCGCTTGCAGGCCGCCACAACGCTGCAGGATGTCGCCCGGCGAAGCCATCTTGAGGTGGCCCAACGGATCCGCGCGACCGGCATCGAGGTGCTGTTCGACCTGCGGGGCTGGGGCGGTGGCGGACGGCCCGAAGTACTGGCCATGCGCCCAGCACCGGTGCAGGTCAACTGGCTCGCCTATCCCGGCACGTCGGGGGCGCCCTGGATCGATGCGGTGCTGGCCGACCGCTTCGTCTTGCCGGCCTCGCTGGAGCCGGCCTTCAGCGAGCAGGTGCACTACCTGCCCCGGTGCTTCCAACCATCCGACACCACCCGCGCCCTGACCGGACCCCCGGAGCGCAGCGAGTGCGGCTTGCCTGAGGCGGGCACGGGCGTGGTGTTCTGCTGCTTCAACAACAGCTACAAGCTCAATCCGGCCAGCATGCAGCGCGCATGGGCGGTGTTGCGCGGGGTTCCCGGCAGCGTGCTGTGGCTGCTGTCCGGGCCGGGCGATGCCGACCGGCGGCTGCGTGAAGCGGCGGGTGCGGGAGGGGTGGAACCGGCGCGGCTGGTATTCATGCGCAAGCAGCCGCACGACCGTTACATGGCCCGCCTGCAGCACGCCGACCTGTTTCTGGACACCGGCCCCTACAACGCCCACACCACGGCGTCGGACGCGCTGTGGGCCGGTTGCCCCGTGCTGACCCGTCCGGGGGACACCTTCGCGGCGCGCGTTGCCGGCAGCCTGAACCACCATGTGGGGATGCCTTCGATGAACGTCGCCAGCGACGAGGCGTTCATCGCGCGCGCGCTCGAGCTGGGAAACGACCCGCTGAAGCTGCAGGCAGTGCGTGCCGAACTGGCGGCGCTGAGGCTGAGCAGCGGGCTGTTCGACATGGGCGCGTTCGCGGTCGACTTCGCGGCCGCCCTGGTCGCTATCGCGGCGTGCCACGGCACGCGTCGGTGAGGGTTCCTCAGGACGCGACGGGATCCTCCGGCGGTACCGCACCGCTGCCAGCGGCCGCGATGATCTGCTCGATATCCGCCGCAGTCACCGGTCCGAGGATCTTGCGTTCGATGCGTCCGTCGGGTGCGATCAGGTAGGTCATCGGCAGCCCGCGCGGCTCGTCGAAGTCCTCAGGCGGCGCGTAGGTATCGATGATCGCGATCGGATACAGCACCGGGTGCTTGCGCAGGAACGCCTGCATTTCGGCGACGTCGATTTCCTCGTAGGCCAGACCGATCACCTCGATGTCCTCGCGCATGGCGGCGAGCGCCGACAGCTCGGGCATTTCCTTCAGGCACGGATTGCACCAGGTGGCCCAGTAGTTCACGACCACCCACTTGCCGCGGCGCGCGGCCAGGTCGTACCGGCTGCCGTCCAGCAGGGTGACCTCCAGCCGCGGATGGGTTGGCTGCGTCGCCGGTTCGGCGGCAGGAGCAGCCGACGGCGGCGCGGGCGGCGGCCCGACGGACGGATCGGTGGCAGGAAGGGCGGTGGACGCGGTGGCGCCGTCGGCATCCCCGGAACCGCGGTTGCCTGCGGGCTGGCAGGCCAGCAACAGGGCCGCGATCAACGCAGCAGCGACAATGCGTGTCAAAGACTCACTCCTCGGCCTGGATCGTGGATACACGGCGCCGCAGCATCTCGCGCAGGGGAAGTCGCAGCTCATCCAGCGCTGCCATTGCGGACCGTCCCAGCGCGTCGTCGCCGCAGGGAATACGCGCCTCGGCAATCGGAATGCGCAGCTGGCATGCCTCGTACAACTCGCCCAGCGAGAGCTTGTCGAGATCACGCGACAGCAGCCACTGGCCGTCCTCGGCGCGGTGCAGGACATTGATCTCCCGCAGTTGCTCGAGCATCTCCTGGGCCAGCGCGTCGGTCATGATGGGCTCCAGCTGAAGGATCTGATCGATATGCAGCCCCTTGCCGTCCGCGCGCGCCTCGTTGAAGCGCCCCAGCAGACGCAGCAAACCGTACATCTCGTAGCCCTCGGGCAGGCGCATGGCGATCGGTTGGTAACGGAACGCGGACAGCGAGGACGCCAGTGATGCGCCCATCAGTACCGCCACCCAGCTGAGAAATATCCACATCATGAAGATGGGCGCGAAGGCGAGCGTGCCGTAGATGCGCGAGTAGCTGGTAAACGTGCCCAGGTAGACACCCAGACCCCAGCGAACCAGTTCGAAGGCGCAGGTGGCGAGCAACCCGCCCGCCAACGCGTGCCGCCATTGCACCGTGCGATGCGGTACCACGCGGTAGATGGCGGCAAACGCGAGCAGCTCCAGCGACATCGGCGCCAACCGCAGCATCAGGCTCTCCAGGATGTGTCCGGCGCTGGTGTCAAATAACGACAGGGCGAAGATCCGCGCCGACAATGCCAGACTCGCCGCGGCCAGAATCGCGCCCAGCGTGAGGACCGTCCAGTAGACCAGGAACCGGCTGAATTGCGGACGCGCCGCCTTGACCCGCCAGATGCGGTTGAACGCGGTTTCCACACCATGCAGCGTGATCAGCACCGACACCACGAGCACCACGATGCCGGCGGTGGTCAGCTGGCCGGAATTGCTCGACAGCTGCAACAGGTATTCCTCCACCGAGCGGGCCGCGGAGGGGACAAAATTGGAGAACACGTAATCGCTGAGCCGTTCGGTCCACTCCGCGAACACCGGAAAGGCGGAGAGCACGCCAAACACCACCATCGACAACGGAACCAGCGCGAACACCGTGGTGAACGACAGCGCGCCGGCGGCCTGGAACAGATCCTCGTCCAGCACCCGCCGCCCGACGAAGCGCAGGAACGCGCGCACCCGCGCGCGGTCGCGCACCCGTTCGCTCCAGCGATACACCGAGTCCAGTGGTTCCATCGCAGGCAGGGTAGCGCAAGCACGCCCGGACCGGCTGTCCCGGATCGCCGACGGCCGCATCCTCTATCCTTGGCGCCTTCAACTCGGGGGAACTGACAACGCGATGGCCGACATCCTGGTGCTGTACTACAGCCGCAACGGCGCGGTCGCGCAGCTCGCCCGCCACATCGCCCGCGGCATCGGCGAGGTGGGCGGCATGAGTGCGCGGCTGCGCTGCGTGCCACCGGTCGCGGCGGTCACCGCCACCGCGGCACCGCCGGTGCCCGAGGACGGCGCACCATATGTGGAGCCGCGTGATCTGGAAGAGTGCGCGGGACTCGTGATCGGCAGCCCGACCCGGTTCGGCAACATGGCCGCCCCACTGAAGCACTGGTTCGATGGCCTGGGCGCGCAGTGGGCCAGCGGATTGCTGGTCGGCAAGCCGGCGGCCGTATTCACTTCATCCACCACCATGCACGGGGGGCAGGAATCGACCCTGTTGACGATGATGGTGCCGCTGCTGCACCACGGCTGCGTGGTTGTCGGCATTCCGTATACGGAGCCGCGCCTGACGACCACGCGCACCGGCGGAACGCCCTATGGGGCGAGTCATGTGAGTGGCGTGGAGGATGATCCGCGGCCGAGCGAGGATGAAGCACATCTGGCGCGTGCACTGGGACGGCGCATCGCCACCATCGCGGCCAAGCTGGCATGAATGCGGCCATGCGCACCCCGATGGGCTGGACACTGGCGGCGGCACTGTTCGCGCTGGGGGCACTGTTCTGCGTGTGGTTCTGGCCGGCTGTCCGCTGGCCGACACGCGACATCGTCGCTCTTGTGATCTTCGCCGGACCGCCGCTGCTGCTGGCGATGGCCGGGTTGGCAGGCGCGCGCACGGCGGGCTACTGGGGCTCGATTCTGGCGCTCGCCTGGTTCAGCCACGGCATCATGGTGGCCTGGACCCGCCCGCCGGAGCTCGGCTTCGGCCTGCTGGAAACCGCCCTGGCGCTGGTGGTGATTTTCGCGGCGAACCTGCCGGGCATGAAGGCGCGACTGGGTCGTAAGCGCGACTGAGCGGCCAGACCCGCAGCGTGTGCGGATCCGGTCTTGAGCGCGCGGATCCGCAGCGATTGCGGACCCGGATTCGGGCAGGATTCAGTCGGTTTCCAGCAAGGGTTTTCGCGGCAGCTTCTGCTCGCGCATCGCCGCGTGGTACGCAAACGATGCGGCGATCGCGGCGGCCTGCTTCAGGTCCTCCGCCTGGATATGGTCCCAGGTGTCCAGATGGCTGTGATGGACGTTGGTGAAGTAGTCCAGCCGGTCCTGGATGAACTGGAAGCCGGGCAGTCCGACCGCGTCAAAGGCGATGTGGTCGGTGCTGCCGGTGTTGCGCGTGGCCACGGTGGTGGCGCCCACGTCGTGGAACGGCGCCAACCATGCCTCGAAAATCGGCACCACGGCCAGATTTTCCTGAGCGTAGATGCCGCGGAAACGACCGGAGCCGTTGTCCATGTTGAAGTAGGCCGAAAACCCCGCGTAATCGCGCTTCTTCTGCAACGGCCCGGTCGACTCCCGCAACGAGGACGGCAACGCCTTCTGCACCGGATCGGTGGGCTCCGGATAGGCCGCCAGATGGTGCGCCACATACGCGCGCGACCCGATCAGCCCCTGCTCCTCACCGCTCCACAGGCCCACCCGGATGGTGCGGTCAGGCGTGGCTCCGACCGCTGTGAGGATGCGCATGGCCTCCATCATCACCGCCACGCCAGCGGCATTGTCGGCCGCGCCGGTGCCGGTGTGCCAGGAGTCCAGGTGCGCCCCGAGCATGACGACTTCGCCCGCTTTGCGACCGCGCCCGGGAATCTCGGCGATGGTGTTGTAACCCGGCTGATCGGACGCATCGGTGAAGCGCGCGGCGACGTTGACGCGCAATCGCACGGCTTGCTTGCGCTCGACCGCCCGCACCAGCGGGTTGTAGTGCTCGACCGCCATCGCCAGCTCGGGCACTCCGACCGATTCGCCGGCCTTGCGCGAGCCACCACCGCCGACCCGGATAATCCCGTTGTCCCAGCCACTGGCACTCAGGGTGGCCAGCACCCCTTCGGCGACAAAAAACTCGTTGGTCGTCTTGGTCAACTCCAGCCGCTCGGTGTGTTTCTTCAGCCGCTCCGCACGGTCCTCGGGTTTGTCCTTGGGCACTGCAAAGACCTGCAGCTCCCCCAGTCCCGCCTCGTCGTGACGGTGGAAGTCGGGTTTCTCGCCGGGCTTGTATTCGCGCGCCTCACCCAGCAGCAGAATCTTGCCCCGCAGCTTGCCCCGGTGTTTCTCCAGATCCGCCACGGTCTTGATGGTGACCAGCATCACCTCGCCTTCGACCGGCCCGTCGGTCCCGGGCGTCCACGCCTTGGGCAGCGCGTGCAGCGGTGTGTTCCGTGGGCTCAGCATCTGCACGCTGGCATCGGTGAACTCCCAGCCACGGCCGAAGTCATCGAACGCCTCGTCACGCACGTTGGCCAGGCCCCAGTCCTTGAACTGACCACGGGTCCACGCGTTGGCCTGCGCCATCTGCGGCGAATTGGTCAGCCGCGGGCCGATCGATTCGGTCAGGTGGGTCAGGGTCGCCATCACTTGCGAACGGTGGAATGCCTCCTGGCGAATCCGGCTGACCATGTCCAGATCGACCGGCTCCTGCGCCATCGATACGCCGCTCAACCCCATGCACAACACCAGCATGCAACGCTTGATCACTTCATCCCCTTTGCGTGGACCGACTTGGAATCGTCAAGTCTAGGGTTCCGCGACCAGGCAATCGCCGGCCTTTAGTCATGCGGTGCGGAGGTCACGCGATACGGACCACCAGCTTGCCGAAGTTGCGCCCCTCCAACAGGCCGATGAACGCCTCCGGTGCATGCTCCAGCCCGTCCACCAGGTCCTCGCGGTATTTGATCTTGCCCTGCCGGACCCAGCTGCCCATCTCCGCCAGGAACTCGCCGTAGCGGTCGCCGTAGTCATCGAAGATGATGAAACCCTGCATCTTGATCCGCTTGGACAGCAGGGTACGCGTGAGCAGGCCCAGGCGATCGGGTCCCGGCGGCAGGGCGGTGTCGTTGTAGTGCGCAATCAACCCACATACCGGAATGCGGGCCCTGGGGTTCAGCAGCGGCAGCACGGCATCGAACACGGCGCCGCCCACGTTCTCGAAATAGACGTCAATGCCGTCGGAGCACGCGGCTGCCAGCTGCGCCGGGAAGTCCGCAGCGCGGTGATCGATACAGGCATCAAAGCCGAGCTCGTCGCGGACGTACGCGCACTTTGCGCTGCCTCCGGCGATGCCCACCACGCGGCAACCGGTGAGTTTGGCGATCTGACCCACGGCCGAGCCGACCGCGCCGCTGGCGGCGGCCACCACCACGGTCTCTCCGGGGCGCGGCTGGCCGATGTCGAGCAGGCCCATGTAGGCGGTGAAACCGGGCATGCCGAGTACGCCGAGGGCAAGGGAGGGCTGGGCCATGTCCTGACCGAGCCGGTGCAGGCCGCTGCCGTCCGACAGCAGGTAGTCCTGCCAGCCGCCGTAGGCCAGCACGAGATCGCCGGGACGGAGATCGGCATGCCGGGACGCCTCCACCCGCGCCACGGTGGCGGCAACCATGACCTCGCCGATGCCTACCGGCGCGGCATACGAGGCGGCGTCGCTCATGCGACCGCGCATATAGGGATCCAGCGACAGATAGAGGTTCCGCAGCAGCAGCTGGCCTTCCCCCGGCGTCGGGACCGGTGTTTCAACGATCTTGAAGTTGGCGGCGGTCGGGGCGCCGACCGGGCGGCTGGCCAGGGTGATCTGGCGATTGATGGCGGGAGCAGGCATGCGCGTTCCTCGGTGGTTGGATCGGGCGGCGGTGGCAGCTGGGAATGGCGGCGCGGTCGGCGGGCGGGTGATGCAGTTTCGAAGGTACCGTGCGGGGTGTTGCGGCACGTTGAAGGCGGGCGGCGCGCAATGGCCACCGCACGCGGGGAACCGGCGTGCGGCACTCGCGCCGACCCGACGGGCAGCCGATAATGCGACTCCACCGTACGACGCGCGCCCATGCCCCCTCGCTCGACCCCCCACGCGCCCCCCTTGCCCGTCACGGCCAGCGGTCGTTTCGAGCCAAAGGTGATGATCCCGTTGGCGCTGTTGACCCTGTACCTGGTTTGGGGATCCACCTACCTGGGCATCCGCTACGCGCTGGAGAGCTACCCACCCTTCCTGCTCGCGGGGCTGCGTTTCACTGCCGCCGGCGTAGTGCTGTTCGCCTTCCTGCGCTGGCGCGGGCACGCGCTGCCGACCCGTCTGCAATGGCGAAACGCGGCGATCACCGGTGTGTTGCTGCTTGGGTTTGGCAACGGTCTGGTGTGCTTCGCCGAAGAGCGCGTCAGCTCCGGGATCGCGGCGGTTGCCGTGTCGAGCATGCCGTTGTTCGCCGCCGCCTTCGGCACCCTCTTCAGCCAGTGGCCCACGCGCCGCGAAGCGTTCGGCCTGCTGATCGGCTTCGCCGGAGTCATTGTGCTCAATACCGGCAGCGGGCTGTCCGGCGAGGTGCTGGGCGCGGCGGCACTGTTGACGGCGGCGGCCTGCTGGGCGTTCGGATCGGTCTGGAGCCGACGCCAGGACATGCCGGCCGGCCCCATGAACACGGCCGCGCAGATGCTGTGCGCCAGCGTCGCCCTGCTCGGCGTCAGTCTGGCCGCCGGCGAGACGATGCCGTCCCCGCCCACCATGAAAGCCACCTTGGCGCTCGTCTATCTGGCGGTGTTCGGCTCGATCCTGGCGTTCAGCGCCTACCTGTACGTGCTCAAACATGCCCGGCCTGCGGTGGCGACGAGCTACGCCTACGTGAATCCGCCGGTGGCGGTGCTGTTTGGCGTGGTGCTCGCAGGGGAGACGGTGGGTCCGTTTGACCTGGCCGGCATGGCCATTATCCTGGTCGGCGTGGCCGTCATCACCTTGTCCCGGCCGCGGCGGGTGGGCTAGCCGGGCCCACCAGGCGGACGCCCCATCACGTAACACAGGTGGGCTGGATTGCCGCATGCTGTGCTAGCGTGAGCGGTCGTCCGGGTGCGAGAGCGTCTTGATTTCCATCGTTCGACCGATGCTTTCGTTGCTGATTGGTGTTGCCCTGCTGCTCGCCGGCAGCGGCCTGCTCAGCACGCTGGTTGCCGTGCGCGCGGGCCTGGAGGGCTGGGACGACCAGGTCGTCGGCCTGATCATGTCGGCCTACTTCGCCGGCTTTTTCCTGGGCACCTTCGCCGCGCCCAATCTGATCCGGCGCATCGGACACATCCGCTCGTTTTCGTTCTACGCCGGCTTGTGCGCGACAGTGGTGCTGTTGCATCCGATCATCGTCGACCCTTGGAGCTGGGCGCTGTTGCGGCTGCTGAGCGGGGTGGCGCTGGTAGGTCTCTACACTGTGATCGAAAGCTGGCTCAACGCCGCGGCGCCGGCCGAACAGCGCAGCCGGATCTTCGCGGCCTACATGGCGATCAACCTGTTTTCGCTGGCAGCAGGGCAATGGCTGCTGGGGTTGTTCTCGCCGCTGCTGTTCGTGCCCTTCAGCCTGGTGGCCATCCTGATCTGCATGGCCGCGCTGCCGGTCACCGCCAGCCGCATGGTGCAGCCGGAGACCCCGGCAAGCGTCCATCTCAAGTTGGCGCAGCTCTATCGCCTCGCACCGGCTGCCAGCGCCGGAGCGCTGCTGGGCGGACTGGCCCTGGGGGCGTTCTGGGGCATGGCGCCGGTGTATGCCACCCGCATTGGCATGGACCTGGCAGGGGTGTCGGCGCTGGTCAGCATGACGATCCTGGGCGGGGCGCTGCTGCAGTTGCCGATCGGCCGCCTGTCGGACCGTGGCGACCGTCGCACCGCGCTGGCGGTGATCTGCACGCTGGGCGCGGTTCTGGCGGTGGCCATCATGCTCAGCGTGGGTGCCAGCACGTGGGTCGTGCTGGGCCTGTTCTTCGCTTTCGGCGGACTGTTGTTCGCGATCTATCCGGTCTGCGTTGCGCACCTGCTGGACTACCTGCCCTCGGAGCATGTGTTGGCCGGCTGCAGCAGTCTGCTGCTGCTCAATGGCATCGGCTCGGCCATCGGACCGGCCATTGCAGGCGGTCTGATGAGCCGGATCGGACCGCAGGCATTGCCCATATTCTTCGCGATGACGTTGCTGCTGCTCGCGGTGGTAACCGGAGGCCGGCGCGTGTTCCGCCAACGCGATCTCGACGATCCCGCGCAGTTCCACGCCATGCTGCGCACCACCCCGTCAGCGCTGGAGCTGCTGCCTGAAACCGACGCGTCCACGCCGGCGGATTGAACAGCCAGGAGTGTCGCGGCGACGGGGACTACAATGGGCGGTCAACTCCAGCCCGGATGCCCCATGGACCAGCTCTGCATCGTCACCACCGGCGGCACCATCGACAAGATCTACTTCGATGACAAGTCGGACTACCAGATCGGCGAACCGCAGATCGGCCGGATCCTGGAAGAGCTGGGGGTCGCGTTCCGCTACCGGGTGATTCCGATCCTGCGCAAGGATTCGCTGCATCTGGGTGACAGCGATCGGGAACTGATTCGCGCGACCATTGCCGCGCAGGACGCACGCCACGTGCTGGTCACCCACGGCACCGATTCGATGGTGGAGACTGCCAAGGTGCTTGCCAGCATTCCGGGCAAGACGATCGTGCTGACCGGCGCGCTGAACCCCGCGCGCTTCCGCGGCTCGGATGCGGAGTTCAATATCGGCACCGCGGTCGGTGCGGTTCAATCGCTGCCACCGGGGGTGTATATCGCCATGAACGGTCGCATCTGGGACCCGACCACGGTACGCAAGAACGTCGACGCGAACCGCTTCGAGGCGCTCTGACCCGCGAGTGCTGCCCGGCGGTGCAGGGGGAAATACTTCAGTCGGAAAAATGCACCCAACCCGCACGCGCCGGCTGCCACGCGCGGCCATCCGGCTCCAACCCGTGCACGCCCTCGCCGCTGCGCATGCGACCGATGCAGGTCAGCGCAACGCCGATCCGGGCCGCGATATGGCCGATCTGCGTACGCTTATCGGTCGGCGCAGTGAAACAGAGCTCGTAGTCGTCGCCACCGGCGGCCTGGACCTCGCGTCGACCCGCAGCGTCCATGGCTTGCGCCAGGCCAGGCGAGCACGGCAGCGCGGTGACGCGAACCTCCGCACCAAGCCCACTGGCGCGGCAGAGGTGGCCCAGATCCGCCCATAGCCCATCGGAGATATCGATGGCGGCATGGGCGATACCTGCCAGATGCATGCCCAACGCGACCCGCGGCTGGGGCCGGTCCAGCCGCGCGCGCAGGTCGATGGGCGCTTCGGAAACGTGGGCGACCAGGAGTCCCAACGCGGCCGCTGCGTCACCCAAGGTGCCGCTGACCCAGACGTCATCCCCGGCTTGCGCGCCGTCGCGGCGCAACGCGCGGTCCGGCTCGACCAGACCATGCGCGGTGACGCTGATCGACAGCGGGCCGCGGGTGGTATCCCCGCCAATGAGCGCAATGCCGTGCTCGTCGGCAAGACCGAGGAACCCGTCGAGAAACGCGTCCAGCCACGCAACATCATCGGTCGGCGTCGAGAGCGAGAGGGTGCACCAGGCGGGCTGCGCGCCCATCGCGGCCAGATCGGAGAGGTTGACCGCCAGCGCCTTCCAGCCGATGTCGGCAGGCGCCGTGTCCAGCGGGAAGTGCACTCCGGCATTCAGGGTGTCGGCGCAGATCACCAGCTGGCGACCCGCCGGCACCTGGACCACCGCCGCGTCATCGCCGATACCGATCGCCACATCCGGTCGCTGGCGGACGCGCTGGCGGATCCGCGCAATCAGATCAAACTCGGCCATGCGTCCTCCTCGTTGCGGGTCGCCCGGGTCCTGAAGGGCCGCGGACGCGGACGGGGAGCCAGACCGGGCCGCGGATGCTCAGCGCCGCGACGCGGCAACCTCGACCGCACGCCACTGCGCGGCGGCATGATCCAGTACGCCATTGACATAGGTGTGGCCGTGCTCGGCGCCAAAACGCTTGACCGACTCGATCGCCTCGTTGATCACCACCCGATACGGGACATCGGGGCGGTGCTGCAGCTCGTAGGCCGCGATCCGCAGGACCGCGAGTTCGATCGCGTCGACCACCGCGATGTCACGATCCAGAAACGGTGCCAGGGTTTCATCCAGAGCCGCGCGATGCTTGGCCACCCCGTGCACCAGATCCTCGAAGTATGAGAGATCGGCGACCTCACGCAGCTGCTCGTGGGCAAACTGGGACACCACGTCATTGGCACTGGAACCGGACATCTGCAAGGCATACACCGCCTGCAGCGCTCGCCGGCGCGCCCGCGAACGCCCCACCGGGTCGATGCCGCCCGGTCCACGACGCTGATTCATGCCAGACGCTCCATCAAATTGGCCATTTCCAGTGCCGCCAGGGCGACTTCCTCGCCCTTGTTGCCATGATTGCCGCCCGCCCGCGCCTGCGCGTCTTCGTGCCGCTCGACCGCCAGCACGCCGTTGCAGACCGGCACGCCGGTATCCAGCGCGACCCGCATCAGGCCATCGGAGCAGCCGTCGGCGACCTGCTCGTAATGGCGGGTGTCGCCACGGACCACGCAGCCCAGTGCGACGATGGCCGCATGGCTGCCGGCTGTCGCAAGACGACGGGCGGCGACCGGAATTTCCCAGGCGCCGGGCACGCGCACCACATCCACGGCGGTATCGGCCACGCCATGGGCGGCAAACGCCTTGCGCGCGCCGTCCACCAGAGTGTCGGTAATACGCGGGTTCC
Organism: Lysobacter sp.; assembly: GCA_039930265.1. GTDB lineage: Bacteria > Pseudomonadota > Gammaproteobacteria > Xanthomonadales > Xanthomonadaceae > Novilysobacter. Next base: position 7,270 of record JBDSPO010000049.1, on the reverse strand, counting down.
AGCGACTGGCGATGATCGCGAAGCGCGCGCCGTCAGGGCTGCGCAGGTCGCCTTCGATATGGGACATGGGAACGAACGCCTTGTAGGAAAACATCAACGCGCGGACCGCGCGACCGGACAGTTTAGCGCGCGGCTGCCGGGTCGACGTAGTCCACCACTTCCAGCCCGAACCCGGCCAGACCCACCTGCTTGCGCGGCGTGCCCAGCACCAACAGCTTGCCCAGGCCCAGATCCGCCAGAATCTGGCTGCCCGCGCCATTGCGTCGCCACTCGTGCAGCGCCGGTGCGGGTGCACTTGCCACCGTCTCGTCGGCCGGCTGGCGGATCCGTGCCAGAAGGGCGTCGGCATCCACGCGCTCCTCCAGCAGCACCAGCGCGCCACGGCCCGCCGCGGCAATCGCGGCCAGCACGTCACCGACCGCCGGCCCGAAGTCCGCGCGACGCCAGCGCAGTCCGTCCGCCAGCGGATTCTGCACCTGCACGCGCACCAGGGTCGGTACCGCGGCATCCGCGTCGCCCAGCGTCAGCGCGAAATGCAGGCCGTGACTGAGGCGGTCGCGGTAGCTGACCAGCTGGAACGGACCGTGCTCGGTCTGGATCGTGCGGGCATCGACGCGCTCCACGGTGTGCTCGGTCTCCAGCCGGTAGCGGATCAGATCCTCGATGGAGCCGATCTTGAGGCCGTGCGCGGCCGCGAAGATCTCCAGCTCCGGACGTCGGGCCATGCTGCCGTCGGCATTCAGAATCTCCACCAGCACCCCGGCCGGCTCCATCCCGGCCATCAGCGCCAGATCGGCGGCTGCCTCGGTATGGCCGGCGCGGCTGAGCACGCCGCCAGGCTGGGCCTGCAGCGGAAAAATGTGACCCGGCTGATTGAGGTCGGCGCGGTCCGCATCCGGTCGCACCGCCGTGCGCACCGTATGCGCGCGGTCGTAGGCGGAGATGCCGGTGGTGACGCCTTCGGCCGCCTCGATGCTGACCGTGAAGTTGGTGTGGTGTTGGGAGGTGTTGTCGCGAACCATCGGCGGCAGGCCGAGCTGGCGGCAGCGCTCGCGGGTCAGCGACAGGCAGACCAGTCCGCGTGCGTGGGTGACCATGAAGTTGATGTCGGTCGGCCTGACCAGCTCGGCGGCCATGATCAGGTCGCCTTCGTTCTCGCGGCCCTCGTCATCGACGATCACAACCATGCGGCCGGCGCGGATCTCTTCCAGCAGTTCGGGGATGGGGGCGAAACTCATTGCGTGACTCCGTTGGCGTCGGCATGGCCCAGCAGGCGCTCGACATAGCGCGCCACCAGATCGATTTCCAGGTTGACCGCATCGCCCACGCGGGTGGCGGCAAAGGCGGTGTGGGAGACGGTGTGTGGCACCAGGGCGACAGCAAATCCGGTCGCGTCGACCTCATTCACCGTCAGGCTGACGCCGTCCACGCAGATCGATCCCTTGCGGGCGATGTAGCGCATCAGATCCGCCGGGGCGGAGAACCGCCAGCGCTGGGCACGACCATCATCAGTGATCGCCGCCACCGCGCCCATGCCGTCGACATGGCCGCTGACCATGTGCCCACCCAGGCGGTCGGTCGGGCGCATCGCACGCTCCAGATTGACCGGCGCACCCACGGCCAGTCGGCCCAGGGTGGTCAAGGCGAGCGTCTCGTTGGACGCATCGGCCAGGAAGGAGCCGGCGTCGAAGGCGGTCACCGTCAGGCAGGTGCCATTGACGGCGATGCTTTCACCGAGCGCAACCGCGTCGAACGACAGGCTGCCGACTTCGATGGTGAGCCGGGCGTCACCGCCGACGGCATCACGCGCGGCGATGCGGCCGACGCCTTCAATGATGCCGGTGAACATCAGCACGCCTCCCGCTGCAGGCAGCAGAAAGGACGGCTATGAGGACATGCGACTCTGGACATGGATCGTTTCCCGCGTAAAAGGTCTGCGAAAAACGCCACAAGGCATGGCGTGCGCAGGCACGGGGCCATGCGCAGCCGTCTTCTTTCATCCGGACTGTGACCGTCGGCTCCGGAATCCGACCGGATCTGCTGACCTCCGGCATCGGCTGGGCCGGCACCGGAGCGCTCGCGGGCTTGTCGTGGCAGCCGGTCGTGACGGACCGGGTGTCGGCGACCTACCGCCGGTGGGGAATTGCGCCCCGCCCTGAAGACGTTACGTGTGCTGCCGGACTACGGCAGCCTGATGATTCTAACAGCTGCGCCCCGCCGGAGCTCCTTCATGCGCCCGCGGCGGAGCCGATTCGCCGCGGACGCAGCAGCACGCGAACGTCGTCGCCGAGCTGCCGGGTCTCAATGGTCTGCATGTGCATCACCTGGTCCATGTGCTCGACATTGAGGCCGTCAAACAGCGGCCGGGCGTTGGAGCCCAGCAGCACCGGCGCCACGTATAACAGCACCTCATCCACCAACCCCGCCTCCAGGAACGCCGCCGCCAGGGTGGCGCCCGCCTCGACCATGACCTCGTTGATGCCCCGGTCGGCCAGCAGTTTGAGCACCGCCGCCAGATCCTGCCGGCCCGCGCTGACCGGCACGACCGCCAGCTGCGCGCTGAGGCTGCGGGGCAGCTTGGCGTCGGGGGCATGGATGTACAGCGTCGGCGCATCGCCCTCGCGCACTTTGCCGCGGGCGATGGTGGCCAGGCCGGGATCCAGAACCACCCGCAGCGGCGGCACGAACGGAGTGTCAGCGTCGAGCCGCACCGTCAGCGACGGATCGTCCGCCAACACGGTGCCGGCGCCGGTGATGATCGCGCCGGCCCGCGCTCGCCAATGCTGCACATCGTTGCGCGAGGCGGGGCCGCTGATCCATTTCGACTCGCCGTTGGCCAGTGCGGTGCGCCCGTCCATGCTGCTGGCCAGCTTCACCCTGACCCATGGCCGACCCCGGCTCAGGCGCGACAGGTAACCGCGGTTGAGCGCACGCGCCTGCTCTTCCATCAGGCCCTCGTCCACCGCAATTCCGGCCTCGCGCAAGCGCTGGAAACCGGCCCCGTTCACCGCAGGAAACGGGTCGCGCATGGCCGCCACCACGCGTGTGATCCCCGCGGCGACCAGCGCCTCGGCGCACGGCCCCGTGCTGCCGGTATGCGCGCAGGGCTCCAGGGTGACGTAGGCGGTGGCACCACGGGCACGCTCGCCCGCGTCCTGCAGCGCGATGACTTCGGCGTGGGCCTCGCCGGCGCGCTGGTGGAAGCCCTCGCCCACCACTTCACCGCCGTTGACGATGACGCAACCGACCATCGGGTTCGGCCGGGTGGTGTAGGCACCGCGCTCGGCCAGCCGCAACGCGCGCGTCATCATCAGGTGGTCGGTGGCCGTGGCGGGGGTCGCGGCAACGGCGACACCGGTGAGTTGGGACATCTACGCAGGCTCCTGCAGGAAGGGATTCGGCCGCGGCAGGCACTCAGCGCTTGCGCGTGGGGAACGACGCCGGGTTGTCGGTGCCACCCAGCAGTGACAGTTGCTCGTCGCCGGAGTTGTCGCTCTCCAGCCGGTCCAGCTCGTCGCGGAAATCGGCAACGTCCTGAAACGCCCGATACACCGAGGCGAAGCGCACGTAGCCGACGTGGTCCAGCTTGCGCAGCTCGCCGATGACGAACTCGCCAACGCGGATGGAGGACAGTTCGCGTTCGGTGGTGCGGCGCAACTGGTGCACCACCGCCCGCACCGCGGCTTCGATCTGCTCCTCGCCGACCGGACGTTTCTGCAGCGCACGGTCAAACCCCGCGCGCAGCTTGCGGGCATCGAAAGCTTCCCGGCGGCCATCGGACTTGATGATCACCGGCAGCTTCAGCTCGATGGTCTCCAGGGTCGAGAACCGCTCGCCGCACGCCTCGCACACGCGGCGGCGACGGATCGTCGCCCCGTCGTCGGACACCCGCGAGTCGATGACCCGGGTGTCCACGTGCTGGCAGAAGAGGCAGTGCAAGGCTCAGCCGTAGACCGGGAACTGGGCGCACTGCCGGGTGACGTTCCCGCGCACGCCGGCAATGACGTTCTCGTCGGCCGGGTTGTCGAGCACGTCGCAGATCCAGTTCGCCAGGGCGACACAGTCCGGTTCACGGTAGCCGCGGGTGGTCACCGCCGGGGTGCCGATGCGCAGACCGGAGGTCACGAACGGCTTCTGCGGGTCGTTGGGCACGGCATTCTTGTTGACGGTGATGTGGGCCTTGCCCAGCGCCGCCTCCGCGTCCTTGCCGGTGATCCCCTTGCCGATCATGTCGATCAGCATCAGGTGGTTTTGCGTGCCGCCGGAGACGATCTTGTAGCCGCGGCGGATGATGGTCTCCGCCATTGCCTGGGCATTCTTGACGACCTGCTGCTGGTAAGCCTTGAACTCCGGCTCCAGCGCTTCCTTGAACGCCACTGCCTTGGCCGCGATCACGTGCATCAGCGGCCCGCCCTGCAGGCCGGGGAACACGATGCTCTGCAGCTTCTTGACCATGTCCTCGGACGCGCCCTTGGCAATGATGATGCCGCCGCGCGGACCCCGCAGGGTCTTGTGGGTGGTGGAGGTCACCACGTGCGCGTGCGGTACCGGGTTGGGATACACGCCGGCGGCGATCAGCCCGGCAACGTGGGCCATGTCGACGAAGAACACCGCGCCGACCTTGTCGGCGATCTCGCGCATCCTCGCCCAGTCGACGATCTGCGAATAGGCACTGAAGCCGCCGATCAACATCTTCGGCTTGTGCTCGACCGCCAGGCGCTCCATCTCGTCGTAGTCGATCATCCCGGCTTCATCCACGCCGTACTGCACGACATTGAACAGCTTGCCGCTGATGTTGACCTTGGCGCCATGGGTGAGGTGGCCGCCGTGGGCCAGACTCATTCCCAGGATCGTGTCGCCGGGATTGAGCAGGGCGAAGTAGACCGCCTGGTTGGCCTGGGAACCCGAATGCGGCTGCACGTTGGCGTAGTCGGCACCGAACAGTTGCTTGAGCCGGTCGATGGCGAGCCGCTCGGCGACATCGACGTATTCGCAGCCGCCGTAGTAGCGCTTGCCGGGGTAGCCCTCGGCGTACTTGTTGGTCAGCTGGCTGCCCTGGGCCTCCATCACGCGCGGGCTGGCGTAGTTCTCGCTGGCGATCAGCTCGACGTGGTCTTCCTGGCGGCGGTTCTCGTCGGCGATGGCCTGGGCGAGTTCGGGATCAAAACCTTCGATGCGTGCGTCGCGCGGGAACATTGCCACTCCAGGATCAGACGTTGAGGAAGGAACCGAGTTTAGCGCCGGCAGGCCACGCCGGCCACGCAGGTGGCCGAAGGGATTGCTGCCGCTGCACCGGGCCGCTATATGCGCGATAATGGCCGGCTAATCCTTGTCCACCGCCCTGCCCCTTGCGCAGGACGGCCTCGCCTGTCTGCGGAGCATCCCCATGTCGCAATACATCTACACCATGAACGGCGTCAGCAAGACCGTTCCGCCGAAGCGCCAGATCATCAAGGACATCTCGCTGTCCTTCTTCCCCGGCGCCAAGATCGGCCTGCTGGGCCTGAACGGTTCCGGCAAGTCGACGGTGCTGAAGATCATGGCGGGCGTCGACCAGGACTTCACCGGCGAAGCGCGCGCGGCCAAGGGCATCAAGGTCGGCTATCTCGCCCAGGAGCCCCAGCTGGACCCCGGGCACACCGTCCGCCAGGCGGTCGAGGAAGGGCTGGGCGAGGTGATCAACGCCCAGGCGGCACTGGACAAGGTCTACGAGGCCTACGCCGACGAGAATGCGGATTTCGACAAGCTCGCCGCCGAGCAGCAGCGACTGGAAGCGATCCTTGCCACCGGCGACGCGCACACCCTGGAACACCAGCTGGAAGTGGCCGCCGATGCGCTGCGCCTGCCGCCGTGGGAGGCCATCGTGGGCAAGCTGTCGGGCGGCGAGAAGCGCCGGGTGGCGCTGTGTCAGCTGCTGTTGCAGAAGCCCGACATGCTGCTGCTCGATGAGCCGACCAACCACCTGGACGCCGAGTCCGTGGAATGGCTGGAGCAGTTCCTCGCGCGCTACGCCGGCACCGTGGTCGCGGTCACCCACGACCGCTACTTCCTGGAGAACGCGGCCGAATGGATCCTCGAACTGGATCGCGGCCGCGGCATTCCGTGGAAGGGCAACTACACCGCGTGGCTGGAGCAGAAATCCGAGCGACTGAAGCAGGAGGAATCCGGCGAGAAGGCGCGCCAGAAGGCGCTGGCCAAGGAGCTGGAGTGGGTACGCAGCAATGCCAAGGGCGGGCGCACCAAAGGCAAGGCGCGTATGGCCCGCTTCGACGAGCTCAACTCGGTGGAATACCAGCGTCGCAACGAGACCAACGAGATCTTCATTCCGCCGGGCGAGCGCCTGGGCAACTCGGTGATCGAGTTCAAGAATGTGTCCAAATCCTTCGGCGACCGCCTGCTGATCGACGATCTCAGCTTCATCATTCCGCCCGGCGCGATCGTCGGCATCATCGGTCCCAACGGCGCCGGCAAGTCGACCCTGTTCAAGATGATCACCGGTCAGGAAACCCCGGACACCGGCGAGATCGTCACCGGCCCCAGCACCAAGGTCGCCTACGTCGACCAGAGCCGCGACAAGCTGGAAGGCGACCACAACGTGTTCCAGGAAGTGTCCGGCGGCGCCGACATCCTCAATATCAACGGGGTGGAGATCCAGTCGCGCGCCTACCTCGGCCGGTTCAACTTCAAGGGCCAGGACCAGCAGAAGCTGGTGGGCACGCTGTCGGGCGGTGAACGCGGCCGCCTGCATCTGGCCAAGACCCTGTTGCAGGGCGGCAACGTGCTGCTGCTGGATGAGCCGTCCAACGATCTGGACGTGGAAACCCTGCGCGCTCTGGAAGACGCGATCCTGGAGGTCCCGGGCTGCGCGGTGGTCATCAGCCATGACCGCTGGTTTCTGGACCGCATCGCCACCCACATCCTGTCGTTCGAAGGCGAGTCGCACGTCGAGTTCTTCCAGGGCAACTATCGCGAATACGAGGAAGACAAGAAGCGCCGGCTCGGGGAGGAAGGCGCTCGTCCGCACCGGCCGCGCTTCAAGCCGCTGATGCACTGAGCGGGACGCGCTGGCGCGCGCGCGACGACTACTTCGAGGCCGATGCTACGATCTCGAGGAGCACGTCGACCACGCCGTCGGTGAGCATGTCGAGCTGGCGCGCCGCCGCGAGCGACAGGTCGGCAATGCGGCCCGCGACCATGGGTCCGCGATCGTTGACGCGCACTACCACGCTCTTGCCGTTCTCCGTGTTGGTGACGCGCACGCGCGTGCCGA
>JBDSPO010000048.1:0-3517 GCA_039930265.1 Lysobacter sp. | reverse complement strand
CGCCCCGGAGTTCGGCCTGGACCAGCACCTGATGCAGAGGGCTGCTGAAGCGGGCAAGCCCACAGCCGGACTGGAGACGGTGACCGACCAGTTGCGCGCCCTTGCGGAGTCGCCGATGGCCGAGCAGGTCATCGGGTTGGTCGACTTCCTTGATCGTCCGCAGGCCATGCCGGGGGAGCTCACCGAACTGCACCAGGCCTGGCGCGATGGCGACGTTGCGCGTCTGGACCGGGTCGCGCGCGTCGACATGATGTCCAAGACGCCGCGCAGCTACCAGCTGATCAACGTCGAGCGCAACGAGGCCTGGGTGCCGCAATTGCGCCGCATGCTCGACACCCCGGGGCCGGCCAATGCACTGGTGGTCGTGGGAGCGATGCACCTGCTCGGGGAGGACGGCGTCGTGGCGCTGCTGGCCGGGCACGGCTACGCGGTCGAGCGGATCTGCAGCGCTTGTGCGGTGGCAGGCGGCGGTTAGCGGTAAAAAGCCGCGCCCGTTGTGGGGGCGACGTCGGCGACCACCATTTCGATGCAATCCACTGGGCATGCCGGAACGCACAGCTCGCAGCCGGTGCAGAGCGCGTCGATCACCGTATGCATGTGCTTGGCGCCGCCGATGATGGCGTCGACCGGGCAGGCCTGAATGCACTTGGTGCAGCCGATGCAATCATCCTCGATCACCAACGCCACGCGACCGGGAAGGTGTTCCCCGCGGCTGCGGTCAAACGGTAGCGGAGGGCTCAGCAGGACCAGCGCCAGAGCCCGGGCGCCGGCATCCCCGCCAGGAGGGCAACGATCGACATCCGCGCCGCCGTCGGCCATTGCTTCCGCATAGGGCCGGCAACCGGGATAGCCGCATTGGCCGCACTGCGTCTGCGGCAGCAGACGGTCCAGTCGCTCGATCAGCTCGCGGCGGTCAGTCGGCAACGGCATGGCCGCGGGCGTTTCCAGCGGATGCGGGCAACGTCTGCGGCGATGCCGGTGCATCCATCATCAGCGAACCGGCATGCCAGCTTGCGCGCCGGTGTCCGCATCCAGCAGCGCCAGCGCGCCGGCGTCGAACCCGGCCGACAGAATCATGCCTTCGCTCAGGCCGAAACGCATCTTGCGTGGCGCCAGATTGGCGATGAAGACCACGCTGCGGCCCACCAGCGCAGCCGGGTCATCATAGCTTGCACGGATGCCGGAAAAGATCTGGCGCTGACCAAGCTCGCCCGCATCGAGCAGGAAGCGCAGCAGCTTGTCCGAACCTTCGACAAGGTCGCACTCCAGCACCCTGCCGATGCGCAGATCGAGCTTGGCAAAGTCGTCGATCCCAATGGTCGGGACCGTCGGCGCGGCGGTGGCGTCCTTCGCGGTTGAGGTGATCGTCGCCGCGGTAACCGCAGTAGCCACGGGCGCAGCGGCCTCCGGCATGGCGCCCGCGCGGGCGGCAATCGGTTGCAGGGAGTCTTTGCTGGCTTCGGTCATGGCGTCGATCAGTTTCGGGTCGATTCGGGTGAACAGTGGCGTGTATGGCTGGATGCGGCGGGCGGTCAACGGGACCGCCACGTCGTCCCAGTGCGCAATCGGCGCGTCGAGAAAAGCTTCCGCCTGCGCCGTGACGCGCGGCAGGACCGGCTTCAGCGCGGTGTTGAGTACCCGGAACAGGTTCAGTCCCTGGCTGCACACCGCTTGCAGTTGGGCATCGGCACCGTCCTGCTTGGCGATGACCCACGGCTTGTGCTCGTCGATGTAGCGGTTGGCCTCGTCGGCCAGCGCCATGGTAAGGCGCAGCGCGGTGGCCGCCTCGTTGCGCTCAAAGGCCGCCGCGATGGGCGCCAGTTGCGCGACAAAACGCGAGTACATCGCCGGGTCGGGCAACGTGTCGGCCAGCATGCCGTCGAAGCGCTTGCTGATGAAGCCGGCGCAGCGGCTGGCCAGGTTGACGAACTTGCCCACGATGTCGGCGTTCACCCGCGCGGTGAAGTCGCCCAGGTTGAGGTCCAGGTCGTCCACACCGCCGGAGGTCTTGGCTGCAAAGTAATAGCGCAGTGCCTCCGGATCCAGCCCTGCGTCCAGATAGGTGCGCGCCATCACGAAGGTGCCGCGGGACTTGGACATCTTCGCCCCGTCCACGGTCAGGTAGCCGTTGACATGCAAGCGCGTCGGCGACCGGAAGCCGGCGCCGTGCAGCACGGCCGGCCAGAACAGGCCGTGGAAATTGACGATGTCCTTGCCGATGAAGTGGTGCAGTTCGGCGGTGCTGTCGGGTGCCAGATAGCTGTCGAAATCCAGCCCTTCGCGCTCGCACAGCGCCTGGAAGCTTGCGAGGTAGCCGATCGGCGCGTCGAGCCAGACATAGAAGTACTTGCCCGGATGCCCCGGAATCTGGAACCCGAAGTACGGCGCGTCGCGGGAAATGTCCCAGGCGCGCAGACCACCCTCGGCGTCCAGCCACTCCCTCAGTTTTGCCTTCACGCCCACGTTGGCCACATCGCCTGCGAGCCATTCGCGCAGGAAGCCGGTGAAGTTGCCCAGCTCGAAGAAGAAGTGCTCCGATTCACGCAGCACGGGCTCCGCGCCGCTGACCACCGAGCGCGGCTCCTTGAGTTCGGTTGGCGAATAGGTCGCGCCGCAACTCTCGCAGTTGTCCCCGTACTGGTCGGGCGTGCCGCAACTGGGGCAGATGCCCTTGACGAAGCGGTCCGGCAGGAACATGCCGCGGACGGGGTCATACAGTTGCGCGACCGAACGCCGCTGGATATGCCCGTTGGCATCCAGGGCGGTGTAGATAGCTTCGGTCAGCGCCTTGTTGCGGGGCGAATGGGTCGAGTCGTAATGGTCGAACGCGACACCAAAATCCGCGAAGTCGCGCTCATGGTCGGCCTGGATACCGGCGATATAGGCCTCCGGTGTCGTTCCCGCTTTTTCGGCGGCCAGCATGATCGGCGTGCCGTGGGTGTCGTCGGCGCAGACAAAATGCGCGGTATGTCCGGCCAGGCGCTGGGCGCGGGAGAAGACATCGCCCTGGATGTATCCCACCAGATGACCCAGGTGCAGCGGGCCATTGGCATAGGGCAGGGCGCAGGTGACGACGAGATCACGGGACATGGGATTGGCGATAGCGACGGAACCGGGGAGTATCGCATGCGTGCTCAAGATTCATGGGCCACCCCCGGCGCACTCCCGCAAACGCGGATGGCCCGCGTGTGCGGGCCATCCGGGACGACGCCGGCGGGCGATCAGCCCGCCGTGGTGCTCAGCGCCGCTGCCAGGTCTGGGTCTTGCCGAGCAGGGAAAAGCCCATGAACCCGCGGACTTCCAGCGCCTTCCCGTCGTCGGAGAGCGTCATTTTGGCCGAGTAGACCTTGCCGGTGGCGGGGTCAAGAATCTTGCCGCCCTTCCATTCCTTGCCGGTGCCGGCGATACCCCAAAGAATCACCATGCCCTCGACCGGCTGATTCTTGCGATCACCGTCGCATTCGGTGCACTTCGGGTTGGGGCCTTTGTCGGATTGCAGAACCTGCAGCACCTTGCC
>JBDSPO010000047.1:0-21537 GCA_039930265.1 Lysobacter sp. | reverse complement strand
ACTCGGAAGTGAAACGCACACGCGCCGATGGTAGTGTGGCTTAAGCCATGCAAGAGTAGGTCATCGCTGGGCATTTACACCGAAGGCCGGTCCCCACAAGGGACCGGCCTTCTTCTTGTGCGCGATTCTGGGGTTGACTACGCCGAAAAAGTCCCCCGCAGCCCTGGCGCCTGACCCCTGACAATGTCGGGGTCAGCGGATCACAGAACCTGTGGCGGGTTTCCACCGATGATCACCACGTCCGCGGCGCGACGTGCGAATAGTCCGACTGCCACCACGCCCGGTATCTGGTTGATCGCTTGCTCCATCGCCAGGGGGTCGGTGATCGCCAGGCCGTGGATATCCAGAATAAGGTTCCCGTTGTCGGTGATCACCCCGCGGCCGTTGCCGTCCTGACGCCAGACCGGCTGGGCCCGGGTCATTGCGAGGATCTCACGGGCTACGAGGCTGCGGGCCATGGGTATCACTTCCACCGGCAATGGGAAGCGTCCGAGCACGTCGACCTGTTTGGAGGCATCAATGATGCAGACGAACCGTTGGCTGGCTTCCGCGATGATTTTCTCGCGTGTCAGGGCGGCGCCACCGCCCTTGATCAAGCGCTTGTGCGGGTCGCATTCGTCGGCCCCATCCACGTAAAGCGTCAACGGGCCGGTGGCGTTGAGGTCGAGGACCTCGATGCCGACTGCACGCAACAGCGTGCTGCTTTGCTCCGAGCTGGAGACCGCCCCTTTGACGCGGTCCGGCATGCGCCCGAGGGCGTCGATGAAGTAAGCCACGGTGGATCCTGTGCCGACGCCAATGGTCGACCCGGGCTCGACATACTCAATGGCCTTTTCCGCGGCCAACCGTTTGACGTCGGACATTTCCGGTCTACTCGAGAGAAAGAAGGTATTGGTACTGTTGTGCAGACACAGGAAACACGGAAAGTCGGTTGCCGCGCCGGATCAAGGCAAACTCCTCGCCCAGTTCGGCTGCGTGCTGCTTGATCTCGTCCAGCGGGATGTTCCTGGCCAATTTGCGTTCGAAGCGGATGTCCACCAACTGCCAGCGCGGTTCCTCCCGGGTCGACTTGGGATCGTAGTACGGTGAATCCGGATCAAACTGGGTGTCGTCGGGGTATGGGATGCTGGCGACGGCTGCGACGCCGACGATACCGGGGGTCTTGGTGTTGGAATGGTAGAAAAGCACCCTGTCGTCGACTGTCATGCCGTCGCGCATGAAGTTGCGCGCCTGGTAATTGCGCACGCCGTTCCATGGCTCCGTGCCTACGCGTTGCAGATCGTCGATGGAAAACGCATCCGGTTCCGACTTCATCAGCCAGTAACGGCGACGTGGGCTCATGGAGCATCCTTGTTGGAAGTTTGCCGGGTCATGTCGTAGGTCCGCGTGTCCGTACAGACCGCGTCCATGGGCACGTCCCACTCCGCGGCCTGGAGGCAGTCAAGGCGCTGCAGCTCAAATCCAACCCCCACCAGCCACGGTGGCGCCGGGCCGTTGCGACGAAATGCGAAGCTCCGATCATACCAACCCCCGCCCATTCCAAGACGTGCACCCGAGGCGTCGAAGGCGACCAGAGGCGCGACGACCAAGGCCATGTCCTGCGGCCGCAGCAACGTGGCTGGCGTCGCAGCCGGTTCGGGTATCCCGTAGCGGTTGCTGCCCAATGGGTCGCCCGGTCGCCAAGGTGCGAACGCAAGCTGCTCGCCGTTGAGCACCGGTAGACAATACGTGCACGACGATGGGAGGTTGAGTTGCCAGGCGTGCAGCGCGATCTCGCCGTCCATCGCCCAGTAGCCGGCGACATGGCCTTGCTGCGGTGCGAATGGCAGGGCAAGCAGGCGCTCGGCGATCGTGTTGGCGCCGGCGATGCGCTGCACAGGCCCAAGATCGCGACGACGCTGGCGGATGTCTTCGCGGAGTTGGCGTCTGTGCGCCACAAGTGGTTCGGTCATGCGGCGCAAGCCCCTTCGGCGCGAGAAACCAGGCGCCGGATGGAAATCCCTCAGGGAGCGCGGTGCGCCACCCCGGAACGCAACACCGGCCACTGGAAGCCCGCAGGCAAAAAAGAGTCCTCCGCCGATAACGATGCGCGCGAAACGACCTTGAACCCGTGGTTCAAGTGGGAACGCTCGTTGGCCTTTGGGCTTTCCGCTACCAGGGCGGACTTGCACTCCGGGCTTCCATTGCATCCCCGCGGTCGCAATTAAGGGACAAGGCGAATGTTTGCGCTCGCTGTCGTCCACAGCAGAGGACGTCCCTGGAGTATAGCGCGGGAGCCGTGTCAGGCACCGCCTTGCAACTCTGCGGATGCGGGATTTGCTGCCGACGGTTCAGACGACGGGCTCGTCGAACAGTCCATCAAGACGTCGATTCAGATCGCCCAGTCCGCGCGAAAGCTCACGCTCGTTGCGCGACGTTGTCTCGCGCAACAGCTCCAGGTCGTGGGCCAGGTTGAGTGCGGCGAGCACCGCCACGCGGTCCAGCGCGGCCATCCGGTTGCCGCCGCGCACCTCGCGCATCTTGGCGTCCAGCAGGCTCGCGGCCGCCAGCAGACTGTCACGTTCTTCTTCCACACAGCCGACCGTGTACTCGCGATCGAGCAGGCGGATCGTGACTGGATGCGCGGCGCTCATGTGTGCTGCTCCAGCGACTTGAGGCGCAGGATCATCCCCTCCACCCGGGTGCGGGCCTGTTCGTTCTTGGCCAGCAGGGCGCCGCGCTCGGCTGACAGGGTTTCCTGTTGCTGGCGCAGGCTGCGGTTCTCCTCCTGCAACCGCCGCATCCGCTCGGCGAGCAGTTCGACACGATCGAGCAGGGCTTGCATCTGGTTGAGCAATTCGGCGCGATCCATGTCCGCACGATAGGCAGCCGCTGGCAGGCGGTCAAGGACGCGGCTGCCGACGGTGTTCAGTCACCCGCAGTCTCGGTCCAGCGTCTCTCGCGAAGAAACGGGAGAACGTCCTCGGCTGGCATGGGGCGGGCAAGCCAATAGCCCTGGATTTCATCGCATCCCGACTCGCGCAGCAGTGTCAGCTGTTCATCGGTCTCCACCCCTTCGGCCACCACCAGCAATCCCAGCGAATGCCCCATCGCGATGATGGTGCTGGTAATGGCAGCGTCATCGGTGTCCGCGGCCAGGTCATCGATGAACTCTTTGTCTATCTTCAGCATCGTGATCGGCAGCCTTTTGAGGTAGGACAGGGACGAGTAGCCCGTGCCGAAGTCGTCGATGGCGAGATTGACGCCGATTTGGCGGAAGTGTTGCAGTGACGCCGCCGCCTCCACCGGGTTGTCCATCAGCACGCTTTCGGTCAGTTCCAGCTCCAGCCGGTTGGCAGGGATGCCCGTTTCAGCCAGGACACCCTTGACCATCTGGGGGAAGTCGCCGCGCAGCAGTTGCAGTGAGGACACATTCACCGCCACCCGCAGATCAAGCATTCCGGCCGCTCGCCAGATGCCCAGCGCGCGGCACGCTTCCCGCAGCGCCCACTTGCCGATCTCCAGAATCATCCCGGTTTCTTCGGCCAACGGGATGAACTGGGCCGGCAGGATCGGGCCGTGTTCGGCGCTACGCCAACGCAGCAACGCCTCCATGCCGGCAATGGTGTTGGTGGTCAGGCTGAGGCGCGGCTGGTATACCAGCGACAATTCGCCGCGATCGAGCACGGTGCGCAACGCGGCCGAGAGTGTCGCGCGGTGCTGGACATCGGCATCCATGCTTGCGTGGTAGCGCATGGAGGTGCGCCGACCGACGGCTTTGGCCCGGTACATCGCAGTGTCTGCATGGCGGATCAGCTCGCTGGCGACCGCGGCGTCGTCGGGGTACACGCTGATGCCGATCGACGGCGAGATGACCACTTCACGCCCTTCGCCGAACGCCAAAGGGGCCTCGAACGCGGCGATCAACTGCAACGCCATCGCGCTGGCATCGGCATCAGCGTCGATATTTTCCAACAGCACCATGAATTCGTCGCCGCCGAGGCGGGCCGCCGTCCTGTCGGGGCCGGCAAACGCGTGCAAACGGGTGGCCACCGCCCGCAGGATGCGGTCCCCGACACCGTGCCCCAGCGAGTCATTGATGTCCTTGAAACGGTCCAGGTCGATGAACAGCACCCCGATGCGTTTGCCGCTTGCGCGCGCACGCACGATTGCTGCCGACAAGCGCTCCAGCAACAGCGCCCTGTTGGGCAGTCCGGTGAGCGAATCGTAGTTGGCCATGTAGCGCAGTTCCTGCTCGACGCGCTTCATCTCGGTGATGTCGGTGAGCATCGCCACGTAGTGGCTGCGGCGGCCGTCGCTCTCGCCCACCGCGTTGACCTGCAGCAGGCACAGGAACTCGGTGCCATCGCGGCGCCGCTGCCACAGTTCACCCGACCAGTGGCCGTCGCGCAGGAGATCGTGACGTAACTGCTGGTGGAATTCGGGTTCGTGCCGGCTGCTGTCCAGAATGCTGGTCGAACGGCCCAGCACATCGGACTGGGCATGGCCGGTCATACGGTCGAAGGCGGGGTTGACGGAGATGAAACGGAAGTCGCGGTCGAACACGGCCACCGCCTCGTCCATGCTGCGCAGGACTTCGCTGGATATCCGCCGTTCCTGCTCCGCGCTCCTGCTGGCAGTGACGTTGCGGACGGTGCCTGAGGCGCGTAGCGCATTGCCGTCCGCGTGGCGCTCGACCACCCGGCCGCGGGCACGCATCCAGCACCACGGCTCATCCTCGGCGCGGCGGCTGCGATATTCGCAGGTGAACACCGGGACCTCGCCTGCCATGTGTTGGCGCATGGCTTCGTGCACCCGCGCCTCGTCCTCGGGGTGGATGTGGATCTGGTCGAAGGCGTAGCGTTCCAGTATCAGGTCCGCGGCGCGGTCGTTGGTTGCAGGGCCCCGCGTATACAGCAGGTCGCCGGTCTGGAAGTTGTAGTCCCAGAACTTCTCGCCCGACGCCCACAGGGCGAGCTTGAGGCGATCATCACGCTCGCGAAGTCGACGCACCCACCGTCGTTCACGCTGTTGGCGCTGGTGGATATACCAGAGCAGCAGGGAAAGCAGGATCATCGAGCTGACGACGAGCAGACTGAGCACCAGCGGGCTGCGCCATGGTGGCGGCGCGACTTCCACCGGGATCCGCAGCTCCCCCGGGTTCCAGATTCCGTCGGCATTGGTGGCCTGCGCACGGAAGGTGTAAGCCCCTGGTGGCAGGCGGTTGTAGGCAATCGTTGGCTGCCTGCCGTTGTTGATCCACTCCTTGTCAAAGCCGTCCATGCGGTAGCGATAGCGGATATCAGCCGACGGAGAGTAGTCGAGCGCGCCGATGCGCAGCCTCAGAATGGTGGCGTCGCTGGGAATATCCAGGCGGGTGGGCTGCCACAGCGGGCTGGCATTGAGGGTGCCGTCTGCGCCGATGGTGGCCGCCAGCAGGCGCAGGGGTGCCTGGTACCGGGATGGCTGCATACGCGCCGGATCGAAGAGGTTCAGTCCCCGCACCCCTCCGATGGCAATACGGCCGTCGGCGAGGGTGGCGATCGCACCGCCGTTGAATTCCACATCCTGCAAGCCGTCGCCCAGTCCGTACACCCGGGTGTCACCCGACCCCGTGTCCAGCCGGGCTACGCCGACGTCGGTTCCCAGCCAGAGCTGGCCGGGGGTGTGGGGGCTCTCGGCGATGCTGAACGCGGTAATCCCGGACTCGCTGCGCGGGGTGTCGATAGGCGGCTGGAAGAAGACCGTACTGCCGTCCGCGCGCTCCTCCACCCGGGCCAGACCGCCGTGGGTGCCTACCCAGATCGTGCCATTGCCGGACTGCAGCAGGGCGCGCGCGAGGTTGCCTGGGAGGCTTTCCGGATTGCCTGGCTCGTGTTGGAAATGACGGAGACTGCCGTTGACGGGGTCCAGTCGATCCACGCCTTCGCGGGTTGCAAACCAGATGCGGCCGCTACGGTCCTCGAGCATCGCGTGCACGGCAGGGTGGGAAAGCAGGCCTGCCGAGGAACCGTCAAGTCCGTAGCGCGACGAGATCGTTCCGGTGGACGGACGATAGAGGAGGGCGCCACTCGCCGAGGTGCCCAGCCACAGGCTGCCATGCCGGTCCAGCAGCAACGACTGCAGCGGCGTGTCGCTGAACGGTCCCAGGTCGACCGTTTGCATCGCATCGCTGCCCTGCGGCAGATGTACCAGACCTTCGTTGGTGGCCAGCCAGAGGCCATCGGCTCCACTGGCAAAGCCGCGCACCGCGCGTCGTTGCCGTTTGACGGGGTCCGGCAACCGCTCGCTCCAGTCCTCCAGCAGTTCACGTGCCGGATCGAAACGGAAGAGCTGGGCGGTCCCGGTTGCGATCCACAGCTTTCCGGATCTGTCGCGGTGCAGCGCGTGGACGCTGTTGTCGACTCCCGGGCCATTGGAGTCCGCATCGCCCAGGCCCAGGACCAGTTGGAAACGCGCACCGCGCGGGTCGGCCACGGAGATGCCGCGCATCGTTCCGCCAACCCACAACGAGCCACTGCCGTCGACCAGCAACTCGCCGAGGGCGTTCTCCGGCAGCCCGCCATCTGCGGCGGACATGGCAATGCGGCGAACACTTCCGCGGCCGGGATCGAGCCGGCGTAACCCGTCGCCCGGCACCGAAAACCACAGCGCGCCGTCGCTCGCCTGCACCAACGCCCCGACACCACTGGTTCCCCCGGACGCGTCGGCAACAGGCCACGCCTTGTGCAAGCTGCCGTCGCGCTGTATCCGGAACAGTCCATCCTCCCGACCGGCCCACAGATGTCCTTTTGCATCCACCAGCAGGCTCGTCGCCGGGGTCGGTCCTCCGACCTGCTCGTGCGTTCCATTTTCGTGGATCCGGTAGATCCCCGCGGCGCTGGCGTACCAGAGCACCCCCTCGCGATCCATCCGCAGTTGCTGCCGCGAGCGATCCCGCAACAGACGAGGATCCAGCGCGATCACCGTCTCGTAGCGCTGCGCGACCGGATCGAACTTGTGCAGCCCGGTCAGGCTGCCCACCCACAGGGTGGCGCCCGTCGCCAGTACCGCCATCACCTGGCGTTCGGCCTGAACGACACCGTGGCTGGCCGGAATCTGATAGCGCTGGATCGCACCCGTGGCAAGGTTTATCCGGGCGAGAAACTGGGAGTACGAGCCCACCCAGAGTGCGTCTTCCCCCTGCATTGCCAAGGCGGTGATGAAACTGTCGGGCAGGCTGGCGTCGTTGCGTGGCGAGTTTCGAAACACGGTGTAGCGCTGGCCGTCGTAGCGGTGGAGGCCCCCTTGGGTGCCGACCCAGATGAATCCCTGCGGATCCTGCAGCAACGCGGTGATGGTGTTCTGCGCCAGACCCTGGTCGCTGCCGATGCGGGTGAAGTAATAGTCGCGAACCACGTTCTGTGCGGCCGACGACGGCGCGGGCGCCAGCATGAACAAGCAAAATAAAAGGCTGATCAGTACCTGCGAAAGTCGCCCCGCGGGTCCTCTGCACGCACGTGCCCGTGCGGCCGCGGCAGGGCGATCGGGAGTCAGCGCGCCGGCGAGAGGTTCCTGCAGCACGTCGCCAAGTCTCCGGTTGGGGTCACAGCCAGTGTAGGCACGCGTTCATCCGGGGAACAAGGCCGGGTGGACCCGGGATTGATAAACTGGCACACCCGATCCTGGTGCCGCAGCATGTCGCATGATCCGATACCCCACCTCCCTGCCTGGGCCGAGGTGGATACGCAGATTGGCCGCCTTTCGCTGTCGGTTGCCGCCTCCGAGTTGCATGGCGCCTTGTGTGGCTGGCTTGCCGGTGGCGGCGCCAACGACGGGCGGTGGTTGGCGCATGTACTGGCGGATGACGCGCTGGACGCGCCCACGGAGGGTAGTGCGCTGGAAGCTCTGCGGCTGGCGTCGGCCGCGCAACTGGTTGACCGCAGCTTCGATTTCGGCCTCCTGCTGCCTGAGAGTGACGCGACTATGGTGACCCGCAGCGGGGCTGTGTTCGACTGGTGTCGCGGATTTCTGGGTGGGTTTGGGCTCGCGGTCGGCAGCTCCGCCAAACTGTCCCCGGAAAGCACCGAAGCGCTGGCCGACATTGCCAAGCTCGCTGCAGCCCAGGCGCAGGACGATGGAGACGAGGAGGACGAAGCGGCCCTGGTCGAGATCGAGGAATATCTGCGTGTGGCGACTCTGTTGTTGCATGGCGATTGCGTGCTTGCCGTGCAGCATCGGCAACGGTTGAACTGAGGTGGCAGCGCCGTTGAACATGCCACCGGAAGCCTACGGCCGTCGCCGCAGGCAATTGATGGAGGCGGCGGGCGAGGATTCGATCCTGATTCTTCCGGCGTCGCTGGAGCGCATCCGCAACCGCGACACCCACTATCCGTACCGTCAGGACTCGGATCTGCTGTACCTGACCGGGTTCCCGGAACCTGAAGCGGTGCTGGTGCTGGTACCGGGACGGACCCACGGCGAGACCATCCTGTTCTGTCGCGAACGCGACCGTGAACGGGAGGCTTGGGATGGTCCAAGATTTGGCACGGAAGGTGCGGTCGACGCGTTTGGCGTGGACGACGCTTACCCCATCAGCGATCTGGATGACATCCTCCCGGGCCTGCTGGAAGGCCGTACGCGGGTGTACTACCACTTTGGCCGCGATGCCGAGTTCGATCTCAAGTTGATCGGCTGGGTGAACCGGGTGCGGGCCATGATGAAGATGGGCAGCAAACCGCCGCACGAGTTTCTGGAGCTGGGCCATCTGCTGGACGAGCTGCGGCTGTTCAAGGACCGCGACGAGCTGCGCATGATGCAGCGCGCAGCGGACATCAGCGTCGCCGCCCATCAGGCCGCCATGGCTGCGGTTCGACCCGGAGTGCACGAATACCAGCTGCAGGCGGAACTGGAGCGTGTGTTCCGGGCCAGCGACGCGGTGCCGGCGTACAGCAGCATCGTCGGCGCCGGCGCCAATGCGTGTGTTCTCCACTACGTGGCCAACAATGCACCCGCCCGGGACGGGGACCTGGTGCTGATCGACGCGGGTGCCGAGTACCGCGGATATGCGGCAGACATCACCCGGACCTTCCCGGTCAACGGTCGCTTCAGCAAGGAGCAGCGGCTGTTGCACGATCTGGTCGGCGATGCGCATGCGGCCGCGCTGGCGCTCGCCCGGCCGGGCGCCGCATACGAGGCCGGTCATCTGGCGGCAACCCAAGTGCTGACCGAGGGATTGCTCAGGCTGGGACTGCTGAAGGGCACCCTGGAGGCCAATCTCGCCGCGGGCGGTTGCAAGCGCTTCTATCCGCACAAGACCGGCCACTGGATCGGATTGGATGTGCACGACGTTGGCGACTACCGCATCGAAGGGGAGTCGCGTCTGCTGGAGCCGGGGATGGTGTTCACCATCGAGCCCGGACTGTATATACGCGCCGACGACACCAGCGTGGCCGCGCGATGGCGCGGTATCGGCGTGCGTACCGAGGATGACGTCGCCGTGACCCGCGCCGGGCACAAGGTATTGACCGCCAAACTGGCCCGTAGTGCCGACGAAATCGAGGCGTGGATGGCCGCGCGCTAGGTCGCGCGCGGCCTGCCTGGGTCCACTCAGGTCTGCGCTGCGAATTCGTCCCGGGTCAGGTTGATCGGGTCGCCACCGGTGCAGACCACGTCGTCCTCGATGCGCACGCCGCCGTAGGGCCGGAATGCCTCAATCCGGTCCCAGTTGACCGCGCCCGCGTGCGCGCCTTGGCGGACCTCCTCCAGCAGCATGTCGATGATGTAGAGGCCGGGCTCGATGGTCATCACCATCCCGGCCTCCAGCGTCCGCGTGCTGCGCAGGAACGGCTGACCATCTGGACGCGGGATCATGCCGCCGGCGTCGGATTGCGCGAATCCGGCGACGTCATGCACCTGCAGGCCAATGCCGTGGCCGATGCCGTGCGGGAAGAACGCGTTGCTGACGCCGGTGGCAAGCGCCGCCTCCGGCGACAGGTTGATCAGCCCGAACTCCTTGAGCACGCCCGCGAGCTTGATATGGGCTCCCAGGTGCAACTCGCGGTAGTCGAAGCCGGCGCGGACTTCCGCGCACATGGCGCGCTGCGTGGCGTCGATCGCGTCGATGAAGGCCTGGAACTCGCCGCCGCGATCGCTGGCGTAGGTCCGGGTGATGTCGCTGGCGTACCCACCGAAGCTGCCGCCGGCATCAATCAGGAAGCTGCGGATCGCAGCCGGCGCGGTGGTTGCCAATTCGGTGTAATGGAGTACCGCGCAGTGCTCGTTGAGGGCAACGATGTTGTGGTAAGGAAGTTCGTTGGCATCCTGGCGGGCCGCAATGCAGTACGCCATATGGATGTCGAATTCGCTGGCACCAGCACGGAACGCCGCTTCGGCCGCCAGGTGACCACGCACGCCGACGCGGCTGGCTTCGCGCATCATCTGGATTTCGTAAGCGGTCTTGAAGGCGCGGTGGTATTCCAGATAGTCCAGGACCGCCGACGGGTTGTTGGGCGCGTAGTCGCCCAGAGTGCTGGACGGCTCACCCAGGATGGCGCAACGCGCCGGATTTGCCGGAAGGTGCTGCAGCGCTTCCTCGGGTTTGCGGATGATGACGATATCGAACCCGTCGACCCAGTAGCCCGCCGGCGTCTCCGGCACGACATGCCAGTAATCGAACGGCTGCAGGAAGATCAGCTTGGGCGTCTTGCCGGGGGTGACCACCAGCCAGCTGCCCGGGCTGCGGGTCACCGGCGCCCAGGCCTTGAACTGGGGATTGACGGCGTAGGGATAGTCGCGATCGTCAAACACCTGATAACGCACGGTGCCGCTGGGGACGACCAGGTGGTCGAAGCCACCGCGTTCCAGGGCGACGGCCGTACGCCGTCGCAATTCCGCCACATGCTGCGGATAGGTTTGTGCAAGGTCGGGCGTAGTCATGTCATTGCTCTCTGGGGGAGAGTTGCGATTCTGACCGATCGGGGTCGCCCCCGCAGGGGCCATTGGGCACCCGCACCCCCCGCACGCCAGCGGCGGGCGAGGGGGCGGCTTGCTCGCGCTGGTTATACGGTGCGGGCGAGCCAGTCGCGCAGGTGCTGGCGCCCCGGCTCCGGCAGGTTGATGAAGCGGAAACCGGCCCAGGCCTTGCCGGCGGCGCTGGCGTGCTCGTGCCAGAGCAAATGGACGCCCACCTCCACCGACCCGCGCTGGGGTGCCGTTCCCGGCAGGATAAAACGCAGCTGATACAGCGCGTCCTCCACCAGGGGGGTGCTGGCGAGCAGCAGCATTCCCGTTTCCGACACGTTGCCCAGCTGGCCGATGACACGGTCGCTCATGGTGTTGATCACCTCCACCGTCCCTACCGGCGCGCGGCGTGGCTTGCGCCGTGCATCTTGAGAGTTGGTGGCGGTATCGGGGGTATAGCTGTCTGTCGGATTCACGGAGTCGTCTCCCGCGGCGAGTCGCCACTTCCGAAGCTGCGCAGTCTTCCCAGGGTGGCCTGCCACGCACGGTCGATCAGGCTGCCCGGCTCGGCGGTGCGTACGATTCTCGCCTCGTCGATGGCGAGGAGGCGGGCGATCTGGTCCAGTGACTCGCGACCATGCGGGTCATCGATGCGTTGGCCCTTCTGGTTCAGCAGCAGGGCGCGACCGGTCACCGGGCTGAACCACGCGAGACGACGACGCACACTGTCGCCCTGCTGGTTGGTGGTGAATTCGATCGTCGTTCCGAAGGGCAGGCTGCGCAGATGCGTATAGCACTCCTCTTCGCGGGCGTTTCGGGCCAGCGGTGTGGACAGTGGCGGGGTCTCCTCCGCACCCAGTCGGGTGCGCGCCTTGAGCTTCACCACCAACTCGGTTCGGGTGGCCGCATCGTCGCTGTCATCATTGGCCGCGACAAGGCGTCGAGCGATCGCTGTGGCCTCCTCACCCTGGTAACCCACCAGCCCCAGCGCGTCCTCGATACTGGGCTGCAGCGACTGCGCAGCCGGTTCGCCGCGGTTGGCGGCAATGATGCGGGTGGTGGCCTCGAGATGGTCGCGCCACTCCGGGGAATCCTCACCGTGACGCAGCAATACCAGGCTGAGCACGTCGGTCCATGCCTGCTCCAGCAGGGTGGCGAGAAATTTCGGCAACGGAGCGTCGCCGATCGCTGTCTGGATGGAGCTGGCCGCCTGCAGTTTGGCGCGCTCCAGCTTGTCGCGCCCACGCGCTGCCTCGACCTGCCGGCGCTGCGCGACCTCGGCCTTGCGTGACAAAGCGTCAAGTTGTCCGGTCAATGCCTGGTGGGCGGAGTCGAACACGCCGGTGTCGCCATCGTAGTGGTCCACCACGTGGTCGACGGCCTCACGCAACTGCGCGTCCAGACGCGGGTCTGCGTCGCCGTCGCCCTCATCCAGCCATTGCGTGCCGGCCTCGGCGATGGCATTCAACAATTTTCGTGCGGGATGCTGCTGGCGCACGAAGAAGCCACGGTCCTGCAGTGCGACCCGCAGCAGCGGAACCTGCAGACGCTCCAGGAGGTCGGCACCGCGGGTGCCCTGGCGCAGCTCGCGCCCGATCTCGCTGTACAGCAGGCCGAGCAGTTCGAACACCTCGTCGTCCTGATGCGACAAGCTGGTGACGCGACCCAGTTCCTGTTGGCTGCGTTCCAGCAGGGCCTCGCGTACCTGGCTGGGAGTGCGCGGCGCACCCCCGTCGCGGTGCGCCTGCAGGCTGCTCAGCGCGGAGTCCAGTTCCGCGGTGGCCAGCGACGCCCGGATGCCGTCGGCCATCTCCCTGGGCGGCGTATCGCCGGCAGCCCCGCCGGAAAGCGGAAGCGGGCGCCGGGCCGCCAGAAGTTGCTGCAGCTGCGCCAAAGCCTGCTGCTCAGCTGCCGTGTCCACCCGGCCCGCAGTCGGCGTAAATGCAGGGCCACTGCCCGTGGTCTGGCGCGACCCAAGCGATCCGCCACTCCTGCCGGTGGCGCCGGAAGACGCGTCTGCCGGCGCGGACTCCTCCAGCGCCTCGCTGTCGGACATCGTGCCGGCGCCGCTCCGTGCGCCCGGCCTGCGGCGGGTCTGGGTGGGGACAAAGGTCAGCCCGGGCAGCACATTGCCGCCGTCCAGCAAGGCGTTCATCGCCTCCACGAGTGTCAGGTAGCCCGCCATCAGTTGGCGGTCGAACAAGTGGTAAAGCTGCAGCCGCGTTTCCACGTCGCCCGTCATCCCCGCGCAGGCGCGCGACAGCATGGTGGCGAGTGCCACGGGGCTGACCGGCAGCCGCGTCGCGTCGAAAGCAGGCTGCCCCGCCAGGACGCCAAAACGCTGGCCCAACAGCAATAGAGGCAAGCCGGCGCGTGACTCGTGCCGGAGAGCGATGGACGTGAGCACGTTCGTCTCGGTGACTTCACTGTGGTCCACGAGCCGCAGGTCACCGAAGTCGATTCCGGTGGGAGGCTCGTCAACTATGAGCAGGGGCGCGCGCAAGCTGCCCAGCGCGGTGGCGAATTCAGTCGCGAATCGCTTCACCAGGTTGTGGCGGTTCGTCCGCAGCGTGCTCAGCGACGCCAGGTAGCCAGACTGCGTGCCACTGTTGCGCGACTGTTGGGCCTGGCGGAACAGATCCGTCTCCAGCGTATCGAGCAGGCGCTCCAGTTCGCGTTCCAGCTCCTTGCCTGCCAAGTCCTGCAACTGTGTCAGCAGTGATCGGACGCGGGGCGGCAAGGCCGGGGTGTCCGCCGCCGTTGCCGCGCGCACGGGGTCATCGAAGTAAGACATGCTGATCGGGCTCCCCCCTGGGCAACAGTTTCGCCACGCATGGCGAGACGCACAACGCTCGAATTGTGACCCAATTCCGGTTCTGGCGTCGACGGGCTCTACGGCGCACCCTGCGAGCGCGTGTCATCCCCCCAGGAACAACTCGATCACGTCATTGGTGAAGCGTCGTCCCAATTCCGTCGGTCGTACGCGATCACCGTTGACCAGCAACCACTGACGCGCGGCGGCTTCCTGCAATTGCGGCGCAATGGTGCTGCGCGCGACACCGGTACTGGCCTCGAACCCGGCCAGGCTGAAACCGTCCACCAGGCGCAAGGCATTGAGCATGAACTCGAAGGGTCGACGCTCGACGCTGATGTACTCGTCGCCACCGCAGGCATGGGCAGTCCCGGCCGCCGCCAGATAGGCGGTGGGATGCTTGAGCTTCCAGCGACGCAATACCGACTGATCGTGGCCCGAGGTGATCTTGCCGTGGGCGCCGGCGCCGATGCCCAGGTAGTCGCCGTATTTCCAGTAGTTGACGTTGTGCGCGCACTCGCGCCCCGGCTGCGCGTAGGCACTGACTTCGTACTGGCGGAATCCCGCGCCGGCCAGCATTGCCTGGCAATGCTCCTGGATGTCCCAGCTGCCGTCATCATCAGGCAGGCCCGCCGGCGGCCGTGCGGCAAACACGGTGTTGGGCTCCAGGGTCAACTGGTAGTGGCTGATATGGGTGGGCTGAAGGGCGAACGCCTGCGCCACGTCGCGCTCCGCCATCGCCAGGGTCTGGCCGGGCAGGGCGTACATCAGATCCAGATTGATGTTGTCGAACCCGGCATCCTGCGCCAGCTTCACTGCGGCGGTCGCTTCGGCACTGTCGTGGATGCGGCCCAGCCGCTGAAGGCAACCATCGTCAAAACTCTGCACGCCGAAACTCAGGCGGTTGATGCCCGCGTCGCGATAGCCCCGGAAACTGCCGTGCTCGACGGTGCCGGGGTTGGTTTCCAGGGTGATCTCGCAGCCCGGTGCGAAGCGGAGCCGGGCGCTGGCGCCCTGCAGAAAACGGTCGATCAGGTCGGTGGGCATCAGGCTGGGGGTGCCGCCGCCGAAGAACACCGATTGCACCGTGCGGCCCCATACCAGCGGCAGGTCGAAATCCAGGTCGGCCAGCAGGGCTTCAACGTAGGCCGCAAACGGCAATGCTCCGCGTCCCTCGTGCGAATTGAAGTCGCAATACGGGCACTTGCGCACGCACCAGGGGATGTGGACGTACAACGACAGCGGCGGCGGTGACAGCAGTGCAGGTGACAGGCTCATATCCACATTGTCCCACTGCCCGGACCCGCTCGGGAGTGCTGCGGGATCGCTATTGCAGCGCGCGAAGATGGCGTTGCAGTTCGCGCAGCGCGCGACCCCGGTGACTGCATGCGTCCTTGGTCGCCGGGTCCAGCTCGGCAGCGCTCAGGCCATGCGTGTCGTCCATGAAGACCGGGTCATAACCAAAGCCGCCGCGCCCGCGCGCACTTTCAAGAATGCGTCCATGCCAATCGCCCTGCGCGATCAGGGGGCAGGGGTCGTTGGCATGGCGCAGCAGGACCAGAGTGCAGTGGAAGCGGGCCGCTCGCTGCGCGCCGGGCACGCCGTTCAATGCCTGCAGCAGCTTTGCGATATTGCGCGCCGGATCGCCGGCCTCCCCGGCGTACCGCGCAGAGTAAAGGCCCGGCGCGCCGCCCAGCGCGTCCACGCATAGCCCGGAATCATCGGCCAGGGCGGGCAGGCCGGTCATGTGCGCGGCATGACGTGCCTTCAACAGCGCGTTTTCGACAAAGGTCAGCCCCGTCTCCTCGATATCCGCGACGCCCAGGCTGGCCTGACCGATACATTCAATCCCGGCCTGACCGAGCAGACGGTTGAACTCGGCCAGTTTGCCGGCGTTGCCACTGGCCACCACGATCTGCTTGATCACGCTCATGCCACCGACCCGTAGCGCAACAACGGTGGGCGACTCAGAGTCCCAGCGCTTCGCGTTGGCGGGCGACGAGTTCCTGCACGCCGCGCTCGGCCAGTGCCGTCATTGCCACCAGCTCTTCGGAGCGGAACGCGTGGCCCTCGGCGGTGCCCTGGATTTCGATGAAGCCGCCGCCATCGTTCATCACCACATTCATATCGGTATCGCAGTCGCTGTCCTCGGCGTAGTCCAGATCCAGCACCGGCACACCCCGATACACACCCACCGAGACCGCCGCCACCGCACCGAAGATCGGGCTGCGCCCGCCCTTGGGCTTGATATCGCCACGCTTGATCATGCAGTTGACCGCGTCCACCAACGCGACATAGGCACCGGTGATGGCGGCGGTGCGGGTCCCGCCATCGGCCTGCAGCACATCGCAATCCAGGGTGATCGTGCGCTCGCCCAGCAACTTGCGATCGACGCAGGCGCGCAGTGAGCGTCCGATCAGGCGCTGGATTTCCAGCGTGCGGCCACCCTGTTTGCCACGCGCGGCCTCGCGGTCGTTCCGGGTGTGGGTGGCGCGCGGCAGCATGCCGTACTCGGCGGTCACCCAGCCCTCGCCCTTGCCGCGGAGAAAGCCGGGCACCCGGTTCTCGACGCTGGCAGTGCACAGCACGCGGGTGTCGCCAAAACTGATCAGCACCGACCCTTCGGCGTAGCGGGTGAACGCGCGCTCGATGCGGATCTCGCGCAACTGGTCCGGCGCGCGACCACTGGGCCGTGAGAATTCGTTCGTGCCGGGTGCTGACATGCGTTTGGGTACCGTTGAAGTTAGGGGGTTTGGGGGGCGCGAGTTTACCATTCGTCCCGGGCCGTCCCCGGGCGTCCTCCCCCCACTTCACTTCAAGGCACCGCCCATGATCCGCAGCATGACCGCCTTCGCCAATGGCGAGCGCGTCACCCCATGGGGCACGCTGGGTTGCGAACTGCGTTCGGTCAACCACCGTTTCCTCGAGCTTGGCGTGCGCCTGCACGACGACCTGCGCGCGCTGGAACCGGCACTGCGCGAACGGATTGCCAAGCGCGTCAGTCGCGGTAAGCTCGATATCACCCTGCGGCTGCGCTCGCCAGAAGGCGAGGGCGGCCTGCATGCGGATCCGGCGCGGTTGGCCGAGTTGGCAAGGCTGGCGCAGGAGCTGGCGTCGCCTTTCCCGGGCATGCGGGTCGAGTTCACCCGGTTGCTCCAGTTTCCCGGCGTGCTGCAGGCGCCGGCCACCGATGCGGCGGCGCTGCATGCCGAGGCGCTGGCGCTGCTGGACGACGTGCTGGACGAATTCATCGCCGCGCGCGAACGCGAGGGTGGCAAGCTGGCCATCGGGATCGCCGAGCGGGTCGATGCGATCGCCGAAATTGCCGGACAAGTTCGCGCGTTGATGCCGGTCATCCGTGTCGGCCAGCGCGCCAAGCTGGAACACCGGCTGGCCGAACTTTCCCAGCCGGTCGACCCGGGTCGGCTTGAGCAGGAATTGGTGATCTGGTTGCAGAAGCTTGACGTCGATGAGGAGCTGGACCGGCTGGACTCGCACGTTACCGAGGCGCGGCGGGTGTTGACGTTGCGCGAAGCGGTGGGCCGCCGGCTGGACTTCCTGCTGCAGGAGTTCAACCGCGAGGCGAACACCCTGGGCTCCAAGTCGGTGGATGCCCGCAGTTCCGCCGCCGCGGTCGAGATGAAGGTCCTGGTCGATCAGGTCCGCGAACAGATCCAGAACATTGAATAACCGCAAGCCAGCGAGGACCTGCAGCCCATGAGCATGCGAGGCACCCTGTTTATCGTTGCCGCGCCATCGGGCGCCGGCAAGTCCAGCATCGTCAATGCGGTGCTGGCACGCGATCCCAACCTCCGCCTGTCGATATCGTTCACCTCGCGTCCGGCCCGGCCGCGCGAAGAGGACGGCGAGCACTACCACTTTGTCGATGAGGCGACCTTCGAGCGGATGGTCGATGCCGGCGATCTGTTCGAGCACGCCCGCGTGCACGACGATTGGAAGGGCACAGCGCGGCAATCGGTGGAGCCGCAACTGGCCAGCGGCAAGGACGTGCTGCTGGAAATCGATTGGCAGGGTGCGCGCCAGGTGCGCGCCAAACTGCCCGGCGCGGTAAGCGTCTTCATCCTTCCGCCGTCGCGATCGGCACTGGAACAGCGCATGCGCAACCGCGGCCAGGACAGTGACGATGTCATCGCCCGCCGGCTTGCCGCCGCACGCGAGGAGATGTCGCACTACGGCGAGTTCGACTACGTGATCGTCAACGAGCACTTCGACACGGCGGTCGATGAGATGTGCGCGATTTTCACCGCCAGCCGCCTGCGCCGCGAACCGCAGATCGCCCGCCACGGCAGATTGATCACCGCGTTGCTGGCCGATGACCCCAAGGACTGCTAACTGATTGATTCCCAAGCGGCAACTTGCGGATTGCCGCGCAGATCGCTACACTTCGCTCCCCTTTGTATACGCATGACGGCCTGCCGGCCGCCAGGAGCTCCATGGCCCGCATTACCGTAGAAGATTGCCTGGAAGTGGTCGACAACCGCTTCGAACTCGTCATGTTGGCTGCCAAGCGCGCGCGCCAACTGGCCAACGGCGTCGAGCCCAAGCTCGACAACAGCGAGGCCAATGACAAGCCGACCGTGCTGGCGTTGCGGGAGATCGCCGCGCGCAAGATCGACGCCGCCCACATCGATGCGGTCGACAAGTCCGAGCGCGAGCGCAAGGAGCGCGAAGCGTTGGAGTGGGCCGCCGCGGAAGTCGTGACCGACGAGGACCTCGCCAAGGGCGACGACTGAGGTCTGCGTGTCGCCGGCCTTCGGGCCGGGAGCTGCGTCCACAGCCCCGCTTAATGCGGGGTTGTCTGTATGCGGCTCTGGCGTCACCGGCGCGCCGATATTTGCCGCGGGCAATCGCCGGCCGGCTGGCCTCGCATCCTGCGTTGCGCTTCGATCCATCCCCCGCGTAGATTGCTTGCATGACTTCTTTCGAGCCCGTCTGTAGCACCTCCGAGCGCCAACTCGTGGACCCGGCGACCTTGCCCGGCTACATGCTGGAGCTGGAGCGTGCGGCGAAGTATCTGGACGAGCCGCAGCGCGCGCTCCTGCGCCAGGCCTGGGTGGTTGGCGCGGCCGCGCACGCCGGCCAGATGCGCAGCTCCGGCGAGCCCTACATCACCCACCCGGTCGCTGTGGCGCAGATCCTCGCCGAGCAGGGCCTGGATGCCGAGACGCTGCTGGCGGCGATCCTGCACGACACCATCGAGGATACCGAGCTGGGCTGGGACGACATCGCGGAACAGTTCGGTCCCGCGGTGGCTGAACTGGTCGACGGGGTGACCAAGCTCGACAAGCTTCAGTTCCGCGACCGCCAGGAGGCCAACGCCGAGAGTTTCCGAAAAATGCTGCTGGCGATGTCGCGCGATCTGCGGGTGATCCTGATCAAGCTCGCCGACCGCCTGCACAACATGCGCACGCTGGGCGCAAAGGATCCGGGCTCGCGCCAGCGCATCGCGCGCGAGACGCTGGAGATCTACGCTCCGATCGCGCAGCGCCTGGGGATGAACCAGATCAAGTCCGAATTGCAGGACCTGGGGTTCCGCGCATTGCATCCGTGTCGCCACGCGGTGCTGGCAAAACGCATCCGCACCGAGCCGGTCGTGCGCCGCGAATCCCTGGTCCAGATCGAGGCCAACCTCGCCCAGCGCCTGGCCAAAGAGCAACTCCCGCACCGCCTGGTGAGCCGGGTGAAGTCGCCGTGGAGCATCTACACCAAGATGCGCAGCGAGGCGAAAAGCTTTGTCCAGGTGATGGACGTTTTCGGCTACCGCGTCATCCTGCGTACGGTGGCGGACTGCTATCACGCGCTGGGCGTGGTACATGCCACATACAAGCCGCTGGACGCGCGCTTCCGCGACTTCATCGCCATTCCCAAGGCGAACGGTTACCAGTCGCTGCACACCGTGTTGTTCGGGCCCTATGGCTCGCCCATCGAAGTCCAGTTGCGGACCGAGGACATGGAGCTGGTGGCCGAGAAGGGTGTGGCGGCCCACTGGACCTACAAGGACGGCAGTCAGGCGCCCAACAGCGCGCAGAGTCGCGCCCATACCTGGATCAGCGGGCTGGTGGAGTCGCAGCACACGACCGGCTCCTCGCTGGAGTTTCTGGAAAACGTTAAGGTGGACCTGTTCCCGGACGAGGTGTACCTGTTCTCGCCCAAGGGCGACATCCTGGCGCTGCCGCGCAACGCCACCGCACTGGATTTCGCCTACGCCGTTCACACCGACGTCGGCAACCAGGCGGTCGCCGCCCGGGTCGACGGCAGGTTGATACCCCTTCGCACCCAGCTGTCCAACGGCGAGCGGGTGGAGATCATCACCGCCAAGTCGTCCCGACCCAAGCCGCAATGGCTGGAATTTGTCGTCTCTGGCAAGGCGCGCACCTCCATCCGCCACCAGCTCAAGCAGATGGGCCATGAGGATGCGGTGCAGTTGGGGCATCGCATGCTGGACCGCGCCCTGGAGGCACTCGGGACCTCGCTCGAGCGGGTACCGGCCGCGCGTCTGGACAGTTACCTGCAGGACGGTCGCTATCCGCGTCTGGAAGCGCTGCTCGCAGATGTAGCGCTGGGCAACAAGATGCCCAGTCAGGTGGCGTTTGTGCTGTCCAGTGCGCCCGGAAAGGATGCCGCGCCGGCCCCCGCGCACACCTCCATGACCCAGGAGAAAATCCTCATCACCGGGGCGGAGGGCGGGGTAATCAACTTTGCCAACTGCTGCATGCCGCTGCCAGGCGACGAGATCATGGGCTATCACACCAACGGCAAGGGCATCGTCGTGCATCGCACGGAGTGCCCCAACGTCGCGGAGTACCGCAAGTCGCCGGACCGCTGGGTGCCGATCGGATGGGATCACAAGGTCAATGGCGACTTCAGTGCCGGGCTGCGGATCGAAGTCGACAACCGTCCCGGTGCACTGGCCCAGGTGGCCGCCGCGGTGGCGGATGCCAAGTCCAACATCGACCGGGTGGAGTATCTGGAACGCGACACCAACGTGGCGATCCTGCGGTTTTCCATCGAGGTGCGTGACCGGCGCCACCTTGCCAACGTGATCCGCAAGGTCCGCCGGGTCAGCGTGGTGCTGGGCGTGCAGCGGATCTAGTCCGCGGCTCCTACAATGCAGGCTGTTCCCTCACGATTTGGAGCCCGCATGTCCCGCACCCCGATCCACACCGACCACGCCCCGGCCGCCATCGGTCCGTATTCGCAGGCCGTGCGCATGGGCCAGACCGTGTTCCTGTCCGGGCAGATTCCGCTGGACCCGGCCACCGGTGAGATCGTCGCCGGCGACGTCAGCGCGCAGGCCCGGCGTTCGTTCGACAACCTCAAGGCGGTCTGCGAAGCGGCCGGTGGCTCGTTGGCGCAGGTCGCGCGTCTGGGCCTGTACCTGACCGATCTCGGCGACTTCGCCGCGGTCAACGCGGTCATGGCCGAGTATTTCCAGGCGCCGTACCCGGCGCGCTCGACGATCGAGGTATCCGGCCTGCCCAAGGGCGCGGCCTTCGAGGTCGACGCGATTCTCGTTCTTGGCTAGAACAGCATCGCGCCGCGTGCCGGCGTTGGCGGCGGTGGGCGACACGCCACTGACCGCGCTCGCCGGATGCGGTCCGAAGATTGCCGAAAAGCTGGCCGCAAAGGATCTGCACACGCTGCAGGACCTGTGGTTCCAGTTGCCGCGGCAATACGAGGACCGCACGTCGCTGACGTCCATCCGCGCGCTGCGTCCCGGTGTTGCCGCGCAGGTCGAGGGCCGGGTGCTGGCCGTCGAACGCGGCTTCCGCGGCCGGCCGGTA
>JBDSPO010000046.1:0-6078 GCA_039930265.1 Lysobacter sp. | reverse complement strand
GTAACTCTTGCAAACCAGCTAGGGCGTGCCCTAGTGGGTTTGCGGGTCATCGGCGTCGCCGCAACGCCATGGCTACGTGGGCCGGCAGGGCGAGGGGTTCCGGCGTGCTGTCGAAAGCCGGGACGTCACCCAGCTGACCGGTCAGCCATTCCTGGGCGGCTGCCTCGCCGTTTTCAGTGCAACGACGGGAGAACTCGCTGACAGTGCGCATCGCGTCGGTCTGCAGGCTGCCCATCGCGTCGTCGAATTGGCGCACCAATTCATTGCGATCGGGTTCGTCCAGCACCTGGTTGTCGACCAGCAGGTCCAGGGTCTGGAGCCATTGTGCCCGATCCGGCCCGACGCTCACTGCCGGAGTCGCGGCAGCAGCCTCACTCTCGAGCGCGTCGCGGAAGTGGCGCAGGATCGTTTCGCGGTCCGCCGCGTCCACGTCGGGGTTGTCGGCCAATGACGCATCCAGTTGCGCGAGCATCTGTTCGTGGTCCGCGGTGCGCGATGGGGTGGCGTAACTGGTCATTTCGGCTTCCTGTAGGAGCGGACGGGTGTCAGGGTGATTGGCTGGCATCAAGACCATCCACGACGCGGCGGGTCTCGCGACCCTGCGCCTCGCCGATTTCGCGCGCAGTCTCGGCCAGCCAGCGGTCCGCACTGTCCTTGCCGTCTGCCTCCACCCGACGTTGGTACTCGGGCACCACGCGCGCGAGGGACTGCTCCAATGATTCGCGTTGCTGACCCACGTGGCGGATCAGCGCGGCCTCATCGTCAGCACCCACATGACCATCGGCCTTCAGCTCCTCTATGCGGCTGATCCACTCGCGGTCGCTGGCAACGTCGGGCAGGGGGCGGCCCGCCGCAGCATCAAGACGCGATGCGGCCACCGTCGTCGGGGTGTAATGCGGGAGTTGGTCAGCTGCCATAGCCGTCAGCAAAACCGGCAGCGAAGTTCGCGCTGAACAACTGGCTTACATCCTGCGGAATGTTGGCCTGACTGAAGACGGTGGTGATCACCTTGTCGAACAGGTCGCCGACCAGGTTACCCACCATGTTGCCGATCATGCCGCCGAGCGGGCCACCGATGGCGTTGCCAACGAGGTTGCCGACGGATTGAACAAGGTCGCCGATAAAAGACATGGGGATTCTCCGATTTGAGGTTGATGGTGCCGGGGGATGGTTCACGTCCGAGTATCCGTACACCCGCGCCCCGCGCCATTGGGGCTGACCCGACCTAGTACAGCCCCGAGGTCGGGCGTCGCTCGCCGTCATTCGCTCAGATGCGGTTCGATGGTGAGAGTGCCCAGACCGCGCTCGGCGAAACGCTCGCTCAGCTGGCCGCCAGCCTCGCGGATCGCCTCGAAACTGTCGCGCGAGCGCACGTCCGCGCGCAGCAACCAGCCCCCGGAAGTTCGGCTGAGCAGCAGATCGGTTCCCGCCAGGGTGTTGTCGGCCATGCGCAGCAACACCTGCCCATTGTCGGCAGCACCGGCGCCTTCACTGATGGCCAACTGGCGGACGTGACGCTCCAGCAGTTCAGCAAAGGCGCTGGAGTTGACCGGCGGCGCAGGCAAAGCGCTGGTCGACCCGGTCGCCTGCCCTGCCAGTTGCTGGGCCTGCCAGATCGCCGCAACTTCCGCCGGCGGCAGTGGCTCGGGGGAGTGTCCACTGCCCGCCGGACGCGCCACCGCCGCATCCTGCTGGCTGGCAAAGGGACGATTGCTGCGTTCGGCGGCAAATTCCTCTCCTTTGCGCGCGCTGGCCTCGGCGTTGGCCTGATCCTTGAGCTGGCCCTCGCGCATCAGGTGCTGGAAGCGCTGGCGCGCGGCGGGGTCGACCGCGCGCTGGGGATCCGGGCTGCGATCGCGGTCGCGCGATTGGCCGATGCTGTCAGAAGCGGGAGCAGACGCGCTGTCGCGGATGATCGTCATGGCGGACCTCAGTGGAAAGCGTGGGAGGTGTTACGGCCCTGCAGGAGATCGGCCGTGGCGAGTTCTTCCTGGCGCAACTCCTCGGCGTATTGCTCATCCCGCCACAGTTGGTGGCGTTTCTTGAGTGCGTCCTCGCGTGCCTTGAGCCGGAAGAACGCGTCGCGCGCGAGCTGCAGCTCGGCCTCGGCCTCGGCGAGGATCTGCCGGGCGCGCAACAGTTGCTGGCGCGCGATCTCCTCCTGATGCTGCAGCAGTTCGACATGGGCCTCGCGCTGGGCGAGCGCGATCGGCCATGCCATGCCTGCGGGCGGAGGATCCAGCAACCGGCAACGCTGGTTTGCACGCTCCTCACCCAGTGCGACGATGTGCTGTTCGATCTGCGCGCAGGCGCTGCGTTTGTCGGCAACCACGCGCTGGTGGTGGATGACTGTTTGACGGGCCGCGTGGGTGCGATGCTCGCGCAGCCGGATCAGGGTCGCCAGCGGATAACGCTTCATCGAAACAGTCTGCCGAGCGCTTCAGCGGCGTGCTGGAACGGCACCAGTTCGCTGGAGGGTTGCTGCAACAGGCGCCGGATCGCGTCGATGTTGTCAATCGCTATATCCGCCTCAGGGTCCGCGCCGCGCTGGTACTCGCCCAACTGCAGCAGCAACTCGATGTCCTGGTACTTGGCCAGGTATTTGCGCAATTGGCCGGCGGCATGTTGATGGGTGCGATCGACCACGCGCGGCATCGTCCGGCTCAGGCTGCCGAGCACGTCGATGGCCGGGTAGTGGTAGGCCGCGGCAAGTTTCCGCGACAGCACAATATGGCCGTCGAGGATCGAGCGGACCTCTTCGGCGATCGGGTCGCTGCCGTCCTCGTCTTCCATCAGCACGGTATAGAACGCGGTGATGCTGCCTTTGTCGTTGTTGCCGGCCCGTTCAAACAGCGCTGGCAGGGCACTGAATACCGATGGGGGGTACCCGCGTCGTGCCGGTGGCTCCCCGACCGCGAGACCTACATCGCGCAGGGCGCGGGCGAACCGGGTGACCGAATCCAGCAGCAGCAGAACGCGTTGGCCACGATCGCGGAAGTGCTCGGCGATGGCCGTGGCAACCCACGCCGCGCGGCTGCGCTCGAGTGCCGGCCGATCCGAGGTGGCGACGACCACGACCGATCGCGCCAGACCTTCAGGGCCGAGGTTGTCGAGCACGAACTCGTTCACCTCGCGCCCGCGCTCACCGACCAGCGCGATCACGTTGACCTCAGCGTCCCCGCCGCGGGCCAGCATGCCGAGCAGGGTGCTCTTGCCCCCGCCGGCCACCGCGAAGATTCCCAGCCGCTGGCCTTCGCCCACGCTGAGCACGCTGTCGATCGCGCGCACACCGGTGGAGAAAGGGCGGTCGATGAGCTTGCGCGACAACGGGTTGGGCGAACTTGCATAGATCGGTGCGGCGACGCCACCGACCACAGGCCCCAGCCCGTCAATCGGCTCGCCGTGAGCATTCAGGATACGCCCGAGCAGACCATCGCCCGCCAGAACGGTGGCCTGGCGGCCGGTGGCGTAGACCTCGGTGGTCGCCGACACGCCGTCCAGTGCCCCCAGCGGGGTCAGCAGGGTGTGTTGGCGGGACACGCCGACCACCTCGGCCGACAAATGGAAGTCCGCGGGTCCTTCGTCCGCCGGGTTGCGCAGTTCGCACAATTCGCCGATGGCTGCTTTCAGACCGGTCGCCCGGATGAGGGTGCCGTACGCTTCGGCTACCTTGCCGACCCGTTCCACCGTCCTGGCGCGTCTCAGCGCGCCTGCCAGCAGATCGTCCCGCGGATTGCCGATGAGCGCGGTCACCTCATACCACCCGCACGCACCGGGGTTCTTGCCCCGTCGTCGGCGAGGTCGGTCTCGCTGTCGTCTTCCGCATCCAGCGCCGAGTGCGCCGCGAGCGCCGAGCGTATCGCTTCGATCTGCTGGGCTATGCCCGCCCGGACCTGGCCGGCTTCGGACACGACCACGCAACTGAGTGGATCCAGGCTCTCGTCGTCGACCAGCTCGATCACGCCCACGGCAGGGTGCGCCTGGCGGACCGCTCCAAGCCCGGCGGTAACCGCTGCACGTACCGAGGGATGCACCCGGATCAACAGGAACTGCTCAGCCTGCGCCGCCTCCACCGCCTCCATCACCAGCGCCGGCGCGACCGTCGCTGCGTCAAAATCCGGCGCCAGTCGCGCGACGATCGCGCAGGCAAGGTCGACCACGCGCTGGCGGGCGTCACCCAGCACGCGGGCCCGTCTCTCGTTGAGCGCGGCCAGTTGCTCGGCCATCTGGGTCTGCGCGCGCGCGATCCCTTCGGCATACCCGGCAGCCGCTGCCTCTTCGCGTGCCTGCTGGATCTCGTGCGTGGCCTGCTCGTAGACGCCGTTGATCTGGGCGATCACGGCATCAACGTCCTGCATCCGCTCCCACGTCGTCGCCGGCACAATGTTGCCGGCCAGCACGCGCTCCAACCGACGGGGCTCGACGATGGCGATACCGCCGTGCGGTCGTGCTTTGCGCGCAGCCGGGGCGGTGCTGCGATCGGGTGGACTGGTGGCGGGCATGTCGGAACGCATGGCGATGGGGGTGCTACCTGGCGAGGCCGGTCAGTTGCCGGCGTGGATGGCGTACAGCCGTTGCACTGCCGCGGGGGGCAGATGGGGAACCGGGGTGTCGTCGGTGCGCGGATGCAGCAATGCCAGCCATTCGATCAGGGCGGGATCTCGCGGATTCGCCCAGCGCCGAAGTTCAGCGCGACCCTGCCGTCCGAGCAGGGCGAGCAGGGCGGCAGCCCCTTCAGCCTCCTCCATGGCCGTGTGCATGGCGCGGTGCAGGCGTTGCTGCAGTTCACGGGGTACCTCGCCGTCCCATACCTGACGGTCCAGCGCCAGCAGGTAGCGCTTGTCCAGCGCGTGCTTCAGACGGCGTACGGTCTCCCGCGCGACTTCGGCACGGATCACTGGCGCGAATGCCAGCACCCCGAGATTGAGCGCCAGCGATTGCAGCTTTTCCCGTGGCCACTGCGTGAGAACGCGTGTCAGCACCGGCTTGGGCGCGGGCGCCAGCAACGTTGCGGCGCCACCGGCACCGAGGGTGCGTGCAAGCAGGCGTCGTCCGAGGACACTGTCGCGTGCGGGTGCGAGCAGCGCCGCATCAAAATCCGCCAGCCAGCTGCCGTCGGTGTCCGCCAGCACCGCTCGCAGGGGGGTGGGGATTTCCATCAATCACTCCACGCCGGCGGCGCCTCGTCCCGGATCGGTGCCAGCCTAGCCTTCAACCTGCCGCGAAACGCGATGCCCAGTCCCAGCAAAGCGGCAATGACGATGGCGACCAGAGCGATTGGACCGACCGAGGACATCGCCACAGGAACGCCGGCTTGCGCTGCCGAAGCGCTCGG
The DNA here is from genome assembly GCA_039930265.1 of Lysobacter sp. Lineage (GTDB taxonomy): Bacteria > Pseudomonadota > Gammaproteobacteria > Xanthomonadales > Xanthomonadaceae > Novilysobacter. The sequence goes on along the minus strand of JBDSPO010000046.1, from coordinate 743 downwards.
GGCAGCGATGGTGAAGAATTTGATCGTGACCTTGTTGACGTCCGCGAGTCCTTCCACGCTGTCCTTGATGAACACCTTCAGATCGGTTTCGCGGTCGCGCAGCTTGGCGCCAGGACGTTCGAAGATGATCACTGACGCCGACGAATCGTTTTCGCGACCCCCCAGCGGGTCCGGAGGCGGCAGGGCGATGTGGACTCGCGCTTCGACCACGCCGTCAATGCGCGAAAGGGTGCGGGCGATTTCCTGTTGCAGACCGTCGGTGTAGCGCGCGCGTTCATCCATCGCGGAGGACACGAAACCCTCCTTCTTGAAGATCTCGCCCATCGAGCGGTAGGTTGCCTGTGGCAAGCCCTGCGAGTTCAGCACCTGCATCGCGTAGGGGAATTCCGACCGACTGACCCTTACCTCCCAGCCCTTCTTGCTGGGCGACGGCGCTTTCTCGGACGCTACGCCCGCACCCAGCAGTGCCCCCATGACCTGATTGGCCTGCTGCTCGTCGAGATCGTTGTACAGGGTGACCCGGTTGCAGGCGGCCAGCAGCAAGCATGCAAGCAGGGTGCAGACGATACGCCAGGTCAAGACCCGGTTGCTGGGATTCATGGGTGCTCCTTGCTACGACTGTTGACGGAACAGCTGCTGGATGCCGTCAGAGGACCGGTTGGCGACATTGGATGTCAGCTGCGCGGTGAACAGGAACTGATGGCTGCGCATGGTCAGCTGGATCATCTCGCCCGGCGTGAGAT
>JBDSPO010000045.1:0-18389 GCA_039930265.1 Lysobacter sp. | reverse complement strand
GGGGAGCGCGGAAACAATGTTTCCTCCTGCCCATAGCCGAGGTTGACCAGGAAATTCGACTTGATCGCGGTGCCTTCGAAGAATGCCGCATCGACCTTGGCGTTATCGAAACCGGACATCGGGCCGGTATCCAGACCCAGGGCGCGCGCCGCGATGATCAGGTAGGCGCCCTGCAGGCTGCCGTTGCGGAATGCGGCGACGCTGCGGCCTTCGCGCGGTCCGTCAAACCAGCTTTTCGCGTCGGTGTGCGGGAACAGGTAGGGCAGCTTCTCGTGGAAATCCTCGTCGAAACCGACGATCACCGTAACCGGCGCCGCCATGGTCTTGGCGTGATTGCCCTCGTCCAGCGCGGGTTCCAACAGCGCCTTGGCCTGCGCGGATTTCACGAATACAAAGCGGGCCGGCCCCATATTGGCGCTGGTGGGCCCCCACTTCACCAGATCATAGAGCTGGCGCAGGGTATCGTCACTGATCTCCCCACCCAGTTCGTTGTGGGTGCGCGCGGTGCGAAATATCTGGTCGAGTGCCGCCGGGGCGAGTGCTTCGGTTCGGGCCTGGGCCATCTATGATCTCCGTGGATGCGGGGTTGAATGGAACGCGGCCGGACGGCCGACGGGTGTGACCGCCAGTGTAGGGGCAGGCGTCAGCGCCGACTTCCGCAGCTTTGGAACGTATTGCAGGCACCAATGAAACACCAAGATCCCCATCCGACCGTGTGGACGCTCAGCGATGGCAATGCTGGCAACGTTCGCCAGACCCAGGCACTGGCCGCGGCGCTCGGCCTGCCGGCGCGGGATTGGAGTCTGGATACGCGCGCTCCGTGGCGCTGGGCCGCGCCGCATGGCGCCGGCGCGGAGCGCGCCTTCGGCCCCGCCTTCCGTCGCGCGTTGGAACAACCGCCCGCTTTGGCGATCGGCTGTGGCCGCCAGGCGGCACTGGCGACCCGCGTGCTGGGTCGGCAGGGCAGCGCGACCATCCAGATCCTCGATCCACGCATGGCGACCCGCCACTGGAGTCTGGTGGTCGCTCCGCAGCACGACCGCCTGAAGGGCGCGAATGTCATCAGCGTGCTCGGCAGTTTGCATCCGGTCGACGACCACTGGCTGGCCGGCGCGCGACGTCGATACACCGCCCTGGCGACCCTGCCCCAACCCCGCACCGCCCTGCTGCTGGGCGGTGCCAGTGCCCACGCTTGCCTGGACGCAGCGCTGCTGGAGACGCTGACGCTACGGGTATTGAAGCGGGCCGATGACGAGGGCGGCTGCGTCCTGGCAACCACCTCGCGTCGCAGTCCCGCCGGATTGGGTGCGGGGCTTCGCCGGCATTTCGCCGGCCGCAGCGGCATGCTCTGGAGCGGACCCGAGGATGGTGCCAATCCGTATCCGGGCCTGCTCGCCTGCGCTGACCGGATCGTCTGCACCGCCGACTCGGTCAACATGCTCACCGAGGCGTGTGCGACCACGGTGCCGGTGTTCGTGGCGGGACTGGAGCGCCTGCGCGGACGGCCGCGCCGGTTCGTGGACCGGTTGCTGGAAATCGGCCGCGTTCGCCCGCTGGACGAGGATCTTGCCGATTTCGCGGTGACGCCGCTGCGCGAAACTGCGCGGGTCGCCAGCGAGGTAAGGCAGCGGCTGGACCTTTAGATGTGCGAACCGCTCAGGCGTCGCCGCCAAAATCCAGACCGTGGCGGAGCGCCACCGCACTGATCGCGACGCGCGCACGTTCCACCGGCCCATCGGGCAGGATGCGGCGCGGCCGTCGGTCCAGGCTGCAGTCCAGGCCCCGCGAGAGCAGAATCTCGTGTGCCGCCTGCAACTGCCCGCGCGACTCCTCATCTATAACGCCGGCAGCATGCAGGGCCAGGATCAGACCGGGCGTATCGCGACACGCATGCACCGCCGGCTTGGACGCCGCGTGCTCGAGCACCAGCGCCTGCAGCAGAAACTCCAGGTCCACCAGGCCGCCGCGACCCTGCTTCAGGTCGAACATGAGATCGTCGCTTCGATCGAGCTCCGCCCGCATCCGCGCGCGCATTGCGATGACCTCCTCCCGCAGCTGGCGTGGATCGCGTTGCCGACCCACGGTCGCGTCGCGAATCCGATCAAAATCAACAAACAGCTCCGCATCCCCCGCGAGAGGCCGCGCCCGTACCAGCGCCTGATGCTCCCAGTTCCACGCCCGCTCGCGCTGGTAGGCCTCGAAGCTGGCGATATTGGATACCAGCATCCCCTTGGCACCATCCGGGCGCAGCCGCACATCGACTTCGTAGAGCCGACCGGCACGCGTTGGCGCGTCCAGCAAGGCCACCACCTTCTGTGCCAGCCGCGCGAACCAGCGCGCCGGGTCCAGCGGACGCGCGCCATCGGAGGCGGCCTGGTCATCGCCCGCCGCGCTGGCGTAGAGGAACACCAGGTCGAGATCGGAATCAAACCCCAGTTCCTCCCCGCCCAGGCTCCCATAGCCAATCACCGCGAAGCGGGCGCCGGACAGCTCGCCGTGCGCCGCGACCATTTCCTTCCGGGCCGTCGCCAGCACCCGTGCCACGACGCTGTCGGCCAGCCACGCCAACTGCCGCGCGCTGTCGACCGCCGGCTGTCGATGGTCGCGGTGGGCCAAGGCCACGCGGAAACTCGCCGCCTGACGCACTTCATTGAGTGCGTTGAGCACCGCTTCCACGTCCTCCGCACCGTCAGCCGTCGCGCTGCGTCCGACCACCGCGCAGGCCTGTGCCAGTTCGCACCGTCCCGGCAGCTCGCCGGCGACACTGGCATCGAGCAGCTCGTCCAGCAGCAGCGGATGCACCGCGACGCGCTCTGCCAGCAGCGCGCTTTGGCTGGTTACCCGCACCAGCCGGGCCAGGGCCGCCGGCTGTTCGTCGAGCAAGGCCAGATAGGCGCTGCGACGAAGGATGTTCTGGACCAGCGCGATCAGCCGGCGTAACGACAGTTGCGGATGGACCGAGCGCGCGGCCCCCTGCAGAAAGGCCGGCATCACCCGGTCCAGCCGTCCGCGGGTGCCATCCGACAGCGCGCTGACACCGGGGCTGCGGGCGAAGTCGCGCAGCAGGCTGTCGGCGGCGGAGGCATCCTCGAATCCCGCCTCGGCCAGCACCGCCGGGTCGCCTCCGTCGGGCAGCGCGGCCCAGTAATCGGCGAGGGCGCCCGGCGCGTCGGTACTCGACCGCGGCGCGAGCAATGCGGCGAATTCCTCACGCACCACCGCGCGATGCTGTGCCAGATCCCGCTGCAGCGTGTCCCAATCGGGATAACCCAGCCCGGCGGCAATCCGACACCGGTCCACCGGATCGGTCGGGAGCGCATGGGTCTGTTGATCACGCAGCATCTGCAGACGATTCTCCAGGCGGCGCAGGTAGCGGTAGGCGGCGGCAAGCTGGGTCGCCGTTCCGGGGTCGACCTGTCCCGCCGCCGCCAGCGCGATCAGCGCGGGCTGCAACGCGCGTTGGCGCAACCCCGGGTCGCGCCCGCCGCGGATGAGCTGCAACGCCTGGGCGAGGAACTCGATCTCGCGGATACCGCCCGGTCCGCGCTTGATGTCGTCGGCAAGTTCCTTGCGCGCGACCTCGGCCGCAATCGCCGCCTTCATTGCGCGCAGGCCATCCAGTGCGCCGTAGTCCAGGTAGCGCCGATAGACAAAGGGACGCAGCAGGTCCAGGAATGCCGCACCGGCCGCCACGTCGCCGGCCACCGGCCGCGCCTTCTGCCACGCGTAACGCTCCCAATCGCGTCCTTCACGCTGGAAATACTGCTCCATCGCGGCGAACGACCACGCCACGCGTCCGGCGTTGCCGTACGGCCGCAGGCGCAGGTCCACCCGGTGGCAGAACCCGTCCGCGGTCACCTCATCCAGCAACACGGCGAGTTTCTGGCCGAGCCGCGAGAAATACTGTTCCGCCGCCAGCGGGCGAGGTCCGTCCGACATCGATGCCGGATCGGTCGGGGCGTCATAGCCGTACACCAGATCGACGTCCGAACTGAAGTTGAGCTCGCCGCCGCCGAGCTTGCCCAGCGCCAACACCACCAGCCGGATCGGAGCGCCACCGGCGTGGCTCAGTACCCCGTGGCGAGCGGCGAAGCTGAACTCCAGCGCACCCAGCGCCAGCTGCAGACAACGCTCGGCGAGCGCGGTGCTACCCGCCAGGATGGCATCGACATCATCCAGACCAAGAACATCGCGCCACACCAGGCGGGTGGATTCGGCGGTACGGTAGTGACGCAGACAGGACTGCCACGTTTCCGGCGCAGACGGGTCCAGGATCGGCACTGCAACCGGCACGGCGCCATCGTCAACCGACAGCTGCGCAAGCAGCGCGGGCTGTTGGACAAGGGTGTCGATCGCAAATTCACTGGCAGTCGCCACCGCCGCCAGTCGCTCGGCATCGCCCATCCGGAAACTGCCACGCAAGCGATCGAATGCACGCGCGGTGATGGCGGCGACAGCGGGCGCGCCGGGGACGTCGGGAGGGGCATTCATCGACACCGATGATGACATGCGGATGCCCGGCCCCGGTCTGGCGTCATGCAAACGGCCGCCTTTGCAGGCGGCCGTTGGGGATTACTCCTCGGGTTGCGGTCACTCCGCCACGGCACGCGCCGCATTCACCCGACCGCTGCCGTAATGGCTGTCATTACCGCGCTTGCCGAGATCGTCGGCAGACTGGCGCAGAATCCCCTCCACCGCCCGTGGCGACATCTCTCCACCATGTTTCCCAACGATCAGCGCAGCCACCCCTGACACATGCGGTGCGGCCATGCTGGTGCCGGCGTTCCACCCGTACGAGCTGCGTCCACCACTGGCGGTCGTTGAACTGAGCACCATATCGAAGGCCCAGCACGGCGCCCTGACCCCCTTGACGGTGCATGCCTCGGCGCCAGGGTAGATAAAGTCGCCACCGGGTGCGCCAAAGTCGATCACGGACTGGCCGTAGTTGCTATAGCTCGCCAACTTGTCGAGATCGGTATTGAAGTCGTAGGCCCAGCCGGTCGGCCCCAATGCCGAGACTGCCAAAACCCCTGGCAGCTCTGCCGGGAAGGCGCGCAAGTTGGCGCGATAGCACAATCCATCGTCATCACAGATCTCGATTCCACTGTCGTGGTCGAGGTCGCGGGCGTCGTTGCCGGCTGATACCACCACCAAGGCATTCTGGGTGCCTGCATACTGGACGGCCCGCTTGGTCGCGTTGATCAGTTCCGCCACCTCCTTGCCGCCCACTTCAAGTCCACCGCGCACCCCAAGGCTCATGTTGATCACATCGGCACCGCGGTCAGCCGCATGAACGATGCCCTGGATGATGCCGCCGAAGCTGCCGCTACCGTTGATGGCGCTCAGTACCTTGACCGCCATCAGTTTGGCCTCTGGCGCCACACCGATGGTGCCTGCGCCGTTGTCACCGGCGAGGATGGTGCCCGCGGTATGGGTTCCGTGGCTGCTGCCGGCGGTGTTGCAATAGTTCTCTCCGGGCACGAATGACGCCGAGTCGGCCGTGAGCAGGTTGTCGGCGAACTCCAGGTGACTGCAATACAGTCCCGAATCAAGCACCGCCACGACTGCGCCCTTGCCGCGATAACCGGCGTTCCATGCCCCCGCGGCATCAACGGCCGTATGCCCCCATTGCAGGTCGAAGAAACGGTCGTCGTCGCCCGAGTTTGGCGGATTGCCGAAATCCTCTTCGCGGATCTGCTGTTCGGGCTCGGGCTGGACGAACTGCAGGGTCAGGTCGCTGACCGCCGATCGGATGCCTTGCACGCTGACCGCCCGGTTGGCGAAATTCGGATTGTCCGATTCGACAATGGCGACGCCGATCTGCGGCAGTCGCGCGGTCACCGCACCTCCGGCAGCCTCGATCTTGGCCACCAGTTTCTGGTCGAACTTGTTCTGGTGTGCAGTAACAACGTACGTGGTGGCTTGTGCGGACGCGGCGCAGATGACTGTACCGATTGCCACGGAGATGGCGCGTGTGAGCATGGTCATGAAGTACCCCTGCAGTGGGAGTTGATGTGCGAGAGCGCGCCGACAGGTCGCCGCCTGTGTAGAAACGCTCAAAGCATCCCGCTGCGGCCAATAACACACCCGGCCCCTGACCCCGGTGGCGGCTGAACCACCCCAAAAAAAAACCCGCCCCGGACGAACCGGTAGCGGGTCTGCTCCCTCCCCCACGTCGGGATGCGGATCAACTGTGAAGTAATTGTTATTGCCCCGCACGCTGCACTGCAAAATAGAACTGTCGAGTACACCTTTTAAACCATTCACACTTTCCACCGCACCGCTGTCTCGGGATCAGGATGTTGAATCGGGGCTAAAAAGAAGGGCCCGCATAAGCGGGCCCTCCGATAACGCATGCAACAGGTAAGGCGTGAATCAGAAGCCCATGCCGCCCATATCGCCCATGCCGCCGCCGCCCTGCATGGCCGGCTCGTCCTTCTTCGGCAGCTCGCCCACCATCGCTTCGGTGGTGATCATCAGGCCGGCAATCGACGCGGCGTTCTGCAACGCGGTGCGGGTGACCTTGGTCGGGTCCAGGATGCCGAACTCGAGCATGTCGCCGTACTCACCGTTGGCGGCGTTGTATCCGTAGCTGCCGGTGCCTTCACGAACCTTGTTCAGGATCACCGACGCTTCTTCACCGGCGTTGATCACGATCTCGCGCAGCGGGGCTTCCATCGCACGCAGGGCGATGGCGATACCGTGGTTCTGGTCTTCGTTGTCGCCCTTCAGGTCGCCAAGAGCGGCCAGTGCACGGATCAGGGCCACACCACCGCCCGGGACCACGCCTTCCTCCACTGCGGCGCGGGTCGCGTGCAGGGCATCTTCAACGCGGGCCTTCTTTTCCTTCATTTCCATCTCGGTCGAGGCACCGACCTTGATCACCGCCACGCCACCGGCCAGCTTGGCCACGCGCTCCTGCAGCTTCTCGCGGTCGTAGTCCGAAGAGGTCTCTTCGATCTGCGCCTTGATCTGCTTGATGCGGCCTTCGATACCACCGGTCTCGCCGGCGCCGTCGATGATGGTGGTGTTTTCCTTGGAGACCTGGATCTTCTTGGCACGGCCGAGGTCGGCGATGGTCGCCTTCTCCAGCTGCAGGCCCACTTCCTCGGAGATCACGGTACCGCCGGTCAGCACGGCCATGTCTTCCAGCATCGCCTTGCGACGGTCGCCGAAGCCCGGAGCCTTGACGGCGCAGACCTTGACGATGCCACGGATGGTGTTGACAACCAGGGTCGCCAGCGCCTCACCTTCGACGTCCTCGGCCACGATCAACAGCGGCTTGCCGGCCTTGGCAACACCTTCCAGGACCGGGAGCAGGTCACGGACGTTGGATATCTTCTTGTCGTACAGCAGGATGAACGGGTCATCCAGCTCGGCCTGCATCGACTGCTGGTTGTTGATGAAGTACGGGGAGAGGTAGCCGCGGTCGAACTGCATGCCCTCGACCACGTCCAGCTCGTTGTCCAGGCCCGAACCGTCTTCCACGGTGATCACGCCTTCCTTGCCGACCTTGTCCATCGCCTTGGCGATCAGGTCGCCGATGTTGGCGTCCGAGTTGGCCGAGATGGTGCCGACCTGGGCGATTTCCTTGCTGGTCGAGGACGGCTTGGAGATCTTCTTGAGCTCGGCGACGGCGCCGGTAACGGCCTTGTCGATGCCGCGCTTGAGGTCCATCGGATTCATGCCGGCGGCAACCGCCTTCATGCCCTCGCGGATGAACGCCTGCGCCAGCACGGTCGCGGTGGTGGTGCCGTCACCGGCATCATCGGAAGTGCGCGAGGCGACTTCCTTGACCATCTGCGCGCCCATGTTCTCGAACTTGTCGGCCAGCTCGATCTCCTTGGCGACGGACACGCCGTCCTTGGTGATCGTGGGGGCGCCATAGCTCTTGTCGAGCACGACGTTGCGGCCCTTCGGGCCGAGGGTTGCCTTGACGGCATTGGCGAGCGTGTTGACACCGCGCAGCATCTTGGAGCGCGCGTCTTCGCCGAAACGAATTTCCTTGGCAGCCATGGTCTAGAACCTCAAAACAGAAATTGTGGAAAAAAGGGGTGGCCGAGGTGGCCGGCGACGCCTGGATCAGCCCAGGATCGCGAAGATGTCGTCTTCCTTGACCACCAGCAGGTCGTTACCGTCGAGCTTGACCTCGGTGCCGCTGTACTTGCCGAACAGCACCTTGTCGCCGACTTTGACCTGCGGCGCGCGCACGCTGCCGTTGTCCAGTGCCTTGCCGGCGCCCACGGCGATGACTTCGCCCTTGATCGGCTTCTCGGTAGCGGAATCCGGGATCACGATGCCGCCGGAGGACATCTTTTCTTCTTCCATGCGCTTGATGACCACGCGATCGAACAGCGGCTTGATATTCATGTGCAGCAACCTCGTAGATGGTTGAAAGGTCAGGAACAACGTGATTTCAGTGACCGCCCGGCCGATGGCCGGGGCGGACACGCCCGGCGTACCGGGACTGCGAAGGAAGATGGGGCGCATGGGCGGGCTTTCAAGGGGCGCGGTGAAGTTTTCTGCCAACGGCGACGCGTCGCGGCGGTCACGCATCTGGAATAAAGAAGGAGCGCGTCCTGACGGAACGCGCTCCTTCTGGTTCGGGCATGGCTTCCTGCGCGGCACGTCCTGTGCCTCTCCCCCCTACCTGACGTCGTGTCATCGGCCGTGTCCTGCCAGCCAAAGGCGAGTATTGACCCTTTTCGTCGCATTTGCCATAACAAAACGCTGGCGGATGGTCAGCCCGGGACATCCCACTCCATCACAAATTGCAGTCCACGCGGATGGTTCCGTCGACCACCAGCTCGCCGCCGTAGTCCTTGCCGAACATCACCCCGGTGGCGCTCACTACCTTCCCTTCGATCACGGTCTGCGATTTGGGCACGCCGGACGACACCGATTGATGGTCATTGGAAATCCAGTCCGGATCGCCGCTCCTGTTCGGCACATCGACGCCCACGTGGATCCGCACATCGATCCCGGTCGACGGGTCACCGTCCTCATCCCCCATGCTCACGAAAACCGGCTGCCCATCGGGTGACTGACCCGGACCACCGACGTTGTAGGCGGGCGAACCGTCTTCCTCGTGCACGGAGCAGACGGAGGGCTGGAACCAGAACGTCCCGGCGTCGGTATCGAACGTCACCCGCTTGTATCGGATTGCTTCGACCTCCTTTTTGGCCGCGCGGTGCGCTGCTTCCGGGACGGCGCTTGGGGATTCCCCGCTGCAGCCACCGGCGAGAAGGCTGGATGCAACAACTATCGCGGCGGCGATTACCGATTTCTTCATTGGTGACTCTCCATGGACAGGTTGGCCGTCGAGCGGTTTCGAGAGCGCTTCAGCGAGCGCGCGCCTGCTGCAGCTCCCGAACCTCCCCGGTCGTGTCGGAGAATTGGCCGGTCTTCACCCAGACCGTGCCGATCGCGTCGTCGTAGACCACCGCATTCCGACCCAGACCGGTGGTCATGACGTCCTGCCCACCGGCATTGACGGAGACCACAAAGGTGAACTGCGGCTTCCCCGCACGGTCAGCCGGTCCGGTGGGCTGCGGACCGTCCTCGCCCACCATCACCGCCAGCATCTGGTCGACCACGTAGGCCGGAGCAGGCCCGTCGATCGTGACGGCGCGGTAGTCGGCACTCGGCAGGGGCGGGTCGCGATCCATCCAGTGGCCATCGGGGCCCTCGAATGAGCCAAGCCGGGCGCACGGAGCGCCCAGACAGTCGAGCGTCGCGACGTCGGCGTCGGACAGCTCCCTGCGGCCGGCGTTGGCGACATGCGAAGTCATTCCCTGGAACGGTGTCATCTCGAACCGCCAACGTACATGCGGGCCGATCCCAAAAGCCTCTGGCGGTCCCTGATGCTCGATCGGGACGCCCTGCATCGCGTCCTTGCGGAAGACCTCACCCAGATTGATACGGGTGATCTCCACCTGTGCACGGGTGTGGTCGGGGTCGTCCGGATCGCTGTGCAGGTCGTAGCTCAGCAAGTAGCGGGAATGCGGTAACGGCGCCTCATCGGCCTCGAGCATCAGCAACGCGCGAACCGGTGCGGCAAGATCCGCATCGGGCATGAAGACCGAGGCCCCGCTGGTCGGAAAACGATCGGCGGAATAATAGTCGTCTCCGCCCACTTTTTCGGGGTCCATTGCAGTGAAACCGGGGGCGGTGGCAAAGCTCCCGCGCGCATCACCCGCACACGCGGCGAGCGACGTCAGTGCCATAACACCGCCCAGCATCGTGATCGCCAGCAGCGGCGCTGCTGGTGTTTTTTTGTACAACGTGTGGCTGTGTCGCATGTGTCTCTCCCTGGTTCATTCCGGCACCCCCCGTTTGTGGGCTGTCAGCCGTCGTCGGGCCCGCAATCACTTCGCCGTTGGTTAGACGACGTCAGGCGCTCGTTCCGGACACCCGTCGTTCGGTCATACCGCGCCGGGCGCTTCGACGCCCCTCCGCCAGCGCGCGCGAACGCCCGCGACCGAGCGTCGGTACAATGCCCGGCATGCCTGTTTTGATCGTGTACTGCACCTGCCCCGACACGGCCAGCGCTGACTCGCTTGCCCGCGCCTTGATCGAAGACCGTCTGGCCGCCTGCGTCAGCCGATTGCCCGGCACGCGCTCCACCTACCGCTGGGGAGGCTCGCTGGAGTGCAGCGAAGAAGTGCTGCTGATGATCAAGACCACCAGCGACCGTCTGGATGCGTTGACCGCACGGGTGCTTGCCTTGCATCCCTACGAACTTCCCGAGGTGGTCGCGGTCGAAGCCGTCGGCGGACTCGCCCCCTACCTGGACTGGGTCGTGCAACAGACCCGAGACGATGACTGAACTCCATAAGCGCTTGTTCCCTCTCCCCGCGCACGCCCTGCGTGACTATCGGCGCCCACCGTCGCTGATCCGCCGGATTGCCGCGGGGCTGACCGGCGTCGCGTTGTTCGCGCTGCTTGCCCTGCCGGCGAGCGCGGCGGTCAACCCCGACGACCTGCTGCCGGTGGACGAGGCGTTCGCCGTGGACGCCCGCGCCAGCGATCCGGGCACCATTGCGATCCACTGGAAGATTGCCGACGGCTATTACCTGTATCGCCACCGCACCTCGGTGACCACGGACAAGGGCTTTTCGTCGCGCGCCCTGCAACTGCCGAATGGCGAGGCACATGAGGACGAGTTCTTCGGCAAGGTCGAGACCTATCGCAAACGGCTCACCGCGCAGTTGCCTGGCGAGGCCCGCGCCACCACCACCCAGGTCACCATCAAGTACCAGGGCTGCGCCGACGCGGGCATATGCTATCCACCGCAGACGCGCACGCTGACCGTGGCACTGCCGGCACCCGGTGCTGCCGGCGCTACACCACCGGCAGACAGCGGCGTGCTGGCCCGGCTGGGCGCACCGGGCAGCCCCAAGGCGCCCGGGGGGATGGGCACCAGCGTGCTGTTTCCCGGGGGTGCCGGCAAAGTCGATGCCATGCCCCTGCCGGCCGAGCAGGCGTTCGGTTTTGAGGCCATCGCCGGCGATGGCGACACCCTGCTGCTGCGCTTCACCCCGGCTCGCGGGTATTACCTGTATCGCGACAACACCCGGCTGACGCTCACCTCCAAGTCAGGCGGAATCGCGTTGGGCTCGCCGCGGTGGCCGCGCGGCACCCAGCACCGCGATGAGCATTTCGGCGACGTGGTGGTGTATTTCGACCAGATCGACGTGCCCTTGCCGCTGTCGCGCAAGCGCGCCGACGCCAGTTCGGTCACGCTGACCGCGACCTTCCAGGGCTGCCAGAACGACGGCATCTGCTATCCCCCGATGACCCGGAAGGTCGATATCGCGCTGCCCGCGGGCACCGTTACCGACACCAAAGTGGCGGCAGGTCCACCGGCAACCGCGTCCGCCGACGCCGATGCCAATACCGGCCCGTCCGGCAGCGCGCGCGACGGCAATCCAGCGACCGGGGCCGCGTTCACGGGCGAGGATCCGGGCGACCCCGCTTCCATCTCCGAGGAAGCGCTTGACGCCGCGCCCGGGCTGTCGGACTCCGCCACCGCTGCGCGGGGGACGCAACGCCTGTCCGCCGCCGCGGGTGTCAGCGGCGAGGCCGCGCCGGGCGTATTGCTCGTCCTGCTGTTCGCGCTGATCGGCGGCCTCATTCTGAATTTGATGCCCTGCGTGCTGCCAGTCCTGTCGCTCAAGGTCCTGTCGTTGGCCGGCAGTCGCGATCAACCGGGCGCGGCCCGCAGGCAGGCGCTCTGGTACACCGCAGGCGTGATGGTCAGCTTCGCCGCGCTGGGCGCCCTCGCCTTGGGGCTGCGTGAAGCCGGGCTTGCGCTGGGCTGGGGATTCCAGCTGCAGCAGCCGCTCGTGGTTGCCCTGCTCGCATTGTTGATGCTCGCACTCGGCCTCAGCCTGTCGGGCGTGTGGCAATTGGCCGGCCGCTGGACGGGCGCAGGGCATGGCCTGACGACCCGCTCGGGACCGGCCGGGGATTTCTTCACCGGTGTGCTGGCGGTGGTGGTGGCCACGCCGTGCACTGCTCCCTTCATGGGTGCCGCGCTGGCGTGGGCGTTCACCGCGCCGACGGTCATCGCGCTGGCGGTATTTCTCACCCTCGGGCTGGGCCTGGCGTTGCCGTTCCTGCTGATCGGCTTTGTACCCGCGCTGGCGCGTGCTCTGCCGCGTCCCGGCGCATGGATGGAGACCTTCAAGCAGATCATGGCGTTCCCGCTGTACCTGACAGCCGTGTGGCTGGCGTGGGTGCTGGCCAAGCAACTGGGCGCGGACGCGATCGGCCTGTGGATGGTCGCCGCGGTGCTGGTCGCACTGGCCGCCTGGGCCTGGAACCGCTCGCGCATCACGGGCCGTGCCTGGGCGACAGGCCTGGCGATCGTGGCGCTGCTGGCGGCGGGATGGCCCCTGTGGTTGATCCAGACCCAGCCGATTCCCCAGCCGGCGCTCGCGCAGGCCGTGGCCGAGGAGGGTCAGTTGGTGAAGATCCCTTTCAGCGAACAGCGCTTGGCCGATCTGCGCGCCGCCAACCGGGTCGTATTCGTCAACATGACCGCGGACTGGTGCGTGACCTGCAAAGCGAACGAGCGAACGGTGCTTGGCCGCGCTGACTTCCAGCAGGCGCTGGCCGAAGCCGATGCGGCCTACCTGGTCGGCGACTGGACGAACGTGGATCCCGCTCTGACCGCGTTCCTGCAGCGGCACAAGGCCGTCGGCGTGCCGCTGTATGTCGTGTTCCCGCGCGGCGGCGGCGAGGGGCGGATCCTCCCCACCCTGCTGACCCCCGATATCGTCCGCCAGGCCTTGACCGATGCAGCCATCCCTGCCGAAGCTTTGTGAGATGAACCAGAACGCCAAAATCGTGCTTGCCGCACTGCTCGCCGCGATTGCCGGCGTTGCCGTCAGTGTCTGGCTGAATCCGCCGGCGCCGCTGATGCGCACCGAGATCGGCCAGCGCGCATTGCAGGACGTGTTGGCCGCATCGGCGCCAAAACCACCGGCGGGGTTGGCCATCGCCCGCCGCGGCGAAGTCATCCCCCCGCTTGAGCTGCCCATGCTGGACGGCGCGCTGCTGCAACTGCCGCAGACGTATGCCGGTCGTGCGCAGCTGATCAACCTCTGGGCCAGCTGGTGCGGTCCGTGCATCGAGGAAATGCCGGAGCTCGATCGCTTCGCCGACCAGCAGGGCAGCACGGGCGTACAGGTGGTGGGCATCGCGCTGGATGACGCCGCGGCGGTCAGGGCGTTCCTGGACCGGATTCCGGTGCGCTACCCGATCGCGATCGACGCCGCAGGACCTGCGGATGCCGGGGTGCAACTGGGCAACGTCAAGGGCGTACTCCCCTACACCGTGCTGGTGGACGCGGGGGGCCGGCTGGTGAAGCAGAAAATCGGACCGTTCCGTGACGGCGAGATCGATCAATGGGCTATCCACTGACCCGGGGCATCGCCCGAGCAGGCGTTGGCCACATTCAAACAGCCGATTAAAACGCGACAACTTCGGCGAATGAGCACGCATTTTGTGGACACTCGCCTACCACTCCGCCACACTGCCGACCTTTCGACCCCGGCATCCCCATGGCAAAACTGCTGGTCCTGCATGGCCCCAACCTGAACCTGCTCGGTGAACGCGAGCCGGCGATCTATGGCCGTACCACGCTGGCCCAAATCGACGCCGATCTGCAAAGTGCGGCGGCGGCGGCCGGCCACGACCTGACCAGCCTGCAATCCAACGCCGAGCACGAGTTGGTCGATCGGGTCCAGGCAGCCAGAGCCGATGGCACGGCGGTGATCCTGATCAATCCGGCCGCCTTCACGCACACCAGCGTTGCCCTTCGCGATGCGTTCGCCGCGGTCGCGATACCGTTCTACGAGATCCACCTGTCCAATCCGCACGCCCGCGAGCCCTTCCGCCATCACAGCTATTTCAGCGATCTGGCCGTGGGCGTGATCGCCGGGCTCGGTGCCGCCGGATATCGCTGCGCGCTCGATGCTGCGCTGGCCCGTCTGGCGCGGCCCGCGGCCTGATTCCTTCGGCCGCTTCGCGCGGCTTACCTGCACAACATCAAGAGGACCTCCCATGGACCTGCGCAAAATCAAGAAACTGATCGATCTGCTGGAAGAGTCGAACCTGTCCGAGATCGAAATCAAGGAAGGCGAGGAGTCCGTGCGCCTGGCCCGGTCACCGCGGGGCACCCACATGGTCCCGCAGATGGCCCCGCAGCCGTTGATGCCGATGGCCTCGCCGGTCGAAGCGGCCACCGGTGGCAGCAAGCCCATCACCAGCGAGCCCGCCGGCAATGAACTGCCCGACGGCCACGTCGTGCGGGCACCGATGGTGGGCACGTTCTATGCCTCCCCTGCCCCCGACAAGCCCGCCTTCGTCAGCGTCGGCCAGAGCGTGACCGCCGGCGAGACCATCGGGATCATCGAGGCGATGAAGATGTTCAACCCGATCGAAGCCGACGCCTCCGGCACCATCCTCAAGATGGTCGCCGAGAACGGTCAGCCGGTCGAGTTCGACCAGCCCCTGTTCGTGATCGGCTGAGGCCGCCACGATGCTGGACAAGGTCGTCATCGCCAACCGGGGCGAAATCGCGCTGCGCATCCTGCGCGCCTGCCACGCCCTGGGTATCCACACCGTTGCGGTGCACTCCACCGTTGACCGCAATCTCAAGCATGTCGCCATGGCCGACGAGTCGGTCTGCATCGGCCCGGCGCCCTCGCCGGAGAGCTACCTCAACATGGCCTCGCTGATCGCCGCCGCGGAGGTCACCGACGCCCAGGCGATCCATCCCGGTTACGGGTTCCTCGCCGAGAACGCGGATTTCGCGGAGCGCGTTGAGGAGTCGGGCTTCATCTTCATCGGCCCCAGGGCCGAAACCATCCGCCTGATGGGCGACAAGGTCGAGGCGATCCGGGCGATGAAGGAAGCCGGCGTGCCGTGCGTCCCCGGCAGCGACGGCCCGCTCGGCGATGATCCGGCAACCAACATCAAGATCGCCCGTGAGATCGGCTACCCGGTGATCGTCAAGGCATCCGGCGGTGGCGGTGGCCGCGGCATGCGCGTGGTCCACACCGAGGCCGCGCTGGTGACCGCGATCCAGACCACCAAGGCCGAGGCCAAGGCCACGTTCGGCAACGACATGGTCTACATGGAGAAGTTCCTGGAGAATCCCCGCCACGTGGAGATCCAGGTCCTCGCCGACGGTCAGGGCAGCGCGATCCACCTGGGCGAGCGCGACTGCTCGATGCAGCGTCGCCATCAGAAAGTGGTCGAGGAAGCGCCGGCACCGGGCATCACCGACGAGCAGCGCGCGGAGATCGGCAAGGTCTGTGTCGATGCCTGCCTGCGCATCGACTACCGCGGCGCGGGCACCTTCGAGTTCCTCTACGAGGATGGCCGCTTCTACTTCATCGAGATGAACACCCGCATCCAGGTGGAGCATCCGGTGACCGAGATGATCACCGGGATCGACCTGATCCGCGAGCAGTTGATGATCGCCAGCGGCCAGAAACTGCGGCTGAAACAGGAAGACATCGTGTTCACCGGTCACGCCATCGAGTGCCGGATCAACGCCGAGGACCCGGAAACCTTCATGCCCAGCCCGGGCCTGATCCAGGATTTCCACGTTCCCGGCGGGCCGGGCGTCCGCGTGGACAGCCACCTGTATGCCGGCTATCGCGTGCCGCCCAACTACGACTCGATGATCGCCAAGCTGATCGTGCACGGTCCCGACCGCGAGACGGCAATCGCGCGCATGCGCGTGGCCCTCAGCGAGATGGTGATCGACGGCATCAAGACCAACATTCCGCTGCAGCAGCGGATCCTGGCGGACGTCGGATTCCAGCAGGGAGGCCAGAACATCCATTACCTGGAGCGGCGCCTGAAGGAACAGAAGGAAAAATCGCTGTCCATCAGCTGAGCCCGCCATGCCTTTCCTCGAACTCACCCTGCCCTGCACCGAAGCCGACCAGCCCCGCTACGAGCGCGCGCTGGAAAACGTCGGTGCGCTCGCCGTCACCCTCAGCGATGCCCATGCGGACGCGCCCGACGAGCAGGCGATCTTCGAGCCCGGGGTGGGCGCGATGCCACTGTGGGCCGAGCTGTCACTGACCGCGCTGTTTCCCGGCGGCACGCTGCCCGAACTGCTCCTGCACGCCTTGGCGGCCGCCGACGAGGGCATCGACTGGTCGCACGTGGCGTTCGCCGAGGTGGCCGATCAGGACTGGGAGCGGGCTTGGATGGACCAGTACGAACCGCTGAAATTCGGCGAACGCACCTGGATCGTGCCGTGGAACCACGCATTGCCGGAAGGCGCGGACAGTGAGGGCAGTGCGGTGGTGCGGTTGGATCCGGGTTTGGCGTTCGGCTCCGGCACCCACCAGACAACCGCCCTGTGCCTGCAGTGGCTCGACAGCCTGGCCGGACTGGATGCACTCCACGGCGCCACCGTGCTCGACTTCGGCTGCGGCTCCGGCATTCTTGCCTTGGCCGCATTGAAGCTGGGTGCCGCCGGCGCCGTCGGGGTGGACAACGATCCGCAGGCCTTGCTCGCCACCGCCGACAACGCCGAGCGCAATGGCGTGGATGATCGCCTTTCCGTGTACCTGCCCGAGGACGAGCCCGCCGGCATGCGCTACCCGGTTGTAGTGGCCAACATCCTCGCGTCGGCGTTGATTGCCCTGGCCGACGAGCTCGCCGCGCGCGTTGCAGTCGGCGGCCGCATTGCGCTGTCAGGCATCCTCGCTGGTCAGGAGGACGAAGTCGTGGCGCGCTTTGACGCCGACTTCGAGCAGTTGCGGGTGGCGCAGCTGGACGACTGGATCCGGATCGACGGGGTCCGTCGGTCCTGAGCCCCACAAGCCGGCCTGACGGTCGTCCTCCGATGAGCGTGCGCATGTCGGCTGCGCCGGCGACACGGATCGAGGCGGCCGCGGGCGGGTCGTGTCATCGCGCGCCCGGTGTCGGCTAGACTGCCGCGATGTTCGCGCCCTGCCCCCATTGCGGCTTTCTGGTTGCCCTGATCGTCACCGACGGTGACACGGCGCCGCGTTGCCCGCGCTGCGAACAGGGCCTGGATGCGCGCGCGATCCAAGCGCCGGTGTCGGCGGCGCAAACGCCGGTGTTTCCTGTCGCGATGACGCTCCCCGATGATGAGGTGGTCGCAACCCCACGTCACACCGCTGAAGATGCCAGCGGGCATGCCGACTGCTCGCTACCGCTGCCCGCGGTGCCGCCCGTTGTCCGCACGGTCGCCACAGCGCCACGCTTCCTGCGTGGAATCGCCGCACCGGCCCGGGCAGACAGTCGACGTTGGCCGGGCGTGTTCGGCGCCTTGCTGCTTGGCGCTCTGCTGGTTGTGCAACTGGCGCTGTCCCAACGTGCCGAATTGGCGGCCAGCGAGCACTGGCGGCCACTCATCGGATCCGTTTGCCGCGTCGTGGGCTGCACCATTCCGCCGTGGCATGAGCCTGCCGCCTACACCATGCTGGCGCGCGACGTGCAACCGGCACCCGGGCAGCCCGGCGTCCTGCAGGTGCGGGCAAGTTTCCGCAATGACGCACGCTGGCCACAGCCGTGGCCTGCCCTGAGATTGCAGCTGACCGATCTCAACGGTCTCACCGTCGCCGCACGCCAGCTGCAGCCGGCCGATTACCACGCCACCGATGCGTCTCACCCGGCCGCTCTTGCGCCTGGGCAGAGCGCCAGCGTCGAGCTCCGAGTGCTGGAACCGGCGACCCCGATCGTGGCCTTCGACTTCGATTTCCGCTGAAGGTGGTCCTGCCGGTTTTGTCGCGGCGCTGGGCGCGCTAGACTCTCTGGCTGTCGTCGCCCCGCATACTGCGGCGTACCGTACGCGACAGTCGGCCAATGTCTGGGGGGACACGACTTGA
>JBDSPO010000044.1:0-3309 GCA_039930265.1 Lysobacter sp. | reverse complement strand
ATTGAAGGGGCGATTCCAGGACGTGTTGCGGCCCGGGGTACGCCGGATTGCCGCGTTGGGGATCACTGCCAATCAGGTGACTGTGACGGCCGCGCTGGTGTCGGCGCTGGTCGCCGCCGTGGTGTGGGCGACGGCGCCCGTCCAACCGCTGTTGTACCTGCTGTTGCCCGTGTGGATGCTGCTGCGGATGGCGCTCAACGCCGTCGATGGCATGCTCGCCCGCGAATTCGGCCAGCAATCCCGCCTGGGTGCCTACCTCAACGAGTTGTGCGACGTGGTGGCCGACGCGGCGCTGTACCTGTCGCTGCTCAGCGTGGCGGGCGTGCATGCGCACCTGGTGTGGATATTCGTGGCGCTGTCGGCGCTGACCGAGTACGCCGGCGTGCTCGGGCTGATGGTGGGTGCCGATCGACGCTATGACGGGCCGATGGGCAAGAGCGACCGCGCGTTTGTGGTCGGCTTGCTGGGGCTGCTCCTGGCTCCTGGCTGGATCGGTCCGGCGACGGTCGACGGTGTTTTACTGGTAGCGGTACTTCTCTGCGTGATCACCGTGGTCCGGCGTGTCCGCGCCGGACTGCGCAACAGCACTCAACATTGAGTAAACAGGTCATGGACGATATGCGACGGCGGGACGTACGCGAACTGGCTTTCACCACCTGGGACGGGGAGCAACTCTTCTACCGCCACTGGCCGGCGCTGGGGCAGTCCCGCGGTGCCGTGGTCCTGCTGCATCGTGGCCATGAACATTCGGGCCGCGTCATCCACCTCGCCAACGAGTTGGCAATGCCCGAATGGGATGTGTTCGCCTGGGATGCGCGTGGCAACGGGCGGTCGCCCGGTGCTCGCGGCGACGCCCCGGGCTTCGACGCGCTGGTGCGCGACCTGGATCGTTTCGTCGCCTGGATCGGCGATCAGCACGGGATTGCTGTCGAGCAAACCGCGCTGGTCGCGCAAAGTGTGGGCGCGGTGATCGCCGCAACCTGGGTGCATGATTTCGCGCCGCGGCTGCGCGCCCTGGTACTCGCCTCGCCGGCTTTCAGGGTCAAGTTGTATGCGCCGCTGGCCATTCCGTCGCTGGCGCTGATGCAGAAGCTGCGTGGCAATTTCTTCGTCAACAGCTATGTGAAACCGCAATGGCTGACCCACGACCCGGAGCGGGTCAGCAGCTATCGCGAGGATCCACTGATTACCCGACCCATCTCGGTGCGGGTACTGCTGGAGCTGCACGCTGCCGCGCAGCGCGTGGTGGCCGACGCCAATGCGATCACCGTCCCCACGCAACTGCTGGTGTCCGGCTCGGATTTCGTCGTTCATCGCGGCCCACAGGACCGGTTCTTTGAGCGTCTGGGCTCACACATCAAGCAACGCCAACTGCTGCCGGGATTCTTCCACGACACCCTGGGAGAACGCGATCGTGCGCCGGTGATCGCGTCGGTTCGCGAGTTTGTTACCGAACGCTTTGATGAGACGCCATCGCGGCCATCGATGCTGGAGGCACATCGTCACGGCACGACCTTCGACGAGTCCCAGGCCCTGGCGTGGCCGCCCCAGCGTTGGTCCCTCGCTGGCTTGCGCTGGCGTGCGGTACGCGCCGGGCTGCGCCTTGGCGGCAAGTGGTCGAAGGGCATCGCGCTGGGTCTGGAGACCGGCTTTGATTCGGGCAGCACGCTGGACTACATCTACGAGGACGATGCCCGTGGCGCCGGTCTGCCGGGACGGTTGATCGATCGCAACTATCTGGACGCGATCGGCTGGCGCGGCATCCGGGCCCGTCGCGGGAATCTGCAGGAGTTGCTTGCCGTCGCGATGCAGCGCCTGCGTGCTGGTGGAGAAGCGGTCGTGGCCGTCGACATCGCGGCCGGCCATGGCCGCTACGCGTTGCAGGCACTTGCGGCGGGACCGGAGCGTGCCGACCGCATCCTGTTGCGTGACTACAGCACGCTCAACGTCGAGCGCGGAACGGCCCTGATCGAGAGCATGGGTGCCGGCGATATCGCGCGCTTCGAGCAGGGCGACGCGTTCGACCGCGAGTCCCTGGCAGCCATCAGTCCGCGCCCGACGCTGGCGATCGTCTCGGGCCTGTACGAGTTGTTTCCCGACAACGAAGCGGTCGCGGCATCCCTTGCCGGCATTGCCGATGCGGTCGCGCCGGGCGGCTACCTGGTTTACACCGGTCAGCCCTGGCATCCGCAACTGGAGTTCATCGCGCGGGCCCTGACCAGTCATCGCGGTGGAGCCGCATGGGTGATGCGGCGCCGGACCCAGGTCGAGATGGACCAGCTGGTCGAGCGCGCGGGCTTCCGCAAGATCGAGCAGCGTATCGACCGCTGGGGCATCTTCACCGTGTCGTTGGCGCAACGCGTTGACGTCTGACGGGCTACGGGAATGAGCGCTTGGAAGAGCCGGCCGTGGGGGCGGGCGCTGGCATGGCTGGCACTGCTGGGACCCTTCTTCTATCTGAGCTACGGCGTGGGGAACCACTACGCGGTGCAACGCGAAGAGGTCGCCAGCGTCGTGTTCGCCTGGGAGCAGAAAATCCCTTTCGTCGCGTGGACCATCGTGCCGTACTGGACCACCAACTTTTTCTACGCGTTGTCGATGTTCATCTGCCGCGACAAGCGCGAGCTCGACACCCATGCCTTGCGATTGCTGAGTGTCCAGATATTGGCGGTGTCATGCTTCCTGCTGTGGCCGCTGCGGGTCAGCTTTGAGGCACCGGTGGTTGACGGAATTTTTGGCGGCATGTTTGCCGCGCTGAAGGCGTTTGACCAGCCCTACAACCAGGCACCGTCACTGCACATCGCGTTGACCGTCATCCTCTGGGTCCGCTACATGAAGCACCTGCGCGGTGTGTGGCGGGCTTTGCTGCATGTCTGGTTCACACTGGTCTGCCTGTCGGTACTGACCACTTTTCAGCACCATTTTGTGGACATCCCCACCGGGCTGGCGGCAGGCTGGTTGTGTATCTGGCTGTGGCCTGAGCGCATCGCGGCGCCATGGCGGGGTGCGCGGCTGGCGCAGGATCCACGGCGCTGGCGACTGGCAGCGGCCTACGCCGGGGGTGCAGTCGGTCTGGCGTGGATCGGCAGTGCAATCGGATCGACCGCACTGTGGCTGTGGTGGCCCGCGTTGTCGTTGGCGATGGTGGCGCTCAACTACGCCGTTCTCGGGCCGCAGGGATTCCAGAAACGAGCCGACGGGCGCCTGTCGGTGGCGGCGCGATGGCTGTATGCACCCTATCTCGCGCTGGCGTGGCTCAACTCGCGCGCCTGGACGCGACGCCAGCCGGCGCCTGTCGCGGTAGCCGGC
>JBDSPO010000043.1:0-9965 GCA_039930265.1 Lysobacter sp. | reverse complement strand
CCCAGGTGGACTTCGACGCGGACCGCGGCGGCACGCACGCCCGATCGCGCACGGCTGTGCACGAGCGCGAGGTTCATCGGCGGTCAGTGACGCGGAGGTGCGGGCGGCTCGCCCGTGGCGCCGGAATCGGCCGCAGCCGAACCCGAACCCAGTTGCGCTTCCAGTGTCGCCACCGTGCGCTGCAACTGGTCGAGCTTCTCGCGGGTGTGCAGCAGGACGGCCCGCTGCACGTCGAACTCCTCGCGGGTCACCAGATCCAGCCGGGCGAGCCCGCTCTGCAACACCGCTTTGAAGTTCTGCTGCAGTTCTTCGCGACCTTCGCGCAGGCTGGGCGGAACCAGTCCGCTCAGGCGGCGTGCGAGTTCATCGATGTGGTTGAGATCGATCATGGCGGCTCCTCCGGCAATAGGCCCACACTGCTGGGGGCGATAGCGCAGCACCATCGGCACGGGCCGCGATCGACTGTCAGAAAAATCCGACACGCCGGCCGGCTACTTTACCGCAGCCACGTGAGGGCTTCGCGCTATCCTCGCCGCAACGATGTATTGCAGCGATGGAGTTCCCGATGAAGATGGTCATGGCGGTGATCAAGCCGTTCAAGCTCGACGACGTCCGCGAAGCACTCGCCGAGGCGGGCGTGGCAGGCATTACCGCCACCGAGGTCAAAGGGTTCGGGCGCCAGAAGGGGCACACCGAGCTGTATCGCGGCGCCGAGTACGTGGTCGACTTCCTGCCCAAGATCAAGCTGGAAGTGGCGATCACCGACGACCAGGTGGACACCGTGGTGGAGGCGATCATGAAGACCGCCGGCACCGGCAAGATCGGTGACGGCAAGATCTTCGTCTGGGAACTGGACCGCGTCGTTCGCATCCGCACCGGCGAGCTGGATGGCGACGCGCTCTGAGTCGGGGCCGTTCGGTCCCGCGCGGTCGGATCCTGGGATAAATCCCGACGAGCCATCGCTGTCGCGTCAGGTGCAGAGCTTCATTGTCCTGCTGGCGATGCTGCAGGCGCTCGCGCTGTGGGTGATTTGGGTGGGTGTGGAGCGCCAGTGGCCCCTGCTGGGCGATATCGGCGTCCGGGTGTGCTGGTACGCGCTGGTGCTGGCGCTACCCACCGCAATGGCGCTGTCGGTGCAGCGTCTGGACGACGCGCGCTTCTGGCAGAACACCGCGCTGGTGGGCGTGGTGTTTCTCGGGTTGTCGGCGTGGATCGCGCATGCCGCCACCGGTGCGCCGGGCTTGGAGGCGGATCGTCTGCTGACGCCGTTTGCGATCAGCATGGCCGCCGCGCTGTTTGTCGCCGGCCCGTTTTTGCAGTGTCGCCAGCAGCACGGTCGTTGGTGCGCGCCGTATCCGGAGTTGTTTGCGCATGCGTGGCAGAACGCGCTCACCCTGCTGGTGGCGGCGGTGTTCACCGGCCTGTGCTGGGCCGTGCTCGGGCTCTGGGCGGGACTGTTCAAGCTGATCGGTGTGGACCTGTTCGCCGATATCTTCACCGACACCGCATTTGCCTATCTGGCGACAGGATTGTTCGGCGGGCTGGGGGTTCTGGTGGGTCGCAGTCAGTCGCGTCCGGTGCAGATCATGCGACGCCTGCTGATCGCTATTTTCACCGGCTTGTTCCCGCTCCTGGCGGTGATCGCGGTCCTGTTCGTGGTCACGCTCCCGTTCACCGGGCTGGAGCCGCTGTGGGGGACCCGGTCGGCCGCGATGGTCCTGATGTCGCTGGTGGCAGGCATGGTGGTGTTTGCGAACGCGGTGTACCAGGACGGCGATGAGCCGCCGCCGTATCCGCGCTTGCTGCGGACCGTGGCGGCCGCGGGACTGGTGGTGCTGCCGGTGTTTGCGGTGCTGGCGTTGACTGCGCTCGGGCTGCGCGTTGCCCAATATGGCTGGACTGTGGACCGCATCTGGGGCGCGGTTGCCGCCGCGCTGCTCAGCATCCATGCCTTCGGTTACGCGTGGGCAGCGCTGGATCGGCGCGGGCGCTGGTTGGCGCGCCTGGAGCCGGTCAACGTGACCGCCGCGCTCGCCGGGCTGGTCCTTGTGGTGCTGGTGAATTCGCCAGTGCTCGACCCGCAGCGTATTGCCGCTTCCAGCCAGGCACAGCGTGTGTTGGATGGACGCACCAGCGCGGACGATTTCGACGTCGCGTATCTGCGCTTCCTGTCCGGTCGTGCCGGTTACGCTGCGCTGCAGGACCTGGCAGTAGCGCCGCAGATCCAGTCGGATCCGGCATTGGCCGCGCAGATCGATCGTGCGCTGGCGCAGACCGAGCGCTACCAGCCATGGTCCTCCGATCAACGGACCGGCACCGCGGCAACTGACACCGCAGCGCTGCAGCCAGGGGCGTTACCCGTGGTGGGGCCGGCACCGGATGCGCAGTGGTGGCAGGCGCTCGCGGCGGGCCAGCTGGAAGCCGTGGGCTGCGGTACGCCGGGCGCAGACTGTGTGGCGATCGTGCGCGACCTGGACGCTGACGGTGCCCCCGACGTGCTGCTGTGCCATCTCGGGATTGAGCACGCCGCCCACTGCCGGGTGCACACACGCTCGGGCACGCGCTGGATCGACGTGACCCAGCTGGTCCTGTTTGACGCAGGCAAGCGTGAGACGTTCGCGGCCCTGCGACGCGGCGAGATCACGCTGCGGCCGCGTCGCTGGCCGGACGTGGAAGTCGCCGGTCAGCGCGCCTCGATCGACGATGCCGCCGAGGCGTCAGTGGACTGAGTCGCCTATTCGCCCAGCGCTTCGGCCACGAACGGCGGCAACGTGGCCGCGCCGCGATGGATGTCGGCGCTGTAGTACTTGCTGGCAAATGACTTGGCGCGCGCGTCGGCCTCGCGGAAATCGAAGCCCTGGCCCTTGCGCGCCAGCGTGCAGCTCCACCAGCCGGTGGGATAGCACGGCTGCGGGAACGGCAGGGTCTGGAACGAGGTGAAGCCGGCCTTGCCCATTTCCGCGCGCATCGCCTTGATCAGGTCCAGCAATACCAGCGGCGACTCGGATTGCTGGACCAGGATGCCGTCGTCCTTGAGCGCCGCGAAGCAGGACTCGAAGAACGATTTGTTGAACAGGCCCTCGGCCGGACCCACGGGATCGGTGGAGTCGACGATCACCACATCCACGCTGCCGGGATCGCACTGTTTCATGTACGCGATGCCGTCATCGAACAACAGTTGCGCGCGCGCATCGGCGTTGGAATCGCACAGCTCGGGGAACCACTTCTCGGCCATCCGGGTGACCTGCTCGTCGATGTCGCACTGCACCGCGCGCTCAACGCCCGGGTGCTTGAGCACCTCGCGCAGGGTGCCGCAGTCGCCACCACCGATGATCACCACGCGCTTGGGGTCGGCGTGGGTGAACAGGGCCGGGTGCGACATCATCTCGTGGTACAGGAAGTTGTCGCGGGTAGTCAGCATCACCGCGCCGTCGATCAGCATCAGGTTGCCCCAGTCGGTCGTCTCGAAGATCTCGATCTTCTGGAACGGCGACTGCACCTCGTCCAGCTTCCTGGTGATCCGGTAACCGATCGCCGAACCGGAGGGTTCGAAGTTCTCGTAGTGCCACGTCGTCTCAGCGTTCATTCCAGTTCGTCCAGTGTTGGCGGCCACATTCAGGTCGGCGGACACCGAGCGCCGTGGCAGAGGGCAGGGCGCGAATTGTAACCAACGCCCGGCAACAAACCGTGATCTGCGCCGTGACGGTCCGCGCCCGCGCGGGGCGATAGAATGCCCGTCCCCCACACTGCCGGTAGCCGCCGATGTCCGACTGGTCGATTGATCAGGCCCGCAAGACCTACTCGATCCCGCATTGGAGCGAGGGGTACTTCGATGTCGACGGTCGCGGCCGGGTGGTCGTGCGGCCGACGGGCGCCACGGGTCCGTCGGTGGTGCTGCCCGAGGTGGTCGACCAGGCGCGCGCCAACGGCGCCAAGCTGCCGCTGCTGGTGCGCTTTCCCGACATTCTCGGCGACCGCCTGGGCAACCTGCAGGATGCGTTTGCGCAGGCGATGACCGCGACCGGTTACGCCGGCGGCTACACCGCGGTCTACCCGATCAAGGTCAACCAGCACCAGGGCGTGGCCGGCACGCTGGCCTCGCACCACGGTGAAGGTTTCGGTCTGGAAGCGGGCAGCAAGCCCGAGTTGATGGCGGTGCTGGCGCTGAGCCGGCCGGGCGGGCTGATCGTCTGCAACGGTTACAAGGACCGCGAGTACATCCGTCTGGCGCTGATCGGCCGCAAGCTGGGGATGGAGACTTTCATCGTCATCGAGAAGCCGTCCGAGCTGGCGCTGGTGATGGAAGAGTCCAAGGTGCTCGGGGTCAAGCCCGGCCTTGGCGTGCGCATGCGCCTGGCCAGTCTGGGCGCGGGCAAGTGGCAGAACAGCGGCGGCGACAAGGCCAAGTTCGGCCTCACCCCGCGCCAGGTGCTGGACCTGTGGAAGAGCCTGCGCGACGCCGACATGACCGACTGCCTGGGCCTGCTGCATTTCCACATGGGCTCGCAGATCTCCAACGTGCGGGACATCGCCAGCGGCATGCGCGAGGCGACCCGGTATCTGGTCGAGCTTTCCAAGCTGGGCGCCAACGTGCGCTACATGGACGTCGGCGGCGGCCTGGGCATCGACTACGAGGGCACGCGCTCGCGCAGCTACTACTCCATCAACTATGGCGTGCAGCAGTACGCCTCCAGCATCGTCCAGCCGCTGGCCGATGCCTGCGCCGAGCATGGGCTGCCGGCGCCGCGCATCGTCACCGAGTGCGGGCGCGCGATGACCGCGCACCACGCGGTGCTGATCGCCAACGTGTCCGAGGTCGAACCCGCGCCGGACGGCCGTCTGCCCGAGCCGCACGATGACGAGCCGGCCATGATCCGCCACCTGCGCGAGATCCACGCCGAGCTGGATGACCGGCCGGCGGTGGAGCTGTTTCACGAGGCCGTGCACTTCCACACCGAAGGCCTGACCGCCTACGCGCTGGGCCAGATCGACCTGGTCCATCGTGCCCGCATCGACGACCTGTTCTACCTGATCGCCCACGGCGTGCGCGATCGTCTCAGCGCCGGCGAGAAGAGCCATCAGGCGGTGCTGGACGAGCTCAACCAGCGACTGGTGGACAAGTACTTCGTCAACTTCAGCGTGTTCGAATCCATGCCCGACGTGTGGGCGATCCAGCAGGTGTTTCCGATCATGCCGATCGAGCGGCTGGACGAGGCACCGCAGCGCCGCGGGGTGATCGCCGACCTGACCTGCGATTCGGACGGCCGCATCGACACCTACGTCGGCAACGAGACGCTGGACACCTCCATGGCGATCCATTCGCTCAACCCCGGCGAGAGCTATCGGCTGGGTTTCTTTCTGGTCGGCGCCTACCAGGAGATTCTGGGCGACATCCACAACCTGTTCGGCGACACCGACGTGGTGGCGGTCCAGATCGACGGCGATGGCTACCGGCTGGTGCAGCAGCGCCGCGGCGATACCACCGACGTGATGCTCGACTATGTCGGCTATTCGCTCGACGACCTGCGCGCCACGTACCGTGCGAAGGTCGCCGCCGCGGATCTTACTGCCGACGAGGCGGAGGCCTTGAACGCTGCGCTGGAAGCCGGGCTGACCGCTTACACCTATCTCAGCGACGCGCCCCTGGCGTAGTCGCGGACCTTGAACCAACGCCTGGACCAGGCACGGGGAACTGCATGAAAACCGGATTCATTGGCCTGGGTGCGATGGGCGCACCCATGGCCCGCTACCTGCAGGCGCGCGGCCTGTTGACGGCCGTCGGCAACCGCACCCAGTCCAAGGCCGATGCGCTGGCCAAGGAACTGGAGGTGCGCGCGGCACGCTCGGCCGACAACTTCGCCGACTGCGATGTGGTCGCGCTGTGCGTGTCGCTGGATGCCGACGTGCTGGAGAACGTCAACGCGCTGGCGCTGGTCCTCAAGCCCGGTGCGGTGGTGATCGACCATTCCACGGTATCGGTGCAGACCGCGCGGCGGGCGGCAGCGACGCTGCTGGCGCAGGGGATTGCTTTTGTCGACGCACCGGTATCGGGTGGTGTGGAAGGCGCACGCAACGGCAAGTTGTCAGTGATGGCCGGCGGTGACGCTGCTGCGATCGAGAAGGCGCGTCCGGTGCTGGAGGCGTATGCCAGCCGGATCAGCCACATGGGCGAGACCGGCGCCGGTCAGGCGACCAAGGCGGTCAACCAGGTGCTGGTCGCGGGTATCAACGAGGCCGTCTGCGAAGGGCTCGCGCTGGGCGAGAAGCTCGGCCTGGATCCGGAGCGGTTGTTGCCCACGCTGATGGCGGGGGCGGCGGGCAACTGGTTCCTGGAAAAACGCGGAGCGACGATGATGCGCAGCGAATTTGCGCCCGGCTTCAAGAGCGCGCACATGCTCAAGGATCTGCGCATCGTGCGCGATATCGCCCGCGAGGCGTCGATCCAGCTGTCCACTCTGGAGTTGGCGCTGGCCGACTACAGCCGTCTGGTGGATCAGGGCGACGGCGACAGCGACACCTCGGCGCTGATCAAGCTCAAGCGCGGGGCCTGAACGACCCCCGGCGACGTTCGGCTTGCCGCAACTGCCGCTATTGGCGGCGGTGCGAGAGCTCGTTGGTTATTGCCGGCGGATTCGGCAGTCGCGCTTACTGGGCCTTGATCGCCATGGCCGACACACCGCTGCTGGCGAGCTTGCGCTTGGCATCGGCCAGATCACCGGCGCTCGGGTACGGGCCCATCCGCACCCGGTAGACGGATTTGCCGTTGATCTGCGCCGGTTCGACCCGCGCGCTCAGGCCCATCATCGCCAGTTTCGCCTTCAATTCTTCGGCCGGCGCGGATGCCTGGAACGCGCCCGCCTGCAGCAGATAGCGGGTGCCGTCGCTGGCGGGGACTGCCACCGCAGAAGCGTCGCCCGCCGATGCCGCCGGACTTGCCGGGGCCACCGCGACCGCGGTCGGTGCTGGTGCCGGTGCAGGTTTGGGCACGGCCACCGGCTCGTCGCTGACGGGCGACGGCAACGCGAGGTTCGCCGCGTCGGGGTTGGTCGCCGGGGGCGGCGTCTCGCCACGCAGCGCGGCGGCCGCGCGCAGAGCATCGGCCCGCTGCGTCTCGGCGCGCTCGGTCGCGGCCAGCTCGGCGTCACTCACCGCCACTTCCTTGCCGGGCAGCAGGGTATAGAAATCGTACTTCGGGCCGTCGCTGGCCGGCGCAGGCGTCTTGTTGGAGGCCCCCGCGACGACGCTGTCATCCACGGCGACCGGAGCCGGCTGCGCATCGGGGTTGGGCTGCGGACGGAAGAAGCCATCGCCGTCCGGCTTGAGCAGTTTGGGCATCAGCAGGATCACCGCTACGGTGATCAGAATGCCCAGAATCATCCACGCCCAGCCCGGCATGCTGCTGTTGCTCTGGTTGCGCCGTGCTTGCGATTTGCCGCGTCGTGCTGCCACTTACATCACCTCGGGGGCGCTTACGCCCAGCAGATTCAGACCGTTGGCCAGCACCTGGCGGGTCGCCATCGCCAGCACCAGTCGCGCGTGGCGCTGGTCGGCATCATTCACCAGGAACTGGTGATCGTTGTAATACGACTGGAACACCTGCGCCAGCTCCAGCAGGTAGGCGGCCACCTGATGGGGCTCCAGATCGCGCCCGGCGGTCTCCACGACGTCCGGATAGCGCAGCACCGTTGCCACCAGTTCGTGGGTCGCCGCATCGTCCTCCAGCGTCAGTTGCAGCCCGGCCTCGCGATCGAAGGATAGGCCGCGCTCATCCAGTTGGCGCATCAGCCCGCACATCCGCGCATGGGACACCTGCACGTAGTACACCGGGTTGTCGAGCGATTGGCTGCGGGCCAGATCGATGTCGAAGGTCAGCTGCGAATCGGGCTTGCGCGCCACCAGGAACCAGCGGGTGGCGTCGCGGCCGGCCTCGTCGACCAGTTCGCGCAGGGTCAGGTAACTGCCGGCGCGCTTGGAGAGTTTCACTTCCTCGCCGCCGCGCATGACGGTGACCATCTGGTGCAGCACGTACTCCGGCCACCCCTGCGGGATGCCGGCATCCAGCGCCTGCAGACCGGCGCGCACGCGCGCCAACGAGCCGTGGTGGTCGGCGCCCAGTTCGGTGATCGCGCGCTGGTAGCCGCGCTGCCACTTGCTCAGGTGGTAGGCCACGTCGGGCACGAAGTAGGTGTAGCTGCCATCGGACTTGCGCATCACGCGGTCTTTGTCGTCGCCAAAGTCGGTGGTGCGCAGCCACAGCGCGCCGCCCTCCTCGTAGGTGTGACCGTTCGCGCTCAGCGCGGCGACGGTCTCCTCGACCTTGCCGTCGGTGTACAGCGAGCTTTCCAGGAAGTGGACGTCGAAGCTCACCCCGTAGGCGGCCAGATCCCCGTCCTGCTCGCGACGCAGCCAGGCCACCGCGAAGCGGCGGATCGCGTCGAGATCGTCGGCGTCCGGGCTGCCGGTGACCACGTCGCCGTCGATCTCCACGCTGGCACCGTCGAGATACGCCTTGGCGACGTCGGCGATGTAGTCGCCGCGGTAGCCGTTCTCCGGCCACGCCGCATCCTCGGTGCCGATGCCGCGGGCGCGCGCCTGCACCGACAGCGCCAGATTCTCGATCTGCACGCCGGCATCGTTGTAGTAGTACTCGCGCGCCACGCTGAAGCCGTTGGCATCCAGTACCCGGGCGATGCAGTCGCCGATGACCGCCGCGCGGCCATGGCCGACGTGCAGCGGACCGGTCGGGTTGGCCGAGACGTATTCCACGCCGGAGCGCTGGCCCTTGCCGCTGAGGTTGCGTCCGTAGTTCGCGCCCTGCGCAAACACCTCACCCAGCTGGCGGCGCCAGGCGGCGTCGGCGATATGGAAGTTGATGAAGCCGGGCCCGGCGATTTCGACGCTGCCGATATCGGCGTTGGCGGGCAGCGCGTCGACCAGGGCTTGGGCGATCGCCCGCGGGTTGGACCGTGCCGGTTTGGCCAACAGCATCGCCGCGTTGGTCGAGAAGTCCCCTTGCGCGCGGGCCTTGGGACGCTCGATGACAAAATCGGGCGTGGCCAGGTCGGTCGGCAGGGTGCCAGCGGCGCGCAGGGCGTCAATGGCTTGCGCGATCAGGGCGTGCAGGGTGGCTTTCACGGGAGCTCGGCAGAAACGACGGAACCTTTCATTTTACCCGGTTATCCGGGGCGCGTCCGATCCGTCCGCTGCCCACGCAAGCCTTTGCCGCCGCGGCGCGCAGGGCGGTTTGCGGGCCGTCGGCGTTCGCTCCGACCAGGAAGGCGACCACGCGCAGTCACGGTAGCGCCGCGGTGCGTTTGCGATCCCGGCAGTCGATAATGAGCGCCTCCTCCGCCTGGCCCTGGGTCGTCGTGCGGGATCCGTACGAGCCCCGCAATGACAGCACGCGATTTCCCCGATTATCCCTTCGCCCGCAACCGGTTCGAAGTCCGTCCGGGTATTGCGATGAACTACCTGGATGAGGGCCCGCGCGATGGCGAGGTCGTGGTGATGTTGCACGGCAATCCGTCGTGGAGTTTCTACTGGCGGCACCTGGTACGCGGCCTGTCGGATCGCTACCGGTGCATCGTGCCCGACCATGTCGGCATGGGGATGTCGGACCGCCCCGAGGATGCTCCCGGCGCCACGCCACGTTACGACTACACGCTGCAGTCGCGGGTGGACGATCTTGGTGCGCTGCTGCGCCATCTGGGTATCACCGGCCCGGTGACGCTGGCAGTCCACGACTGGGGCGGGATGATCGGCTTCGGCTGGGCGTTGCGGCACGCGGACCAGGTCAAGCGGCTGGTGGTGCTCAACACGGCCGCGTTTCCGCTGCCGGCCGCCAAGCGCATGCCCAAGCGGTTGAGTTTTGGCCGGGACTCGCGCGTGGGCGGTTTCCTGATCCGGCGATTCAATCTGTTCGCGCGCGGCGCGGCCTGGATGGGCACCACGCGCTCGCTGCCGGC
>JBDSPO010000042.1:0-2673 GCA_039930265.1 Lysobacter sp. | reverse complement strand
CGAACGCTCGTCACGGAGCGAGTCATCGCCCAGACGCGCGGCCGGCTTGTTCTCCTCGGTATGGTCGTCGTCGTGCACGCCCTTCTTGAAGCCCTTGACCGCCTCGCCAAGGTCCTTGCCGACGTTTTTCAGCCGCTTGGTGCCGAACACCAGCACCACGATCAACAGCACGACCACCCAGTGCCCAATACTCAAACTGCCCATCGACGTGTCCGCAGGAAAACCAGAGTCTCGAGAATACCCTCTAACAGCGCCCGTTGCCGGCCGGCGGGCCTGCTCAGCCGTTCGGCGGCAGGGGCTCGGTGACGATCGCGGGCTGCTGCGGACTCTCCACGGTCTCGAACGCCTGCTGCTTGGCAGGCACCGGATTGCCGTAGGCATCCCGCTGGGCATTCAGCGGGGCGTTGAGCGGAGCACTGGTGACGGCGGCGGTTGGGGTGGGTGCGGGTGACGCCGCATTTACCCGCGGTGCGGGCGCCGGCGAATTCTGGCGCGCTGCGCGAGCGGCCGCGGTTGCCTCTTCCAGCTGGTCGCGAAACCCGGTAACGGCATCCGAGGCGCGTTGGCCGGCGCGGTCCTCAAAGATCATCCGCGGCGTGGTGCCGGCGCCGTAGGCGCTCTGGTTGGCGGCGTCGTCGATGCTCAGCACCGCGCCGTCCAGCGCAACGCCCGCAAACAGGCCGCGCGCGCGCGACCACGACCAGATCTCCGCCTTCAGGTTGCCGTCCGTCGCCAGCCCGGTGGTGCGACCGACCGGTCCGGCCGCGACGCTGGCATCGGCGCCCAGGGTCAGCTTGCCGTTGACGATGGAGTCCAGCCCGCGCTGGCTGGTGAACACCAGCACGACGTCGGAGGACTGCACACCGGCCTGGAAGCCGATGCTGGCACCGGTCAGTTTGACGAACGAGGGATTGGACCAGGTGCCCTGCGGGCTCTTGATGGAGACCAGCCCGTGGCCACGGCGCCCGCCGAGGAACAACCCGATCTTCAACGTGTCAGGCACCACCACGATCGCCTTGGCCTGATCAAACATCGCATCGGGAATGCCCGACTCGGGAATGGCCTGGATTTCATTGAGCACGCGCAGCGCGTTGCGGGCGCGGTCGTCCTCGGCCACGCCGGCAATCGCCGGGACGGCCACGGCGACAGCGAGCAGGATCACGGCAAGGCGGGGAACAATGGACATGGAGGACTCCGGAAAGGGGGGTGCGATTGACTCCGACGGTGGCGCGTCACACAGGCACATCGACCGCGGCCAGGCGCGGAAGTTCGAGCGGGGTGACATCTGAGGCTATTCACGCGCCCATGAATCCTGTGGGAATCGATCCCAGCTGGCATCCTATAGGGATGAATGATTCCGCTGATCAAACCCCGAACACCGCCGTTGTGCTGGTCAATCTCGGCACACCGGATGCGCCGACCGCCGCGGCCGTGCGCCGTTATCTGGGCGAGTTCCTGTCCGACCGCCGTGTGGTCGCGTTGCCGCGTCTGTTCTGGCTGCCCTTGCTGCACGGGGTGATCCTGCCGCGACGTTCGCCCAAGGTGGCGTTGAAATACGCCAGTGTGTGGCTCGACGGCGGCTCGCCGCTGGCCGTGTACACCCGTCGCCTGGCCGAGGGCGTGCAGCAGGTGATGCCTGACGTGCTGGTGGTGGATGCGATGCGCTACGGCAACCCGTCGCTCACGGCGGTGCTGGACGATCTGCGCGGACGCGGCATCCGCCGGGTGCTCGGCCTGCCGCTGTATCCGCAGTATTCAACTACCACCACCGCGACGGTGGGCGACGTGCTGGCGCGCGAGACCGCGATGCAGGTGCGCATGGTCGATGACTACCACGTCGATGCCGGCTGGGTGGCGGCAGTGGCCGATTCGATCCGCGCCTACCGCGCCGACAACGGCGCCGGCGAGCACCTGGTGTTCTCCTTCCATGGCCTGCCCAAGCGGGTGATCCGCAACGGGGATCCCTACCAGTGGCAATCGGAGGCGGGCGCCGAGGCGATTGCTGCGGCGCTCGGTCTGGAACCGCACCAGTGGACGCTCAGCTATCAATCGCGCTTCGGCGCCGAGCGCTGGCTGGAACCGGCCACGACCACCGCGCTGGCGGCCCTGGGCGAACGCGGCGTGCGCCACATCGACGTGGTCGCGCCGGGGTTTGCCGCCGACTGCCTGGAGACCCTGGAGGAGATTTCCATGGAGCTGGCCGCCGAAGTCGCCGGCCGTGGCGGCCGCTTGCGTTACATCCCCTGCCTCAATGACTCTCCCGCCCACGCCGACGTGATTGCCGCCATCGCCCGGCGTGAGCTGGATGCCTGGCCAGTGGCCCCGAGGTGAGCGGCCTGGACGAATTCACCCTGCAGACCGCGCTGGGGCGAGTGGCTGGCCTGCGCGCCGCGCGCGTGGGCACCACGGCGCCGCGGGTCATGGCCCTGCACGGCTGGCTGGACAACGCGGCCAGCTTCCTACCGCTGCATGCGCATCTGCCCGGCCTCGACCTGGTCGCCTTGGACATGCCAGGGCACGGCGCCAGCGATCATCTTCCCGAGGCTGCCGAATACACCGTGGTCAACACCGCGCGGGCCATGTTTGCGGCGGCGGATGCGCTGGGCTGGGAGCGGTTCTCGTTGCTTGGCCACTCGCTGGGCGGGGCGGTAGCGAGCCTGATGGCCGCGGCCG
>JBDSPO010000041.1:0-6247 GCA_039930265.1 Lysobacter sp. | reverse complement strand
GTGTTGTTGCCGGTAACCGCGGCTGCGGCGTACTACTCCAGCCATTACGGGGTGTACCTGGATCCGGACATGATCCGCAATATCCTCCACACCGACAGTCGCGAGGCGACCGAGTTGTTGACCCCCGGGTTCGCCCTGACGGCGTTGGTCTCGATGCTTCCGGTAGCGCTGGTGTGGTGGGCGCGCATTCCACGCCGCAGGTTGGCAAGCGCTGTCCTGCGGCGAGTGGCCATGATCCTGGTGGCCGGGTTGGTCACTGCGGGCGCGCTGTTGCTGTCGTTTCAGGACATCTCTGCTTTGATGCGCAACCAGAC
This sequence comes from Lysobacter sp., assembly GCA_039930265.1. Classification (GTDB taxonomy): domain Bacteria; phylum Pseudomonadota; class Gammaproteobacteria; order Xanthomonadales; family Xanthomonadaceae; genus Novilysobacter. The sequence goes on along the minus strand of JBDSPO010000041.1, from coordinate 5,933 downwards.
GGACCTGCGCCATCTGATCGCACCAGGCAATTATCTGGTATCCCTCACGCGCGTCGCCGCCGAGCAGCCCCGTGGCGAAGCGGCTCAACGCCAATCCGTGGGCAACGATGCCCAGGTGGTCGGCCGTGGCAGTGGCAAGCCGAGGGTCCTGGTCGTGGTGATCGGGGAGACCGTCCGCGCGCAGAACTGGGGTCTCAACGGCTATGTGCGTCAGACGACGCCCGAACTCTCGGCGCTGGATGTACTGAATTTTCCCGACGTCACGGCATGCGGGACGAGTACCGAAGTGTCGCTGCCGTGCATGTTCTCGGCCCAGGGACGACGCAGGTACGACAAACGCGCGATATCACACTCGGAGTCGCTGTTGAACGTGCTCGACCACGCCGGCGTTGCCACGCTTTGGCGTGACAATCAGGGTGGCTGCAAGGGCGTCTGCGCCGGATTGCCCTTCGACTCGCTGGTGGACGCAGGGGTTCCCGGCATATGCGATGCGGAACGGTGTCTGGACGAAGTGCTGCTGCACAACCTGCAGGCAAAAATCGACTCGGAGGACCGCGATCAGGTGATTGTGCTGCACCAGCTCGGAAACCACGGACCCAGCTATTTTCGCCGCTACCCGGACCCGTTCAAGCGGTTTATCCCGGCGTGCGAGAAGGCGGATCTCGGACAATGCAGCACGCCCCAGATCGTCAACGCGTACGACAACGCAATCCTCTACACCGATCACCTGCTTGCGGGGTTGATCGGGACGCTACAGGCCGATGCGTCGCGCGACAGCGCGTTGATCTATGTGTCCGACCATGGCGAGTCGCTCGGCGAGGGCAACCTCTACCTGCATGGCGTGCCGTACCAGATCGCACCGTCGACCCAGTTGAAAGTGCCGATGGTGATGTGGATATCGCCGGGCATGGCCGCCGATCGGGGGGTCGATATCGGTTGCATGCGTCAGCATCTCTCCGCGCCAGTCAGCCACGATCACCTGTTCAGTTCGGTGCTGGGATTGATGCAGGTCCGCAGCAGCGTTTACGACCGCGGACTCGACCTCTTCGCGCCTTGCACACCCGCCGTGGCGACCTGATTGCGGGGTCAAACGCTGCCCCGTCACATGCTGGTGGGCAGACTTTCCGGGTAAACGTATCGGGAGTCGCCTCATGGCAGTACCGGCATCAGATGCATTCGTGTTCTTCGGCGCCACCGGGGACTTGGCCTACAAGAAGATATTCCCCGCGTTGCAGGCGATGATACGGCGCGGCGAGTTGGACATGCCGCTGATCGGCATGTCGCGTGGGGGCTGGTCGCTGGATCGCCTGCGTGAGCGTGCCCACGTGAGCTTGAGTGAAAACGGAGGGGTGGACGAAGACGCATTCGCACGTCTGTCCTCACTGCTGCAGTACATCGACGGTGATTACGGCGATCCCGATACATTCAGGCGCTTGAAACAGGCATTGGGCCCCGCCTCACGACCGATCCATTATCTCGCCATCCCGCCGAGCATGTTCGGCACCGTGGTCAGGGGGCTGGCGGCGTCCGGTTGCAACGCCGATGCGCGGGTGATCGTTGAGAAGCCGTTTGGGCGTGACCTTGCCTCCGCCCAGGAACTCAATCGGGAACTGCACGAGGTTTTCCCGGAGTCCTCGGTGTTCCGCATCGATCACTATCTGGGCAAGGAGGCGGTACGAAATCTGTTGTATTTCCGCTTCGCCAATACATTTCTGGAGCCGTTATGGAACCGCACCTACGTCGACAGCGTGCAGATCACCATGGCCGAAGAGTTTGGCGTGCAGGGCCGCGGTGCGTTCTACGAGGAGGTGGGAACGATTCGCGACGTGGTCCAGAACCACTTGTTACAGGTGCTCTCTTTGCTGGCCATGGATGCGCCCGCCGGTCGGGACCCCGAGTCGCTGCGCGCCGAGAAACTGCGCCTCTTCCGCGCCATTCGGCCGTTGCGCCCGGACGAAGTGGTCCGCGGGCAGTTCCGCGGGTACCGGGACGAGGCGGGCGTCGCGGCGGATTCGGAGGTGGAGACCTTTGCGGCGCTGCGGCTGCACATCGACACCTGGCGGTGGGCGGGCGTGCCGTTTTACATTCGCGCAGGGAAAAAGTTGGCCATTACAAGCACCCAGGTCGTTGTCGACCTCAAGCGCCCTCCGCTGCAGATCTTCGATCATATTCCGCTGTCGGAGAGCAACTATTTCCGGTTCCGCCTGAGTCCGGAAGTGGTCATTTCCACCGGCGCGCGGGTAAAGATGCCTGGCGAAGGAATGGAAGGCCAGCAGATCGAACTGGTTGCGCGAAGCACGCGCAATGGAGGCAAGTCGCCGTATGAGCAACTGTTGGGCGACGCGATCGAGGGCGATACAACGTTGTTCACCCGCGACGACTCGGTCGAGGAAGCGTGGCGCATCGTGGAACCGGTATTGCCCGATTCTCACGGCAATCACAACACGCCGGTCACCATCTACGAACCGGGAAGCTGGGGCCCGGATGCCGCCATCAAACTGGTCAGCGGGGGGCGGCATTGGCATGATCCGCAGCCCGAGCTCAGTCATCCGTGCTGATGCGGAACGCTATTTTCCTGCGCGGGCGCTCTAACATGTGCGGCAAACCCGCATTCCGGAGGACGCATGAGCACCACCCGACAACTGCACGACATGGGCCAGAGCCTGTGGCTGGACAACATTTCCCGGACGATCCTCGATGACGGCACACTGGCCGGGTACATCGACGGATTCTCCGTCACCGGCCTGACCTCCAACCCGAGCATCTTCAACGAGGCGGTCGGTGGCAGCGATGCCTACGACGCCGGTATCCGCAGCAAGGCGGGGCAGGGCAAGTCGGGCGAAGCGCTGTTCATGGAACTTGCGCTGGAAGACCTGCGGTGCGCCGCTGATCTGTTCCTGCCGGTATTCGACGCCACCAACGGGGTCGACGGTTGGGTGTCGATGGAGGTCTCTCCGCTGCTCGTATCGGATACCGCCGGCAGCATTGCGGCCGCGCGTCTGATCCACGATCAGGGCGATCGTCCCAACCTGTTCGTGAAGATTCCCGGTACACGCGAGGGCGTGCCGGCGATTGAGGAAGCGATTTTTGCCGGTGTTCCGATCAACGTCACCCTGCTGTTTTCGACGCAACAATATGTCGATGTGGCGGAGGCCTATATGCGCGGGCTGGAGCGGCGCATCGAGGCCGGGCTTGAGCCACGGATCGCGTCGGTCGCGTCGCTGTTTGTCAGCCGCTGGGATCGCGCGGTGGCGGACGAGGTGCCGTCCGAGCTGCACAACAAACTCGGCATCGCTGTAGCGCAGATGACCTACCGTGCGTACCGCGACATTCTGGCTTCCCCGCGCTGGCGCAAGCTCGCCGCCCAAGGCGCGCAGCCGCAGCGGCTGTTGTGGGCCAGCACCGGTACCAAGGATCCGAACGCGTCCGACACGCTCTACATCGAGGCGTTGGCCGCGCCGGACACGATCAACACGATTCCGGAAAAGACCCTGCATGCGTTTGCCGACCACGGAGCATTGACCGGTCCGATGGCGCTCGACGGAGGCGACTCCGAGTCGGTGTTGACACGGTTTGCAACCGCCGGTGTTGATGTCACCGCCTTGGCAGATCGCTTGCAGGTCGAGGGTGCGGCGGCGTTCGTGACGTCCTGGAACGAGCTGCTGCAGACCATCGAAACGCGCAGTCGCGCGCTGGCCGGAGAGGACCGCCGCTGATGAAGGACGGGTCGCTCACCGCCAAGCCGCAATGGAAGGCGCTGGAAGAGCATCTTGCGTGGATCGCCCCGCGTCATCTGCGCGAGTTTTTCGCCGATGACGCCGAGCGCGGCGAGCGCATGGCGGTGGAGGCGGCGGGGCTGTATCTGGATTATTCCAAGAACCGCGTCAACGACGAAACCCTGCAGCTGTTGGTGGCCTTGGCGTCGGCATGCGGTGTGGAAGCACGTCGTGAGGCGATGTTCACCGGGGCGGAGGTCAACGTGACCGAGCACCGCGCGGCGTTGCACGTCGCGCTGCGCATGCCCGCGGGCCGCGAGTTGATCGTGGACGGCCGCAACGTGATCGCCGACGTCCACGGGGTGCTGGATCGCATGACGGTGTTCTGCGAGCGGGTGCGGAGCGGCCAGTGGACCGGACATTCCGGCATGCGGATCCGCCACGTCGTCAACATCGGCATTGGCGGGTCCGACCTGGGACCCGTGATGGCCTATGAAGCGCTGCGCTATCACAGCCAGCGCGACGTGTCGTTCCACTTTGTATCCAACATCGACGGCACGGATTTTATCGAAGCCACCCGCGGACTGGATCCGGCCGAGACGCTGTTCGTGGTCTGCTCCAAAACCTTCACCACTCTGGAAACCCTGACCAACGCCCGCGCCGCCCGAGCCTGGTGCCTGCGGGCGCTGGGCGATGAGGCGGCGATCGCGAAGCACTTTGTCGCCGTGTCGACCAATGCCGAGGGGGTGGCCGCCTTCGGCATCGACACCGCCAACATGTTCGGCTTCTGGGATTGGGTGGGCGGTCGCTACTCGATGGACTCGGCGATAGGACTGTCCACGATGCTGGCAATCGGGCCGGAACACTTCAACGACATGCTCGCCGGGTTCCACGCCATGGACGAGCATTTCCGCGACGCGCCACTGGACCAGAATCTGCCCGTCCTGATGGGCATGCTGTCGATCTGGAACAACAATTTTCTGGGCGCTGACACCGTGGCGGTGCTTCCATATTCGCAATATCTCAGCCGCTTTCCCGCGTATCTGCAGCAACTCACAATGGAGAGCAACGGCAAGCACGTCACCGCCGGTGGCTCCCGCGTGGATTATCAGACCGGGCCCATCTACTGGGGCGAGCCGGGGACCAATGGCCAGCACTCTTTCTACCAGCTGATTCATCAGGGAACGCGCCTGGTGCCTTGCGACTTTATCGGCTTCTGCCATCCTCTCAACGCGCTCGCGCTGGAGAACGCTGGCAGCGTTGACGCAGGTGACCAGCACGATCTGTTGATGGCCAGCCTGTTTGCCCAAAGTGAAGCACTGGCGTTCGGCAAAACCCCCGCGCAGGTGAACGCCGAGGGCACACCGGCCGCACTGGCACCGCACCGGGTTTTCGACGGCAACCGCCCCAGCAACACCATTCTCGCCGAGCGGCTCACCCCGCATGCATTGGGCAGTCTGGTCGCGCTGTACGAGCACAGCGTATTCGTCCAGGGGACGGTCTGGAACATCGACTCGTTCGACCAGTGGGGCGTGGAGCTTGGCAAGCAGTTGGCGACACCGCTGGCCACTGAACTTATCGAGGCGGAGCCGGCGGTGTTCAGTCACGACAGTTCCACCAACACGCTGATCAAGCGATACCGCGCTGCCAGACGGAACCACTGATGGGTACCCACATCGACGAGCGCGCAGGAATGCCAGCCGGGCCTGGCGATCTGATCAACGTCAGCCAGCTGCTCAACGCGTATTTCCAGACCAAGCCGGACGCATCCGATCCCGCCCAGCGGGTGTCGTTTGGCACCTCCGGCCATCGCGGCTCCTCCCTGGACGGCAGCTTCAACGAGGACCATATTCTCGCCATCACCCAGGCGATCTGCGGCTATCGACACGAGTGCGGCATCGACGGGCCGCTGTTCATCGGCGCCGACACCCATGCGCTGTCGGCACCCGCGCTGCAAACTGCCCTGAACGTGCTGGCGGCGAACCGTGTCGAAGTCCGTCTGTCCCCCGCGGGTGAACCGGTGCCGACGCCCGCGATCTCCCACGCGATCCTGGTGCACAACGAGGGCCGCGATCGCGGCTGGGCTGACGGCGTCGTTATCACGCCGTCGCACAATCCGCCGGCCGACGGCGGCTTCAAGTACAACCCGCCCAACGGTGGCCCAGCGGGTACCGACATCACGGCGTGGATACAGGAGCGTGCCAACGCCAGTCTTGC
>JBDSPO010000040.1:0-3192 GCA_039930265.1 Lysobacter sp. | reverse complement strand
CTTCAGCCGCTCCATGCCCTTGGAGGCGAACCAGCCGGCTCCCACCAGGCCCAGGGTGAGCAGGGCCGCTGCAATAATCGGGAACACGGGGCGGATCGTGATATTGGTCATCGGCGAGGCTTCCGGTGGGTCGATCCGGCCACCCTACACAGGTCTCCCGCGCGCGCGATAGCGTGCCACGCCGGCGGGCAAGGCTTGTCAGCCACACCGGTTGCGTTGACTATGCAGGCCGACGTCGCGCGCACCCAGACTGCCATGGACAATGAGCTGATCTACCTGTTGCTGATCTTCGGGCTGCTGGTCATTCCCCGCGCGCTGCAACGTTTCAAGTTGCCGGCACCAATCACCTGTCTGCTGCTCGGGCTCGGCGCGGTGCTGCTGTGGGGTGAACGCACCCACGATGCGGTGATCGTGCTGCTGTCGACGTTGGGTATCTCGTCGCTGTTCCTGTTCGCCGGGCTTGAGGTCGACCTGGCGGCGCTGCGCAAGGAACTGAGCCGGCTGATGGTGTATCTGACCACCCAGGTCGCCGCACTGGTTGGCCTGGCGTGGCTGAGCTGGCATTACCTGGAGCTAGGCTGGCAGTCCGCCGCGCTGGTGTCGTTGGCCCTGCTGACCCCCTCCACCGGGTTCATCCTGGATACCCTGGAACGGCTCGGCCTGAACGCCGATGAGCGGTTCTGGGTCACCAGCAAGGCGATCGCGGGAGAACTGCTGGCGCTGGCGGCGTTGTTCGTGGTGCTGCAGGCGGGCGATACCACGCAGCTGGCTATCTCCACAGGCGCGATGGTCCTGATGATGGTCGGGCTGCCGTTGGTATTCATCGCGCTGGGGCGCTGGGTGGTGCCGCACGCGCCGGGCTCGGAGTTCTCCCTGCTGGTGATGGTGGGAATGGTTGCGGCGTTCATCACCTACAAGTTGGGTGTGTACTACCTGGTGGGCGCCTTCATCGCCGGACTGGTCGCGCGCCTGCTGCGGGTGAGGATGCCCCGCCTGGCCTCCGACGAGAACATGCACGCATTGCGGCTGTTTGCGACGTTCTTCGTGCCCTTCTACTTTTTCCACGCGGGAACCGAGATCTCGCGCGATGCGCTGACGTGGGAGGCCGCCGGGCTGGGTGTGCTGGTGACGCTGGTGCTGGTGCCGTTGCGCGTCGGGCTGGTGTGGCTGCAGCGTCGGTTGATCTTCGGGGAATCCGCCACCAGCAGCGTCAAGGTCTCGGTGGCGCTGGCCCCGACGCTGGTGTTCACGTTGGTACTGGCGAACATCCTGCACAAAGAGTTCGAATTGTCGGGCGTGCTGTTTGGCGCGCTGATCCTGTACACCACACTGAATACACTGCTGCCGTCGGTGGTGTTGCGCTCGCCGTTTGACGTGGACCTGATCGACGCGCCGAGGCCGCCCCATCCCGAGGACCGAATGAGTGCGGCCAAGGAATCGGTGATCTCGCCATTGATCGACGACCCGAATGCAGACGGTGCAGTAACGGGAATCGTGCCGACCGGCGCAACCCCGTTGGCGACGCCGCACTCCTGACTGGTGCGGCGGGGAGCGCCCGCCCGGGCGCACCCTTGAACGGTGACCTGGCGGCCCCATTTACCGTGGTAGCGCGAGCGCCCTGCGCCGCGAAATCGGCGGTCCGCCGTCCACGCGCGGCTGCCCTGCGCATCCACGCGTTTGCTTTTTGATAGGGTTCTGTCCACATGCCGATCTACGCCTTTGAATGCGCCGCTTGCGGTCATGATTTCGATCGTCTGCAAAAGCTGTCCGATGCCGATCCGACCGACTGCCCTGCGTGCGGCAAGGCGGAGTTGCGGCGCCAGTTGACCGCGCCGCAGTTCCGCCTGTCCGGCAGTGGCTGGTACGAGACCGACTTCAAGAAGGACGGGGAAAAGAAGCGCAACCTCGCCGGTGACGCCGGGGCCAGCGAGTCCAGCCCCGCGGCGCCTGCGGCGAAACCGGCCGAGGCCGCGCCGGCCACCGCGAAGCCGGCGGCGACCGCGGAATCCTGAACCCGCAAGCGTAAACGGCAGTCCGCCCGCTAAACTGGGCAGTCCAGCCGGCACGATCCGGCGCGCCCGTTTTCCGGAGTTCCCATGCGTACCCATTTCTGCGGCCTGATCGATGAAGCGCTGATCGGCCAGACCGTCTCCCTGTGCGGCTGGGCCGATGTGGCCCGTGACCTGGGTGGATTGTGTTTCATAGACCTGCGGGACCACGAAGGCATCGTCCAGGTGGTCGCCGAGCCGGACGCAGCGGTGGACGGCAATGATGCGGTGGTCGCCCTCGCGGCCCAGGTCGGGTATGAGGATTGCCTGCGGATTACCGGCACAGTGCGCCGGCGCCAGGCGGTCAACAACAAGATCCGCACAGGCCAGGTGGAAGTGGTGGCAACCCGCATCGAGGTCCTCAACAAGGCCGAGCCGCTGCCGTTCCATGCCCACGAGAATCCTGGTGAGGAAGTCCGCCTGCGCTACCGCTACCTGGACCTGCGCAGCGCGGAGATGCAGCGCAAGATGCGCACCCGCACCCGCCTGGTTCGGGCGCTGCGCGGGTGGCTGGACGCGCGCGACTTCCAGGACATCGAAACGCCGATCCTGACCAAGGCCACCCCGGAAGGCGCGCGCGATTTCCTGGTGCCCGCGCGCATGCATCCCGGCGAGTTCTACGCCCTGCCGCAGTCCCCGCAGTTGTTCAAGCAGATTCTGATGGTGGCCGGTTTCGACCGCTACTACCAGATCGCGCGCTGCTTCCGTGACGAGGCGCTGCGCGCCGACCGCCAGCTGGAGTTCACCCAGCTGGACATGGAGTTCGCCTGGGTCGAGGAAGCCGACGTCCAGCACACCGCCGAGGCCATGATTCGTGATGCCTTCCGCGAGGTGATGGACGTGGAGCTGGTGCAGCCCTTCCCGCGCATGACCTGGGCGGAGGCGATGCGCCGCTTCGGTTCCGACAAGCCTGACCTGCGCATCGCGATGGAGTTCACCGATATTGCGGAGCTGGTCAAGGGCTGCGAATTCAAGGTGTTCACCGACTGGGCCAATGCCGCCGATGGGCGGGTGGTCGCGTTGTGCGTGCCCGGCGGCGCCGGTCTGTCGCGCAAGCAGATCGACGAGGTCGCCGCGCACGCGGCCAAGTACGGCGCCAAGGGACTGGCCTGGATGAAAGTGGTCGATCCGGCGCTGGGTGCGG
>JBDSPO010000039.1:0-20113 GCA_039930265.1 Lysobacter sp. | reverse complement strand
AGCAGCACGAGGAGCAGCCGCGGCAGGGTGATCGGCAGGATGCGGCGTATGTCGTAAGCCCGTTGCGACTCAGGCATCGCCAAGCACGCTGACGTGGAAGGTGCGCACGCGCCGGGCGTCGGCGCTGGCAACACGGAACACGAAACGGCCGAGGATCAGTTCCTCGCCGGCTTCGGGCAGATGCCCGATCGCGGCGATCACCAGGCCACCGATCGTGTCGTACTCGTCATCGTCGAAGGTCGCGCCAAAATGGCTGTTGAAGTCCTCGATCGGGGCCAGCGCGTCGACCAGAAACTGACCGTCGGCATGCGCCGAGATCATCGCGTCGGGGTCCTCGGCATCATCGTGCTCATCATCGATATCGCCGACGATCTGTTCCAGCACATCCTCGATGGTGAGCAGTCCGGCGACGCCGCCATGCTCGTCGATCACGATCGCCATATGGTTGCGCGACTGGCGGAACTCGCGCAGCAGGATGTTGAGCCGCTTGGATTCGGGGATCAGCACCGCGGGCCGCACCAGAGCGTGGATGCTCGGCGCGCCGTTGTCGGCCACGACACCCTGCAGCAGGTCCTTGGCCAGCAGGATGCCGATGATCTGGTCCTTGTCCTCGCCGTGCACCGGGAAGCGCGAATGCCCGGATTCGACCACCTGCTCGATCAGCTGCCGGAACGGCATCTCCGCCGACAGCATCACCATCTGGGAGCGCGGAATCATGACGTCGCCCACACTGAGGTCGGAGATCGCGATCGCGCCCTCCATCATCGTCAGGGTGTCGGCCTCGATCAACCCACCTGCGCCGCAGTCACGCAGCAATTCAACCAGATCCTCGCGGGAGGAAGGCTCGCCGGACAGCGCGGAGCTGATGCGCTCCAACCAGGAGCGGCGCTTGTCGTGGCGATCGGGCTGATCGTTCGCGGCGGGTTGGGCGGAAGTACTACTGTCGTCCTCGGACATTGCTCGCATTCATGGATACGCCCGGGGGATGGACGTCAGCGCGAGTCTAACGCATGCATCAGCGATGACAGCGTCATTGCGGGAGGCTTACTCCAACTCGCGGTAGGGATCGCCAATACCGAGTGTCGCCAGGATCTCGCGCTCAAGCTGTTCCATGCATTCGGCCTCGCGCTCATCCTCATGATCCCAACCCAGCAGGTGCAGGATGCCGTGCACGGTGAGATGCGCGTAATGCGCGTTCACCGACTTGCGCTGTTCGATGGCTTCGCGCGCAACCACCGGGGCGCAAATCACCAGGTCGCCAAGCAGCGGCAGTTTGACGCCCTCCGGCAGATCGGCCGGAAAACTGAGCACGTTGGTCGGATAGTCCTTGCCCCGGTAATGGCGATTCAGGGCCTGACCCTCCCGGTCATCCACCAGACGGATGGCCAGGTCGGCTTCGCGGATGCGGCCATCCAGCGCCGCCGCGGCCCAGCGCCGGAAGCTGGTCGCAGCCGGGATGCCGGAGCGCGGCAATCCGTAGCTGATGGATACGTCGAGGATGGTGGGTCCCAAGGTCATGGCGGCTCCGGAACCTCAGCCTGCAACGGCCGGATCGAGCGAGTGTGCCTGGGCGTCGCGCGCCTCGTAGGCATTGACGATGCGTGCGACCAGCGGATGCCGGACCACATCATGCGAGTCGAAAAACGTGAAACTGATGCCATCGACGCCGCGCAGGACTTCCAGCCCATCCTGCAGGCCGGATTTGACGTGCTTGGGCAGATCGTTCTGGGTGAGGTCGCCGGTGACCACGGCGGTGCTGCCGTAACCGATCCGGGTGAGGAACATCTTCATCTGCTCGATGGTGGTGTTCTGCGCCTCATCGAGAATCACGTAGGCATCGTTCAGCGTGCGCCCGCGCATGTACGCCAACGGCGCGATCTCGATGACGTTGCGCTCCAGCAGCTTGAGTACCTTGTCCACCCCGAGCATCTCGTACAGCGCGTCGTACAGGGGGCGCAGGTAGGGATCGACCTTTTGCGACAGGTCGCCGGGAAGGAAGCCGAGTTTCTCGCCGGCCTCCACCGCCGGGCGCACTAGCACCAGGCGCTGCACCCGCGACTCGTTCAGCGCCTCTACCGCGCTGGCCACGGCCAGAAATGTCTTGCCGGTGCCGGCCGGACCGATGCCGAAATTGATGTCATTGGTGGCGATCGCGTGCAGATATTTCTGCTGGTTGGGACCGCGGCCACGGACGGTGCCGCGCTTCACGCGGATGACCACTTCCTGCGGCGAGATGTCCGACTCGGCGGCGCGCGGCGCCTCCGCGCCTGCCAGCGCAAGATGGATCGCGTGCTCGTCCAGGGTTTCCTCCTCCGACTCGCGCCACAGTTGGCGTACGACCTTCTCGGCGGTGCGTACGGCCAGCGGCGTGCCGGTCAGGCGGAAGATATTGCCCCGGTTGGCGATCTCCACGCCTGTACGCAGCTCGATCTTGCGCAGATGTGCCTCGAACGGACCGGCAAGATTGGCCAGGCGCTCGACCTCCGGCGGATCCAATGCGAACTCGGAAATCGTCGGTGCTGCCATCGGTTCAACCATGCATGAGGGGCAGGCCAGCTTGCACCCGCGGTCGGCTTTTCGCAAAGTGGCCGCTTCGATGGGATCAGGGGCAGGGCGATGCGGGCAAAAGGGATGATCAGGACGAGGTGGCTGGCGGGTGCATTGGCGGCGTGTGTTTTGCCGTGGGCGCTGCCATCCCCGGCGGTCGAGGTCACCGTGCTGGTCGCCGGCCGCATCCACACGATGGACACCGCCCGACCGCGGGCGCACGCGATGGCGTTCGACAGCGACGGCCGCATTCTCGCACTCGGCAGCGCCGCTGCACTGCAGGCGCAATTTCCCGACGCGGTGCTGCTGGATGTCGGTCCGGCGACTGTGGTGCCGGGACTGATCGATGCGCACGGCCATGTCGCCGGCCTGGGGCTGAATGCGATGCGCGTGGATCTGGCGGGCACCACGAGCAAGGAGGAGGCGTTGCAGCGGTTGCGCGACTTCGCGGCGGGACTGCCCGAGGGCACCTGGCTGCTGGGACGTGGCTGGGATCAGAACCGCTGGGCAGGCCAAGCGTTCCCCACGGCCGCCGATCTGGACGCCCACTTTCCCGATCGCCCGGTCTGGCTGCGCCGTGTGGACGGCCACGCCGGCTGGGCCAACAGCGTCGCGATGGCACGGGCGGCGCGCGATCTGACCGGTGACTGGCAGCCTGATGGCGGCAAGATCGAACGCGCCGCAGGTGGCGCCCCCACCGGTGTGTTCATCGATGAGGCGATGTCGCTGGTGGACGCGCATGTGCCCGAGCTCGAGGACGAGGTCGCCTCGCGCGCGCTGGCGCTGGGGATGCAGGCGGCGGTCGCGCATGGCTTGACCGGCGTGCACGACGCGGGCGTGTCGGCGGCGACGCTGGCTCACTACCAGCGGTTGGCCGATCGCGGCGAAATGCCGCTGCGCGTGCATGCCATGGCCGACGGTGATGGTGCGGCGCTGGACAAATTGTGCCGCGACGGTCTCTACCAGCACCCGGGCGGGCACCTGCAGATGCGTGCGGTGAAGCTGTTTGCCGATGGCGCGCTGGGCAGTCGCGGTGCCGCGCTGTTGACCGATTACAGCGACGAGCAGGGAAATCGCGGCTTGCTGCTGGCTACCACCGCACAACTGGACAAGGCCACTGCCAAAGCGCGCCGTTGCGGCGTCCAGGTGGCGACCCACGCCATCGGTGACCGCGGCAACCGGGTAGTGCTGGATGCGTATGCCCGCGCGCTCGGCAAGGAAGCGGGCGATGACCATCGCTGGCGCATCGAGCATGCGCAGGTAATGACCCCGGCGGATCTGCCGCGGTTGGCACAGTTGGGGGTGATTGCATCGATGCAGCCCACCCACGCGACCAGCGACATGGGCTGGGCGGGTGACCGCCTGGGTCCGCAACGCATCGAGCAGGCCTACGCGTGGCGGGAGCTGCGCGACAGCGGCGCACGATTGGCGCTGGGCTCCGACTTTCCGGTGGAGTCAGTGGATCCGCGGCTCGGCCTGTACAGCGCGACCACGCGCACCGACGCTGCCGGCCTGCCGACGGGCGGTTGGCAGCCGGAGGAAAAACTCACCGCCTATGAAGCCCTGCGCGGCTTCACCCTGGACGCGGCGTACGCCGGCTTCAACGAGGACGAGGTGGGCAGCCTGGAGGTGGGCAAACGCGCGGACTTCGTCGTGTTCGCCCAGGACCCGCTGCAGATCGAGCCGCGGCAGTTGCGCGACCTGAAGGTCCTGGCGACGTATGTCGATGGCGATGCGGTCTACATCGGCGCGGTGGACTGACGGCCCCCGGCAGCGCTACCAACAGCCGGCGGACCGCCGGCTGTTTACGTCGTCTGGATCATTCCGACGCCAGTCGCCCGCGCAGCGAATTGCTCATGGCGTCGGTCACCACGATATCGACGAACCGCCCGATCAGGGCCGGGTCGCCGGCAAAGTTGACTGAGCGCATGTTTTCGGTTTTTCCGGTCAACTCATTGGCATCGCGCCGCGAGCGACCCTCCACCAGCACGCGCTGGACGCTGCCCAGCATCGACTCGCTGATCCGGCGTGCGTTGTCATTGATGGCCGCCTGCAACCGTGCCAGTCGCGCCTGCTTCTCCGCATCGCTGGTGTGATCTTCCAGGTCGGCCGCCGGCGTGCCGGGACGCCGCGAATAGATGAACGAGTAGGACTGGTCGAATCCGATGTCCTCGATCAACTTCATCGTCTTCTCGAAGTCGGCTTCGGTTTCCCCTGGAAAGCCGACAATGAAATCCGAAGAAATGGAAATGTCCGGGCGCACCGCGCGCAGCTTGCGGATCTTCTGCTTGAATTCCAGCGTGGTGTAACCGCGCTTCATCGCCGCCAGAATGCGGTCGCTGCCGGCTTGCACTGGCAGATGCAGGTAGTTGGCCAGTTCGGGCACGTCCCGATAGGCCTCCACCAGCGAGTCGGAAAACTCCAGCGGATGGGAGGTCGTGAAGCGGATCCGGGCGACGCCCTCGATCTGCGCAATGGTCCGGACCAGCAGCCCGAGGTCCGCAATCTGGGACAGACCATCGTCGCCGGTCATGGCGCCTGCATAGGCATTGACGTTCTGTCCCAGCAGGTGGATCTCGCGCACGCCCTGGGCGGCCAATTGGGCCACTTCCACCAGCACGTCCTCGAACGGCCGGCTGACCTCTTCGCCGCGGGTGTAGGGCACCACGCAGAAGCTGCAGTACTTGCTGCAGCCCTCCATGATCGACACGAACGCGGTCGGGCCTTCCGCGCGCGGCTCAGGCAGTCGGTCGAACTTCTCGATCTCCGGAAAGCTGATGTCGATCTGCGGCACACCGGTCGCGCGCCGCTCGCGGATCAATTCGGGCAGGCGGTGCAGCGTTTGCGGGCCAAACACCAGATCGACGTAGGGCGCGCGTTTCACTATGGCCTCGCCCTCCTGGCTGGCCACGCATCCACCCACACCGATCAGCACCGGCTTGCCGTCCTTCTTCAAGGCCTTCCACCGCCCCAGTCGGCTGAACACCTTGTCCTGCGCGCGCTCGCGGATCGAGCAGGTGTTGATCAGGATCACGTCCGCTTCGGTGACGTCGGCAGTGAGTTCCAATCCGTCGGAGGCGGCCAGCACGTCGGCCATCTTGGTCGAGTCATACTCGTTCATCTGGCAGCCGTGGGTCTCGATGAACAGCTTTCCACGTGGCGCATCGGCCGCAGGGTCGGCCGGGGCTGTCGGGTTGGAAGTGGTGGGTTCGGTCATGGCAAGTGGGACCGGAACAGCGCAAACCGCTTCATCAAGGCGAAGCAGCGCGCCGGCGCCGTGTCTGCAAACAGGAGGGTGGCACTAGTCTAACGGCCGCGCGTCGCGAACGGCGTCGCGTTTCCCTTAGTGCATACTTGGCAAACGCTATGTGAAGAGGGAGACTTCGGCGCATGAGGGGGATACGTCTAACCATCGGACTGGCCTGTGTGCTGGTTGCCGCGCCCGCGGTGGCCGGCACCGTATACCGCTGCGACTCGCCCGATGGCGCACGCAGCTATGTCAGCAAGCGGATCGCCGGGGCCCAGTGCCGCGCCGTAAGCACCGACGCACCGCCGACACGCTCTTCTTCGCCGAGTCCTGCATCGTCGCTCGCGGCCGTTCCGCGGTCGGATCCCGCGGTCGCGCCGCCGCCAGCGCCTGATCCGGCAGCACCGGCGACGTTCCTCACCAGCGCCGCCCCGATCAGTCCGGTGAAGACGGGTTCCGGCGGCGCGCGCCGGGTCGAGGGGCAGGTGTACTCGTATATCAAGGACGGCGTCCGCCACTACACCAGCACGCGCCCCAAAGGCGTGGCGGGGGCGAGCGGCGTGCGCACGATCGCGTACAGCTACATGGAGACCTGTTTCGCCTGTGGCAGCAAGCCCGGCGTGAACTTCGGCAATGTGCGCCTGAACCGCGAGGCCTACCGCGACGAAATCGCTGCCGCAGCGCGCTCGCACGGGATCGAAGAGGCGATTGTGCGCGCGATCATCCATGCCGAGTCCGCGTTCAATCCCAACGCATTGTCCCGCGTGGGCGCGCAGGGCTTGATGCAACTGATGCCGGCCACGGCGCGCCGGTTCAAAGTGAGCAACGCGTTCGATGCCGGTCAGAACATCCAGGGTGGCGTGGAGTACCTGGCATGGCTGTTGAAGCGCTTCGACGGCAACCTCACGCTCGCCGCCGCCGGGTACAACGCGGGCGAAGGAGCGGTGGCCAAGTACAAGGGCGTGCCGCCGTACAAAGAGACCGAGCGCTACGTGCAGCGCGTGGGCCTGCTGGCCGACCGCTACCGCGCGACGAACTGACGCCCGCCGTTCACGTGCGCGGCAAACGCCGCGCCGATTGTCGAGCCATTCATCCTTCCGTTACACTTGAACGTCTTTATGAGTCGCCAACCGTCGCCAATGGCGCCGGGCGGGCGGCGGAACTTCGATTACCAGCTTTGCGGAGCGCCGGATGGCCAACCCAGGGGTCAATGATCCTCAACATGTGCGTGTCGGCGATCCCGCCGGTGAACCCGTCAACAAGGGCCGTCGCCGGTTTTTGACCGCGACCACCGCCGTGATTGGCGCTGTGGGCGCGGGCGTCGCCGCGGTGCCTTTCATCAAGTCGTGGAACCCCAGTGAGCGGGCCAAGCAGGCCGGTGCGCCGGTGACGGTCGACATCACCGGGCTGGAAGCCGGTCAGCGCCTGATGCGTGAGTGGCGTGGCCAGCCGATCTGGATCGTGCGCCGCTCCGAGGCCATCCTGGAGGCGCTGCCGACGCTGGACGATCACCTGCGCGATCCGCTGTCCAACAATCCCGATCAGCAACCCGCGTATGTGCTGGAAGAGTTCCGCGAGCTGCGCTCGATCAAGCGCGAAGTGTCCGTTCTCGTCGGCCTGTGCACCCACCTGGGCTGCTCGCCGGAGATGAAGGCGGAGATCCGCCCCGAACCCTTCGACTCGAGCTGGAAGGGCGGTTATTTCTGCCCGTGCCACAAGTCCAAGTTCGACATGGCAGGCCGGGTGTACGAAGGCGTCCCGGCGCCGACCAACCTGCTGGTGCCGCCGCATTTCTACGCCGACGACAACACCATCGTGATCGGTCTCGACCCCTCTTCCAACCAGGGAGCAGCCTGAGTCATGGCCAACATCTTTGTCCGCAGCGCCAATGGCGTGATGGACTGGGTCAACGAGCGCGCGCCCGGCATGATGCCGGTCTACCGCAAGCACATGACCGAGTACTACGCACCCAAGAACTTCAACGTCTGGTACTACTTCGGCGTGCTGGCCATGGTGGCGCTGGTCAACCAGATCCTGACCGGGATCTTCCTGACCATGCACTACAAGCCGAGCGCGGCGGAGGCGTTCTCGTCGGTCGAGTACATCATGCGCGACGTGGAGTGGGGCTGGCTGATCCGCTACATGCACTCCACCGGTGCCTCGCTGTTCTTCATCGTCGTCTACCTGCACATGTTCCGTGGCCTTATGTACGGCTCGTACCGCAAGCCGCGCGAGCTGGTGTGGCTCCTGGGCATGCTGATTTACCTGGTGTTGATGGCGGAAGCCTTCATGGGCTATGTGCTGCCGTGGGGCCAGATGTCGTTCTGGGGCGCCAAGGTGATCATCTCGCTGTTTGGTGCGATCCCGGTGATCGGCCCGGAGCTTACCGAGTGGATCATGGGCGACTACCTGCCGTCCGATGCCACCCTGGGCCGGTTCTTCGCGCTGCATGTCATCGCGCTGCCGCTGGTGTTGCTGCTGCTGGTCGTGCTGCATCTGGGTGCGTTGCACGAGGTGGGTTCCAACAACCCCGACGGCGTCGATATCAAGAAGGGTCCCAAGGGCAACCGCTGGGATGCCAACAAGCCCGCCGACGGCATTCCATTCCATCCGTATTACACCGTCCACGATCTGGTCGGCATCGGGTTCTTCCTGATCATCGCCGCGTTCATCATCTTCTTCGCACCGGCCTTCGGCGGCTGGTTCCTGGAGCATGACAATTTCGTGGAAGCCAATCGACTGGTGACCCCGGAGCACATCAAGCCGGTCTGGTACTACACCCCGTTCTACGCGATGTTGCGGGTGATCCCGGACAAGCTGGGCGGCGTGCTGGTCATGTTCAGCGCGATCGCGGTCCTGTTCGCGGTGCCCTGGCTGGATCGCAGCAAGGTCAACTCGGTCCGCTACAAGGGCTGGATCACCAAGCTCATGCTCGGCTTGTTGGTGGTGTGCTTTATCTGGCTGGGCAAGATCGGCGCCGGTCCGGGTACCGATCCGGTGGAAACCCAGATCGGTCGCGTGCTGACATTCCTGTACTTCGCTTTCTTCATCACCATGCCGGTGTGGACGAAGATCGACAAAACCAAGCCGGTGCCCGAGCGGGTGACGACGCATGAGTAAGCTGTCGATGTCCCTCAGCCCTCGCTCCATAATGGTCAAATCGAACATGTTCGCCAAATGCGCCCTTTTCGTCGCCGGCCTGCTGGTGTCGGCGGCGGCCTTTGCCGCCAGTGGTGGTGCCTTGCAGCAAGCCGATACCGATCTGAACGATCGCGGCTCGCTCCAGCGCGGTGCCAAGCTGTATCTGAACTACTGCGCGGGTTGCCACTCGCTGAAGTACCTGCGCTATTCGCGTATGGCAACCGACCTCGGCCTGACCGAAGACGAGGTGATGCAGAACCTTGTGTTCACCGACGCCAAGTTCGGCGACCACATCGAGGTCGCGATGCCCAAGGAAGGTGCCGCAGAGTGGTTTGGCAACATGCCGCCCGACCTCAGCCTGGTGTCGCGCTCGCGCGGCGCTGATTGGCTGTATACCTACATGAAGTCGTTCTATCTGGACGAATCGACCGCGCTGGGCTGGAACAATCGCTTGTTCCCGAACGTCGCCATGCCCAATCCGCTGTGGCAGATGCAGGGATTGCAGCATGCGGAGTACGGTGCCGCGGATGCCACCGGGACCCGTACGATCACCGGTTTGACGGTCACCCAGCCGGGCACGATGAATCCGCAGGAGTTCGACCAGTCGGTACGTGATATCACCGCATTCCTCGAGTACGCAGGTGAACCGGCGATCCTCAAGCGCCAGGGCATCGGCGTGTGGGTCATCCTGTTCCTGGCGGTCTTCACGTTCTTTGCCTGGATGTTGAACAGGGAATACTGGAGGGACGTTCACTGAGTCGAACCGGCGGCACCGCGTAGCGCGGGCGCTGAAAGCGTCCGCGACTGCGGCATGAAGGTGGTCGGGGTTGGCTGGTGGCGATGGTAATTGAGGCCGTGACGACTGTCCGCGTTGGGTGGACAGCGTCTTGCGTTCGGCGGATTCCGGACGTTGGAGAGGTCGAAAATGGCGGCAAGCCCACGTATGCGTAATGCCCTCACCCTGTTTTCCTCGAACGACTGCGTACTGTGTCATCGGGTGAGGCTGGTACTGGCCGCCAAGGGTGTCACCTACGACCTGATCCCGGTGGATCCGCAGAATCCACCCGAGGATCTGATCGATCTCAACCCGTACCACTCCGTGCCGACGCTGGTCGAACGCGATCTGGTGCTTTACGCCGCCAGCGTGGTCAGCGAGTACCTCGACGAGCGCTACCCGCACCCCCCGCTGATGCCGGTGGATCCGCTCTCGCGCGCGCGCCTCCGTCTGGCAACCTTGCGCCTGGAGCACGACTGGGTGCCACAGGTGCAGGCGATCCAGAGCGGCACCAAGGCCCAGGCCGATGCTGCGCGCAAGCGGTTACGTGAGCTGCTCACCGCCTCTGTCCCGTTGTTCAAGGCATTCAAGTTTTTTCTGAACCCCGAGATGAGTCTGGCCGACTGCGCGATGGCGCCGATCATCTGGCGCCTGCCTGCGCTGGGTATCGCCATGCCCAAGGATGGCAAGGCGCTGGAGGATTACGGCAGCCGCATTTTCCGCAATCCCGGCTTTGCCCGCAGCCTGACCGAACAGGAGCGCCGGCTGAACGAACTGCCGGCTTGACGCGGCGCGGCGGCGTCTCCGGGGCGGTGACCTTTCCGCAACCGGTGGCGCTGCACTAAACTGACTGCATGACCGACGAAAGCCCTGTGATGACCAGCCATCGCCCGTACCTGCTGCGGGCGCTGTACGAGTGGATTGCCGACAACGACATGACACCGCATCTGCTGGTGGATGCCACCCGCGACGGTGTCCAGGTCCCGATGCATGCGGTGAGTGAGGGCAAGATCGTGCTCAACGTCGCCCAGCAGGCGGTGTCGGGATTGGAGATGACCAACGACCGGATCCGCTTCAGTGCGCGCTTCGGTGGCGTCAGCCAGTCGGTGTCGGTGCCGGTTCCTGCGGTGGTCGCGATCTACGCGCGCGAAACCGGCCAGGGCATGGTGCTGCCGGAAGAGACCGGCGAGGAAGCCTCGCACGGCGCCGGACCTGAGGCGTCGAAGAAGACTCTGACGCCGGCCCGCCCGGCGTTGAGCGCGGTGCCCAGCGACAGTTCACCGCAGGACCACGCGGGCGACCCGGACCCGGACCACGACCCGGACGGAGATGGCACCGACTCGCCGGGGCAGCGCCGCGGTGGTCATCTGCGGGTCGTCAAGTAGGCGTTACCACCGGTCCGGTGAAACCGACCATCCGGTTTCCCCGCAGGACGAGGCGTCCGACGTGGCGGTCCTCACCGTCGCGCGAGTAGTCGAAGCGGAACGTCCGCTCCCAGCCCAGCCATCCGTCCTCGCCGCGGTAGAGTTTGATTGCCATCACATGCACCGTCTGGTCGAGCAGTTGCACCCCGGCCGCGGTGCATGCTTTGCGGCCCAGGACTTCGGCGCGCTCGGCGGCCGCCCGTCCTGCACTCCAGAAAGCGAAGGCCACCGACCCTGCGATCATCACGATGAGCAAGGTGGGCATGGTCAGGCACCCCGGGGCGGCGGACCGAGCTTGAGCGATAGGTCGATCGCGTGGACGTGCTTGGTCAGACCGCCTATCGAGATGTAATCCACGCCATCCTCGGCAATCGCGCGCAGGCCGGCCAGGTCGACGCCGCCGGATACTTCCAAAGGCGCCGGGCGCGGATGCGCGGCGTTGATTAGCACTGCTTCTCTCCGGCGGGCGGCATCGAAATTGTCGATCAGGATCCGGTCGCAACCCTCGTCGAGCGCTTCGCTGAGTTGGGTCAGCGTTTCCACTTCCACGATCAGCGGCAGCGCCGGCTGCATCTGCCGCGCTGCCCGGATGGCAGAGGCGATGGAGCCTGCGGCACGCACGTGGTTCTCCTTCAACATCACCGCATCGAACAGTCCGATGCGGTGATTGAGGCCGCCGCCGGCGCGGACCGCGTATTTCTGCGCCTGACGCAGACCCGGGATGGTCTTGCGGGTATCCAGGATGCGGGTGGCGGTGCCGGCCACTGCCTCGACGTGGCGGGCTGTCGTGGTCGCCGTACCGGACAGGGTCTGCATGAAATTCAGCGACGTCCGCTCCGCGGTCACCAGTGCGCGGGCGCGGCCGTGCAGGATCGCCAGCACGGTTCCCGCGCGCACCCGCTCGCCTTCCTCGACGTGCCACTGGATGCGGACGTCGGGATCGAGCGCGCGATGGCAGGCGTCAAACCACGGCCGTCCACAGACCACCGCGTCTTCCTTGCACAGCAGGTAGGCGGAGTCGCCATGGTCGGGCAACAGCGCGGCGGTGACATCTCCAGTACCGATGTCCTCGGCCAAGGCGCGGGCAACATCCTCGTCGACACAGGCCGGGGGCTGCAGCGGAGCGCTCATGCCTGCGGAAACCCTTCGACCTGACGGGTCGCGATGGCTTCCTCTGCCAACAGCACCGGGATACCGTCGTCGACGCGATAGACCAGCGCGCGGTCGCGGGTAACCAGCGCCTCGCGCAAGGGCTGCGTTTGCGGGTTGCCTTCGGCAGACACCACGGCGCCGGTTGCGATCGCCGCGTTGAGGGACTTCAGGCCGCGACCGTCCAGCATTGCCAGCGACTGGCGCGTGGTCGGGCAAACGAGCAGGTCAAGCAATTTACGGTCCATCGGGCCGGTTTCTCCTGGGCACGGTTCGCGGAATGACGGCGAATGGCATTGTCGGGGCGCCTGCGCGCATGGCGCTTGCGTGGGTCCCCGGTAGAATACCGTTTTGCCCTAGGGTCCAACCATGACAGACACCGTGCAGGAGCCGCTGGTCGGCCTTGTGATGGGCTCCCGTTCCGACTGGGAGACGATGCAGCACGCCGCCGCGCGACTGGAGGCACTGGGCATTCCCCATGAAGTGAGGGTGGTTTCCGCGCACCGGACCCCCGACGCGTTGTTCGAATATGCAGCGACCGCCGCTGCCCGCGGGCTGCGCGCGATCATCGCCGGGGCGGGCGGCGCGGCGCACCTGCCCGGCATGCTGGCCGCCAAAACCGCGATACCGGTGCTGGGCGTGCCCGTGCAGAGCAAGGCGCTGAACGGGATGGACTCTTTGCTGTCGATCGTGCAAATGCCCGCCGGCGTACCGGTGGCCACCTTTGCCATCGGCAATGCAGGCGCTACCAATGCCGCCCTCTTTGCCGCGGCGATGCTGGCGGCTGACCACGCCGATGTGGCCGAGGCGCTGGAGGCGTTCCGTGCGCACCAGACCGCCGACGTCGCCGGCAATGACGATCCGCGGCAATGACGACCGTCGGTATCCTGGGCGGCGGTCAGCTGGCACGGATGATGGTGTTGGCGGGCACGCCGCTGGGTGTGCGTTTCGTGGTGCTGGATCCTGCGGAAGATGCCTGCGCATCGCCCCTGGCGCCCACGGTGACCGGTGGCTTTTCAGACGTGGAGGCGCTGGAGACGTTTGCCTCGCGCGCTGATGTGGCCACGTTCGATTTCGAAAACGTGCCTGCGGCCTCGGCGGACGCCCTGCTCAAGCGCCTGCCGGTATTTCCGGACCCGCGTGCGCTGGCGGTCGCCCAGGACCGGCTGGCGGAAAAGAACCTGTTTGGCGAACTGGGGATCCCGGTCGCGCCGTTTGCGGTGGTCGACACGCGTGCGCAGTTGGATGAGGCGATCGCCTGTGTCGGTGCGCCGTGCATCCTCAAGACCCGACGGCTTGGCTACGACGGCAAAGGCCAGTTCCGGCTGCGCTCACCCTCCGATGCGGATGCCGCCTGGCAGGCGCTGGGCGCGCAGGCAAGCACCGTGGGGCTGATCCTGGAGGCCTTCGTCAATTTCGACCGTGAGCTCAGTGTGGTTGCCGTGCGCGACCGCCAGGGGGACTTCCGCAGTTGGGCGTTGACCGAGAACTGGCACGTCGATGGCGTGCTCTCTGCCAGTCTCGCGCCGGCCCTTGTGAGTGATGCGCTGGTAGCGCTGGCGATCGATCATGCCCGCAAGCTGGCCGAGGCCTTGGACTACGTCGGCGTGTTCGCGCTGGAGTTGTTCTGCTGCGGCGGCGAACTGCTCGCCAACGAGATGGCGCCTCGTGTCCACAACTCCGGCCACTGGACCATCGAGGGTGCCCAGACCAGCCAGTTCCAGAACCACCTGCGTGCGGTGCTCGGTCTGCCGCTGGGTGCGACCCGCATGCTCGGACATGCCTGCATGCTCAACTGGCTGGGTGCGATGCCCGCGCCGGAACCGGTGCTTGGCGAGGCCACGGGCCATTGGCACGACTACGGCAAGTCGGCCCGCGAGGGTCGCAAGGTGGGCCACGCGACGTTGCGCGCCGATTCCCGTCAGGAACTCGCTGAGGCTCTGGGGCGTGTGGGTGTCGCACTGGGCCGGCAGGCGCAGGTGGCGCCAGTGATCGGGCGACTGCAGCAGTATCCGCCGGCAGGCGGCCAGCCGCGGAGCTGAGGCACGCGCAGGCTCAGCGCGGTGGCGCCAGGACCATCTCGAGTACGAACTTGCTGCCGAAGAAGGACAGTACCAACAGCGCCATGGCTGCCAGCGTCCAACGCACGGCCACAACGCCTCGCCAGCCGTAGCGCCAGCGCCCCAGCAGCAACGCGCCAAAGGTCAACCAGGACAGAACGCTCAGCACCGTCTTGTGGACCAGGTGCTGGGCGAGCAGGTCACTGACGAACAGCACGCCGGTCAGCAGCGTCGCCGAAAGCAGCACGAAACCGACCTTGATGGTGCGGAACAGAAGTGTTTCCAGCTCCACCAGCGGGGGCAGGGCGCGCAACCACCCTTGCCGACTGCGGCGGCGCAGCGCGCGCTCCTGCAGCCAGAGCATGATTGCCAGCAGTGCGGCCAGCGCCAGCGTCGCGTAGGCAAGCAACGCCATCCAGGCGTGCAGTTGCAGACGCCAGTCCAGTGCCTCCGGTGCCGCATGGCCATGCAGGTGGTAGCCGGCCAGAGCCAGCGCAGCCAGCGGAAACACCACCACGCCCAGTGCAGCCATCCGTCCCCTCGCGGCCACCGCCACTGTCATGGCAGCCATGCCCAGCGCAACCAGCGACAGTGCCGCATAAAAGTGCATGTCTGCGCCGCCCAGACCGTTCCACGCCGCCAGGTGGGTGCCCGCGTGCAGCACCACCCCTCCGATCGCCGGCGGCAGCCACCCGCGGCCGGCCGCATCACTACGGTGGAAGTTCGCAACCAGCAACCCGGTCGAGAAAAGGTAGAGCAGGGTGCTGATGAGAACGATTGTCATCGGGAAAGTGTCTCACGGCAGACGCGGTTGTATACCGCGCACATCGTGCCGTATCAGGGAAGCGTGGTCCGCGCCGCCGGGCCCGGCGGGAATGGGACAGGATCTTCGCACGCGGTTCGGCCGCGGGTATCGGGTGTTCAGCGCACCTGACGCGTTGGCGTACATGGTCGGCCGGTTGACGCGGGCTATACTTCGCGACCGCTTTCGCCATTTCTGTCCAGGGTCAACCGCATGTTCGAATCCCTCACCCAGCGCCTGTCCGGCACCATCGAGCGCCTGCGTGGTCGCGGTCGCCTGTCCGAGGAGAACATCCGCGAATCGCTGCGCGAGGTGCGCATCGCGCTGCTCGAGGCCGACGTCGCGCTGCCCGTGGTGCAGGCCCTCATCGAGCGCATCAAGGTGCGCGCGGTGGGCCAGGAAGTGCTCAAGTCGCTGACCCCCGGTCAGGCGCTGATCAAGGTCGTGCGCGACGAAATGACTGCGGTCATGGGCTCGCAGGCCAACGAGCTCAATCTCAATGTGCCCGCCCCGGCCGTGATCCTGATGGCGGGCCTGCAGGGCGCAGGCAAGACCACCACGACCGCGAAGCTGGCCAAGCACCTCAAGGACAAGCGCAAGAAGAAGGTGATGGTGGTCAGCGCCGACGTCTACCGGCCCGCCGCGATCGAGCAGCTGAGGACGCTGGCCGAGCAGGTCGACGTGGTTTTCTTCCCGTCCACCGCCGATCAGAAGCCCGAAGCGATCGTGCGCGCCGCGATCGAGGACGCGCGCAGGTCCTTCATCGACGTGCTGATTGTCGATACCGCCGGTCGCCTCGCCATCGACGAGGCAATGATGGCCGAGATCAAGGCGCTGCACGCGGCGGTCAATCCGGTCGAGACCCTGTTTGTCGTCGACTCCATGACCGGCCAGGACGCGGCGGCCACCGCCAAGGCGTTCGGCGATGCGTTGCCGTTGACCGGCGTCGTGTTGACCAAGACCGACGGTGACGCGCGCGGGGGCGCCGCCCTCAGCGTGCGCTACATCACCGGCAAGCCGATCAAGTTCATCGGCGTCAGCGAGAAGCCCGAAGGTCTGGACGTGTTCCATCCCGACCGCGTTGCCAGCCGCATCCTGGACATGGGCGACGTGCTGTCGCTGGTGGAGCAGGTCGAGCAGCAGGTCGACCAGGACAAAGCGCAGAAACTTGCCGAGAAGGTCGCCAAGGGCAAGAAATTCAACCTGGAAGACATGCGCGACCAGCTCGAGCAGATGCAGAGCATGGGCGGCATCAGCAGCCTGATGGAAAAGCTGCCCGGCATGGGCCAGATCCCCGACTCGGTCAAATCGCAGGTGACCGGCAAGGAAGTGCCGCGACTGGTGGCGATCATCAATTCGATGACAGCCAAGGAGCGCCGCAACCCCACTCTGCTGAACGGCTCGCGCCGCGCCCGCATCGCCCGCGGCGCAGGCACCACGCCGGCCGAAGTGAACAAGCTGATGAAGCAGTATCAGCAGATGGAAAAAATGATGGGCAAGCTCGGCCGCGGAGGTATGAAAGGCATGATGCGCGGCATGAAGGGCATGATGGGCGGCCGCGGCGGCATGCCCTTCGGCTAAGCCACTTCCCTTCGCGGTACGCAATCCCCTACAATTGCAGGCTTACCTCGCCATCCCGGCGACTGGGCACGACAGGACACAACAGACCATGGTCAAGATTCGACTGACCCGCGGCGGCGCCAAGAAGCGCCCCTTCTACCACATCATCGTCACCGACAGCCGCAGCGCCCGCGACGGCCGCAACATCGAGCGCCTGGGTTTCTACAACCCGGTGGCCGCCGGTGGTGAGAAGCGCGTCGAGCTGGACACCGCTCGCGTGCAGCATTGGGTCGGCACCGGCGCGCAGATGTCGGACAAGGTCGCCATGCTCTACAAGGAAGCGTTGAAGTTGGCCGTCGCGCCGGCGACCAGCGCGGCCTGAGTCAGTGGCCGTGCGCTTGCCGCACGGCCTTCTAGGATGAACGACTCCGGGCACCGCATCCTCCTTGGCAGGGTGCTGGGTGCCCTTGGTCTGCGTGGCGAAGTCAGGATTGAATCCTGGACCGAGCCGCGCGACGCCATTTTCCGCTACCAGCCCTGGACCCTGCGCGACGCGCAGGGCAACGAGCGCCAATGCAGCGGCGTGCGCGGGCGCGATACCGGCAAGCATGTGCTGGCGACGTTCCCGGAGGTTGCCGACCGGGATGCCGCGGAAGCCCTGCACGGCCTGGAAATTCACGTCCCGCGCAGCGCTTTGCCCGCTGCCTCGCCCGGTGAGTACTACTGGGCGGATCTGGAAGGTTTGCGTGTCCATACCGTCGACGGTATCGATCTGGGCAAGGTGTCGCACCTGTTCTCGACCGGCGCCAACGACGTGCTGGTGGCGCGCGACGATGAGCGCGAGCGGATGATTCCCTTCGTGCAGCCGCAATACATCACCGCCATCGACCTGGAGCAGGGTGTGGTGACGGTGGACTGGGATCCTGATTTCTAGCGTCCCCGCATGCGCATTGATGTCATCAGCCTGTTTCCCGAGTTTATCGCCCAGTGCGCCGCCTTTGGCGTGACCGGTCGCGCGGTTGAGCGTGGCTTGCTCGCGTTGCAAGGCTGGAACCCCCGTGATCATGCCGAGGGCAGCTATCGCCGGGTTGACGATCGTCCCTTCGGTGGAGGGCCCGGCATGGTCATGCTGATCGATCCGCTGCGAGCGGCGTTGCAGGCCGCCCGCGCCGCTGATCCCCGGCCGGTCCGGACCGTCTACCTGAGTCCGCAGGGCGCGCCGATGACCCAGGCCAAGGTGCGCGAACTGGCTGGCTGCGAACGCTTGCTGCTGCTGTGCGGCCGCTATGAGGGCATCGACGAGCGGTTGGTCGCGGCCGAGGTCGACGAGGAGTTGTCGATCGGCGACTACGTGTTGTCCGGTGGCGAACTGGCGGCCGCCGTCGTGATCGATGCCGTCGCGCGCCTCCAGGA
The DNA here is from genome assembly GCA_039930265.1 of Lysobacter sp. Lineage (GTDB taxonomy): Bacteria > Pseudomonadota > Gammaproteobacteria > Xanthomonadales > Xanthomonadaceae > Novilysobacter. Next base: position 1,995 of record JBDSPO010000039.1, on the reverse strand, counting down.
CGGGGCGTTGAACGATGCCGAGTCGGCGGTGCAGGACAGCTTTGAGGACGGGCTGCTGGACTGCCCGCATTTCACCCGTCCGGTAGACCATGCACTGGGGGCCGTGCCGGCAGTACTGATGTCGGGCAATCATGCCGAGATCGCGCGCTGGCGCCGGCAGCAATCGCTGGTACGCACGCTGCAGCGCAGGCCGGACCTGTTTGACGAGGCATCCCTTTCCAAGACAGACCGGAAGCTGCTGGAGCAGTGGCGCGTCAGCCAGACCCCGGCAGGGGACAGGTCGGATCCCGTCGGCTGAGCGATACGCATGCGCCCGGCGCCCGGGCAGTTGCGGGCCACTCCTGTCGCCACTGGCGTTTGACCTCGGTTCTCCGCTACAATTCGCCGCTTAGCTCCCATCACGCCAGACGCGGGTCCACGTGCACTCGCGCTACAACTACTCCAACAGGCCTCACCCATGAACAAGCCCTCGATCCATACTCTGCTGCAGGAATTCGAATCCGCCCAGCTCGTCCGCGAACTGCCCGTCTTCGGTCCCGGTGACACCATCGTTGTCAACGTGAAGGTCAAGGAAGGCACCCGCGAGCGTGTGCAGGCCTATGAAGGCGTGGTCATCGCGATGAAGAATGCCGGTCTGAACTCCGCTTTCACCGTGCGCAAGATTTCCCACGGTTTCGGCGTCGAGCGCGTGTTCCAGAGCCACAGCCTGATCATCGACTCGGTGGAAGTGAAGCGCCGCGGCAAGGTTCGCGCCGGCAAGCTGTACTACCTGCGTGAGCTGGAAGGTCGCAAGGCGCGGATCAAGGAAGACCTGGCCGGTGCGGCCAAATTCAAGGCCGAAGCGAAGGCCAAGACCGCTGCCGCTGCCGCTGCTGCGGACGCCGCCAAGTAATCAGGCCGGCAATGCTGCATATGCTGCAACAGAAGGCCGCCTCCGGGCGGCCTTCTGGTATCCGTCACACCGGGACCGGCCGCGCCGTGGGTGAGTCATGACCGGGCCGGATGTGGCGGGTAACGTTCGTCTTGATCAGTGGTTGTGGGCGGCACGGTTCTTCAAGAACCGCACGCTCTCGCGACAGGCGATCGAGGCCGGCAGGGTCGAGGTGGATGACCAGCGTCCCAAGGTGTCGCGCGCCGTTCGCGTAGGCGACGTATTGCGTGTTGCGCGCGGTGAGGAAACCTTCGAGATCACGGTACTGGCGCTGGCCAGCAAACGTGGCTCGGCGACCGTGGCACAGACGCTGTACTGCGAGTCGGACGCCTCCCGGGTGGCCAGAGAAAAAGCCCGCGCATCACGGGCCGCCGCACGCACCGGCTATGAAGCGCCAAAGAGCAAACCTGACAAACGTGCCCGGCGACTGATCCGGGCACTGGGTGATATCGACGCCCTGTAGTACCGGCCTGCTGCCGGCTGCGCCCATCAGCGATCGGTCAGCGTTTGTCGCCGAACAGCGAGCCGCCGACCTTGAGCACGTCGGACAAGCCAAAAGCACCGTCACCATCCTGGTCGAGAATCGCGCTCAGCAGGCCGCCGCCGACGCCGCCTTGCTGCTGGATCTGTTGTTTTTCCTGTCCCAGAAGGCCACCAAGTGCCTGCGGAGAAGCACCCTGGTTGCTGACCTGCTTCGCAAGATAGGCCATCACCAGCGGTGCGAGCATCTTGAGCAGCGTGCCAGCACGGTCGCTGTCCAGACCGGTCGCAGCGCCGAGGCCCTGAGCGGCGGGTTGCTGCTTCGCACCAAGGATGTGACCGAGGATGTCGTTGCCACCACCACCACCGCCCATCACGGCACCCAGGACGTTGCCGATATCCAGTCCGGCATGGTCGCGCTGCAACGCGCCCAACAGTTGCGTGGCGCCATCTCCATGGCTGGCATTGCTGCCCAGTGCGCCCATCAGCAACGGCAAGGCCGCCGCCACGGCGCCGGAGGTCTGCTCGGCATTCAGGCCCAGCTGCTGGCCGAGTTGTGACATCGGCTGGCCTTGCAGCTGTTG
>JBDSPO010000038.1:0-8668 GCA_039930265.1 Lysobacter sp. | reverse complement strand
CTGGGGCGTGGGAACCCGATGTTGTGGTTCGGGACACCGCGCAACCAGATTCTCGCCACGGTCACGCCCGGCGTAGATACCGGCAGCGTCACCCTGATCTGCGAGCCGGAAACCCTCGCGTGGAGTGACTGGTTCCTGTTTGACGACGCCACCAACTTCGAGAACGCCGAAGCGATCACCCGGGCGATCACCCGCCGGGTCGCCGAGCGCCGCCGCCACGAGCAGGCCGATACGGCCCAGACCGCCACCGAGAAGGAGCTCACCGTGGCCAAGCTGAGCCTGCTGCACGCCCAGGTCGAACCGCACTTCCTCTACAACACGCTGGCCAGCGCGCAATTGTTGACCCGCAGCGATCCGGCTCGCGCCGAAGAGATGCTCGGCCATCTGATCCAGTACCTGCGCCACTCGCTCCCCAGTACCGACACCGGGCAGTCCACCCTGGGCGCGGAACTGGAACGCGCCCTGGCGTACCTGGAGATCCTGAAGATCCGCATGGGGCCGCGCCTGTCGGTCCAGATCGACCTGCCGGAAAACCTGCGGGCCACCCGGATGCCGCCGATGATGTTGCAGACCCTGGTGGAGAACGCCATCAAGCACGGCCTGGAGCCACGCACCGGCGGCGGCACGGTGTGGATCCGCGCGCGCAGCACCGACGGCATCGTCGCGGTGACGGTCGCCGACGACGGCGAAGGCTTCAACACCCGCACCAGTGGCACCGGCATCGGCCTGAAAAACGTGCGCGAACGCCTGCGTCTGGTCTACGGCAGCACCGCGGCACTGGCGGTGGTCGCCAATTTCCCCGCCGGTGTCGCCGCCACCATCACCCTGCCCGCCGGCGTTGCTCAAGAGGTGTCTCATGGCTGAGTCCATCACCACCTGCATCATCGCCGAGGACGAAGCCCTGCTGCGCCAGGCGCTGGTCGCGCAGCTTGCGGTGGCCTGGCCGCAGCTGCGGATCCTTGCCGAATGCGAGGACGGCGCCAGCGCACTGGAGGCCTTGGTCGAACACCGGCCGCACGTCGCCTTCCTCGACATCCGCATGCCCGGGCTGACGGGCCTGGAGGTCGCAACCGCCGCGGCCGAAGTCAGCCCGACCACCCAGATCGTCTTCGTGACCGCCTACGATCAGTACGCCATCGACGCATTCGAACGCGGCGCGGTCGACTACCTGCTCAAACCCATCACCTCCGAGCGGTTGGCGGCCACGGTCCAGCGCCTGCAGGCGCGCACCGGCAACAACGACGCCAGCGCGCTGGCTGCACTGCTGGCGCGGCTGGCGCCCGTCGCCCGCGCAGTCGAGGCGCCCGCGCCGCTGACCTGGATCACCGCCAGCGCCGGCCGCGAAACCCGTCTGATTCTGGTCGACGACGTCGCCTACTTCCGCGCCGACAACAAGTACACCACGGTGATGACGGCCGAAGGCGAAGCGCTGCTGCGCACGCCGATCAAGGAGCTTCTCACCGTGCTCGACCCGGGCACGTTCAAGCAGATCCACCGTTCCACCATCGTCAACCTGCGGGCCATCGCCGGGGTCGTCCGCGACGACAGCGGCCGCGGGACTGTCCGCCTGAAGACCCGGCCGGAAACCCTGTCCGTCAGCGCGCCGTTCATGACTTTGTTCCGGCATATGTGATTGCCCGCGCCGGCACTGACCCGCAGCGGTCAAGCCGGCGTCCAGCTTGTCCACTCACGCGTTTCGGGAGGTGACGTATGAAGCTCATGGCCCTGGTGTATTTCGTACTGTCGCTGTACGGCTGCGATATTGGGGGCAGCAACCATGTCACCCGCGCCACCGTCGACGGCACCGACGTTCTGTATAGCCAGACCACGACACGGGCGGGCGTCGCCCGTTTCGAATGCCTGCGCAGCGCCAGCGGCGCCTGCTACTACACAGTGCTGCCGCGCGAGTGCGGGACCATCTCGCCGCTCGCCAATCCACAGACCGAACCCTGCGCTTCCGAGGCAATCGAGCATTTCGCCGTGCCCGACGGCGAGAGCCGGCAAATCACCGGGTTGGCCGGATTCAACCTGTGCGTCAGCCAGGACGACGACGCCATCGGGATCCTCTGCGATGCGTCGAGCCGGCTCTGACACGGGCGCCCCGCCAGCCAAGCAGGATGCGGCGGCGGCAGCCCTATTCCTGCCAGCGCGCCCTTGCCCACGCACTGCGCGCATTGACGTTGTGGAACGTCCAGGCAACGAAGCGGCTCTGCTTGCTGCCCTGTGCCATCGCCACCTCGCGCACTTCGTGCGTGCCGGCCTTGCGCAGCTGCCGGTGAATCTCGGCAAGGTGCTCGGACTTCGCGACCAGGGAACTGAACCACAGCACCTGCGACGCGATGCCCGCGCTTTCGCGGATCATCCGGCGGATAAAGGAAGCCTCGCCGCCCGTGCACCACAGTTCGGTCGCCTGGCCACCGAAGTTCAAGGCGGGATCGCGGCGGTCTGGGCCGGGTTTGCCCAGTTGCTGCCACTTGCGACGGCTGCCTCGCGCGGCGTCCTGCGCGGAGGCGTGGAACGGCGGATTGCAGAGCGTCAGGTCGAAGGTCTCGCCGGGTTGCACGATGCCGGCGAACAGCTCGCCCCGACCGGGCTGATGGCGCAACTCGATGACGGCTTCCAACCCCGGATTCGAACGCACGATGGCAGCGGCCGATTGCAATGCCATCTCGTCCACCTCCGTACCCACAAAACACCAGCCGTACTCGGCATGACCCAGCAGCGGGTAGATGCAGTTGGCTCCCACCCCGACGTCCAGCGCGCGCACTGACGACCCGCGCGGAATGACCCTGTCATTTGCCTCGCCCAGCAGGTCCGCCAAGCCGTGAACGTAATCCGCCCGCCCGGGAATCGGCGGACACAGGTACCCGTCGGGAATGTCCCAGTGCGCGACCCCGTACTGGACCTTCAACAACGCGCGGCTCAAAGCGCGCACGGCGCTTGGATCGCCGAAATCCAGACTGGTGTCGCCGCTTGGGGTGGTGACCAGGAAACCTGCCAACTCCGCGCACGCCGCCGTCAGCAGCGCGAAGTCGTAACGACCCTGGTGCCGGTTGCGAGGATGCAGCCCTGTCGCCGTTTCGCTCACGAAGCGGGTATCACCCCGCCTCGGCGCGGCGTGGCAGGACCCAATCCGGCCGCACGAAATGGCAGGTGTAACCATCGGGCAAGCGTTCCAGGTAATCCTGGTGCTCCGGCTCGGCCTCCCAGAAATCGCCGACGGGTGTCACCCCGGTGACCACCTTGCCGGGCCACAAACCGGACGCGTCGACGTCGGCGATGGTGTCTTCGGCGATCCGCCGCTGCTCATCGGACGCGGTGAAGATCGCCGAGCGGTAGGACGTACCGAGGTCATTGCCCTGGCGATCGACGGTCGTGGGGTCGTGGATCTGGAAAAAAAACTCCAGCATTTTCCGGTAGCTGGTGCGGGTCGGATCGAACACGATCTCGATCGCCTCCGCATGGCTGCCGTGGTTGCGATAGGTCGCATTGGGCACATCACCGCCGGTGTAGCCGACGCGGGTCGACACGACGCCTTCCTGACGGCGGATAAGGTCCTGCATGCCCCAGAAGCAGCCACCGGCGAGCACGGCGCGTTCGGTACTCATCGTATGTCCTCCACTTGGTCGAGATAGTCGCCGTAGCCTTGTGCCTGCATTTCCTCACGCGGAATGAAGCGCAGCGACGCCGAATTGATGCAATAGCGTAGTCCACCGCGGTCAGGGGGACCATCCGGGAATACATGCCCCAGATGGCTGTCACCGTGGGTCGAGCGGACCTCCACGCGAACCATCCCGTGGCTGGTATCGCGCACTTCACTGACGTGGGCCGGCTCGATCGGTTTGGTGAAACTAGGCCAGCCGCAACCGGCATCGAACTTGTCGCCCGAGGCGAACAAGGGCTCGCCGGAGACGATGTCAACGTAAACGCCGGGGTGCCGTTGGTGCAGATACTCGCCACTGCCCGGGGCTTCGGTGCCCGCTTGCTGGGTGACCCGGAACTGCTCGGGGGAGAGTTGGGCGATGGCGTCGGGATCTTTGCGGTACTGGCTCACGGGTGACTCCTGGGATTGAACACAACACTGCAGGAATGCGGGTCGATGCGGCGCATCGCAAGGTCACCTCGGGTAGGCCCACGGCGCGCGGTAGCAGCGGTTCAGGGTCTGCCATCCTGTGGCACTTTGCGCAGGCGTTCCATCGGGTAGCGCAGATCCCGGACCCGCTCCACCAGCGCGTCGTAGTCCGCCTGGGGAATCGTGGGCGTCCTTGCCATCACCCAGACATAGTCGCGCTTGTCGCGGGCGATGATGGTCTGGCTGTAGTCGTCGTTGACATAGGTGATCAGGTACTGGGCCTTGATCGGCCACAGCAGCTGCACGCCCCAGACCGCATTGCCGGTTCCGGGGGTGACGAACCCGGTCGATGCGATTTCCTTGCGCGGACCGTCAAAGCCACCTTTGCGATAGCGGTACAGGGTGTCGATGCGGCCGTCGGGCTCCAGCCGGTACGTCTCCACGGGGTTCCAGGCGTCCTTCTCGAACCAGCTGGGAATGGTGGCAATCACATACCAGTCGCCCATGAACCTGGGCAGGTCGACATTTGGCACCGGGGTGATCGCCGGGAGATCGTCGGCGTGGGCAGTACTGCCGGCCAGCATCAGACCGCAGGCGAGCAGGAAATTGCGGGACGTGCCCATGGGACTCTCCAGCGGTGAAGGGGGTCGGCGGTCAGGGGCGAACGAAGCGGTAGTGCGCGACCAGCCATTGCTGGCCGCCATCGAAACCGAACAACTCGGCACACGACATCCAGAACATCCGCCAGCGCTGGAACCACAGTGCGGCGCCCTGCTCGCCGTAGGCCTTGGTGAGCACGTGCATCACCGCGTCGTGGCGCGTGTCCTGATTGGCCAGCCAGTGGTTGGCCGTGCGCTGGTAGTGGGTGCCGTCCAGATGCCAGCGCTGATCGATGCGCAGTGCGGACTGGAACCACAGCAGGGTGTCGGAGGCGGGCATCAGCCCGCCGGTAAAAAAATGCCGGCCCATCCAGTTGTCATCCCCCTCCGTCTCGAACGGATACATCAGATGCTGGTGGGCAAAAATGTGCACAAACAACTTGCCTCCGGGCCGCAGCCACTGGCCGATGCGGCCCAGCAAGGTGTCGTAGTTGCGCATGTGCTCAAACATCTCGACCGTGACGCAGCGGTCGAAGCCTGCCGTTTCCAGTTGGAGACGGTTCACATCGCGGGTCAGCACCTGCACGTTGTCCAGAGCACGCTCCTGACAGCGGGCCAGAATGTGCTCGCGCTGCTGGTGCGAGTTGGACACCGCGACAATGCGGGCGCGGGGATACCGCGCCGCCATCCACAGGGTCAGCGACCCCCAGCCGCATCCCAATTCCAGGATGTCCTGGCCGTCGGCCAATTCGGCGCGCGCGCAGGTCAGCGCCAACATCGCCTCCTCGGCCTCCTCCAGCGATTCGTCCCCGCGCGGGTAGTAACAGCTGGAGTATTTCAGGTGTTTGCCCAGGCACAACTCGAAGAATTCCGGTGGCAATTCGTAGTGCTGGGCATTCGCAGCTTCGGTATGGATGGCGACGGGGCTGTGCCGGAGCATCGCAATGCGCTCGGCATAGCGGGCCGCCTGCGCTGGTGCGCCGCCCGCGCGCTCCTCGCGCAGACGTTGCGCGCACAGGCGACGGATGCCGAGTCGCAACACAGCGTCGGGAATACGGCCCAGTTCCGCCTGGCCCAGCAGTCCTGGCGCCGGGCGGTCGGGCGCCAGCTCGGTGGGTATCGTGTTCATGACGGATCCTTTTTGGGAAACCACGGAATGAGCACCGCGGTGGTCCGCTGGTACCGGCGGTAGTCCTCGCCGCGGCTGCGCAGCGCCTGTTTTTCGGTGTAGGGCACGCCGCTGATCCAGCGCAGAAACGCGTACATCACGACCGGCCCGGCCCAGGCCAGCCATGCAATGGGCGAACCGATGGCGAGGCAGACATAGGCCAACCAGTGCAGCCATTCGAAGAAATAATTGGGGTGGCGCGAATACCGCCAGAATCCGTCGCGACAGGTAATGCCGCGATTGGCCGGATCGCTGCGGAACCGCTCCAGTTGGCTGTCGGCAACGGACTCACCGATGACGCTGAGCAGCCATATGCCGCCAGCGATCGCCGACCACGCGACAGAAAAGCGCGGGTTGGAAGCCACCGCCAGGAACGGCAGCGCAAACAGCGCAACCAGCAAGGCCTGGAACTGGAAGAAGGCGAAGAACTTGAGCTGGCTGCCATTCCAGTGCTCACGCAGGTAGCGGTAGCGACCATCTTCGGACTCGTCGCGCACGCGTCGCCACAGATGCCACGCGAGGCGCCCGCCCCAGAGTCCGCCGAGCACTCCCAGCGCGCCCCGTACCACCGGCGCGCCGCTGCCGGTGATCGCGATCAGTACCGCGCTGCCGCCGACCCCGGCGGCCCACAGCACGTCGACGATGCCGGCGTTTTTTCGGGCTCGCTGCCAGAGCCAGCCAAGCGACATGACGATCGCGGCCAGCAGCCATACCACCAGCATCTGCATCCAGGGGTTCATGCGCCCCCCTGACCGGCTGACGTCGCCGGCGGACCGACAACTGCACCCGGCCTGCTGCGGCGATAACCCGGCTTGGCCAGCAGCAGATGCGCTACTCCGATGGCGCGCTCGCGGAAGCCGCCTTCGCAGTACGCCAGGTAAAACTCCCACATGCGGATAAAGCGCTCATCGAAACCCTGGGCGCGTACCTGCGGGAGCTTCGCCATGAAGCGGTCTCGCCACGTCTGCAACGTGAGCGCATAGGAATGCCCGAAGTCGTGCAGATCGATCACGGCCAGATCGCTGGCGCGGGTCTTGGCCGCCAGCAGTGCATTGATCGAAGGAATGAAGCTGCCGGGAAAAACGTGACGTTTGATGAAGTCGACCGATTCCAGCGCCTGCTGGTACCGATGGTCTTCGATCGTGATCGCCTGCACCATCGCCAGACCCTCCGGCTTGAGCAATGAGCCCAGCCTGTCGAAATAGGTGTCCAGATACGGCGCTCCGATCGCTTCCACCATCTCGATGGAGACCAGCTTGTCGTAGTGGCCTTCCAGATCGCGGTAATCCTGCAGCAGCAGGGTGACCCGATCGGTGAGTCCCGCCTCCGCCACCCGCGCGGTCGCCAGCGCATGCTGTTCGCGCGAGATCGTGGTGGTGGTGACGTGGCAGCCGTAGTGCCTGGCGGCATGCAGCGCGAAGCCCCCCCAGCCGGTGCCGATTTCGACCACACGATCCCCGGACCGCAGCTCCAGTTGCGCGCAGATACGCTCCAGCTTGCGGTGCGAGGCGTGCTCCAGCGTGTCGTCAGTCCCCGCCCACAGCGCCGAGGAATACATCAGGTCAGGCGACAGGAACAGGCTGAAAAAATCATTGCCCAGGTCGTAATGCGCAGCGATGTTGCGGCGACTGCCATCGCGTGTATTGCGCCGCAGCGCGTGCCAGGCGCGCATCGCGATGCCCCCGAGTCTCGCCATCCCGGTCTCCATGCCATCGACCAGCCCACGGTTGCGCACCAGCAACTGGATCAGACCGACCAGATCATCGCTGCGCCACAGGCCGTCCATCCACGCCTCGCCTGCACCCACGCTGCCATTGGCCGCGACGGCGCGATAGAAGGCCGGATCAAGCACCTCCACCCGCACCTGCAACGCGTCCGGACGTGTATCGACACTGCCGAATACCTGCTCGGTATCGCCTTCCACCAACACCAGTTGGCCGTGCTGCAGACCCTCCAGACGGCGCAGCAACTGGCTGCGCAGGAACCCCTCCAGCGAGAGGGTGCGGGTACGCGCAGGTCGCGGAGCGGTGTCGGCAATCTGGTTCATGGGTCTTGAGGCTCAGTGAGTTGCGGGGTGGTCGTGGACGGGATTGCCCTTGAGCCACAACCGCAGCGCCTGCCAGTGAATGGCACCCACGACTTGCGCCGTCATCAGGGGAAACCGCCACAGGACCCGCGCCAGCGACGCGGACGTCAGTGGCCGCCGCTCCAGCGCCAGGGTGGCGTCGAAGGTCGGCTGCCCGCGATGGCTCACCTGCATGTGCACGCACAGGTCGTCTGCGGGCGGGGTGAGGCGCCAGTCGTAGCTGCAGTCCATGGGGATGAACGGCGAGACGTGGAAGGTTTTGGCGAATTGCCAGTGCAGCGCACGGCCGTGCGACTGTGCGGTGTCGACCGGAAGCACATACGCGTGGCGCTCCTTCCAGGGCGTGTTGGTGATCTCGGCCAGCACCGCGAGCAGGCTGACGCCATCGGCGGCGTAGCAGTAGTAGAAGCTGACCGGATTGAAGACCAGCCCGGTGTAGCGCAGATGGGTCAGCAGCCGGATCGGTCCGTCGGGACGACAGCCGGTGGCTGCGGCCACGCGTTGGCGCACTGCCTCGGCCAACGGCATCCCGGTTGGCCCCAGATAGTCAGCGCGGCGAAATTCGGCCACGTTGCGACGCCCGCTGGACCACAGCCAGCGCTGCGCAAACACCGTCTCGATCTCGTCCAGATCGAGGTACAGCTGGGCCATCCGATAGCGGAAGGCATGGGGATGCGGCGCATGGCGGCGATGGTGCACAACCCCTTCGTAAACCGCACTCGCCAGCGATGCCGTGGGCCCGA
>JBDSPO010000037.1:0-3603 GCA_039930265.1 Lysobacter sp. | reverse complement strand
CGCCGATGTCGATCATGGTGGCCACCGGCAAGGCCGCCGGCGAGGGCGTCCTGTTCCGCGATGCCGAGGCAATCGAGAACCTGCGCAAGATCGACGTCCTGATCGTCGACAAGACCGGGACTCTGACGGAAGGACGCCCAGCGTTTCAGACCGTGATGGCTACCGAAGGATTCTCGGAAACCGAAGTACTGCGGCTGGCGGCCAGTCTTGATCAGGGCAGCGAGCACCCGTTGGCGGATGCGATCGTGGCGGAAGCGCGGCGTCGGGAACTGCCTTTGGAGACACCGGAAGGCTTCGAGTCCGCCACCGGCATCGGCGTGCGCGGCAAGGTCGGAGGCGCTTCGCTCGCGATCGGTAATACCGCCTTGATGGAAGAGGTTGGTGTCGACGCGTCGAGTCTTGCGTCGTCTGCCGAAGCGCTTCGCGCATCGGGCGCGAGTGTCATGTATCTGGCAGTCGATGGTGCGTTGGCCGGGCTGATTGCGGTATCCGACCCCATCAAGGCCACGACCGGCGATGCCATCGCATCCCTGCACGCTGCGGGCTTGAAGATCGTGATGGCCACCGGGGACGGCGTCACCACTGCCAACGCGGTCGCGCGAACGCTTGGCATCGACGAAGTCCATGGCGAGGTACGGCCGCAGGACAAGATCGATCTGGTTCGCGCGCTGCAGGCCAAGGGCCACAAGGTCGCCATGGCGGGCGACGGGATCAACGACGCACCCGCGTTGGCCGGGGCTGATGTTGGCATTGCGATGGGCACCGGTACCGATGTGGCGATGTCCAGCGCCCAGGTGACGCTGGTGAAAGGTGACCTGCGAGGCATTGTTCGCGCGCAGGCGATTTCCAACGACACCGTTGCCAACATGAAGCAGAACCTGGGTTTCGCCTTCCTGTACAACGCGCTGGGCGTGCCGATCGCAGCCGGTGTCCTGTATCCGCTGACCGGGCTTTTACTCAGTCCGATGATCGCCGCCCTGGCGATGAGCCTCAGTTCGGTATCGGTGGTCGCCAATGCGCTGCGGCTGGGCCGGAAACGCTATGACCCCTCAAAGAGGAAGCAAGCATGACCAAGTATCTGAAGTTCGGCGCAATGATCGCCACATCGACGGTGGTGATGCTTATCCTGATGTACCTCAACACCTACTCGCTGGATCACGTGTTTTTCAGCGAAACGCGGCTGTATATGGCGTTTGTGATGGGCGCCACGATGGCGATCGTGATGCTGCTGTTCATGCTCAAGATGTACGAGAACCAATCAGCCAACGTGGCCATTCTGGTCGGCAGTGTCGCGGTCTTCGCGTTGTCGCTGTGGCTGGTCAGAAGTCAGGAGACGGTCGACGACGTCTCTTACATGCGCGCGATGATTCCGCATCATTCCGTCGCCATCCTCACCAGCAGTCGCGCGCACATCCGCGACCCGCGCGTGCGTGAACTGGCGGACAACATTATCGACGCCCAAGTCCGCGAAATTGATGAGATGAAGCAGCTGATCCATAAACTTGAATCCCAACCGACTCCGGCGGACGCTCCTGACCTGAAGGCTGTTCCGGTGGAGTAGCGGACGCAAATGGCAGGGAGATGTCGAGCATCCCAAGCACAAGATCCGAGACATCGACCGGATCAATGATCGAGTTTGACGTCAGCCCGCTACGACGGCAATGGGCGCCACGCTTGGAGCTGAGCGTCGGACAATTCGACGACACACTTCGGGTTCACCGACTACGGCGCGATCGGCCCTTGGGCAGTCGCTGCTTCGCTGCCGTTCGCGCCGGAGATCGTGTTGCCGGCGATCCGGTACCTGCAGGAAGCGTTTCGGCGCGCGAGCGGCAGTTACTTCTTTCGTTGCAGCATCAATCCGCCCTGTCCCAGCGAGTCGGCCCCACGACTACGGGGATCTTCGATTATGACTTCGACATCCACCACGCTCCGGTGGTGGTGATGCGCGAAAACTTTCGCTTCTGACTTGGATCTAGGTTGATGCATGCCATTCCTCACATTCACGCCGGGCCGCGGCGGGCAGGGTGGGCACATGGGCGGGTTTGAACTCCCCAAGCAAGATTCGACGATCCAGTGATCTGCATCCAGAGGGCATCCGAGCATGAACAGGCCAACCACAGCACTGACGCCAGATCTGTTGGAACGGATGGATGCCTACTGGCGTGCCACCAACTACATATCCGTCGGGCAGATCTACCTGCGTGAGAATCCGCTGTTGAAACGCCCGCTCGCCCTGTCGGATGTCAAAGCGATGCTGCTCGGTCATTGGGGAACGACACCGGGACAGAACTTCATCTATGTCCATCTCAATCGGATCATCAAACAGTACGACCTGGACATGATCTACATCTCCGGCCCCGGTCACGGCGGCCCGGCGGTGGTCGGCAATACCTACCTCGAAGGCACCTACAGCGAGGTCTATCCGGAAATCAGCCAGGACGAGACCGGACTACAGAAGCTGTTCAAGCAGTTCTCCTTCCCCGGCGGCATCCCGAGCCACGCCTCGCCGGAAACGCCCGGTTCGATCCACGAAGGTGGCGAGCTGGGTTACTCGCTCAGTCACGCGTTCGGCGCGGTGTTCGACAATCCCGAGCTTGTGGTGGCCTGCGTGGTCGGCGACGGTGAAGCGGAAACCGGGCCACTGGCGACGGCTTGGCATTCCAACAAACTCCTTGATCCTGCGACCGACGGCGTGGTGTTGCCGATCCTGCACTTGAACGGCTACAAGATCGCCAACCCGACGATCCTGGCGCGCATCACCCACGAGGAGCTGGAACAGCTGTTGCGCGGCTATGGCTGGACCCCGCACTTCGTCGAGGGCGACGACCCTGCATTGATGCATCAGGCGATGGCTGACACGCTCGACACCGTCGTGGCTGAGATCAAGGCGATCCAGCAGCGGGCCCGAGTTGACGGCGACCTCACTCGCCCGCGCTGGCCAATGATCGTGCTCAAGTCTCCCAAAGGCTGGACCGGACCGAAAGTGGTCGACGGTGTGCAGATTGAAGGCACCTTCCGCGCCCACCAGGTGCCGTTGTCCAATCCAAGAACTCATCCCGAGCATCTCGTCCTGTTGGAACAATGGCTGCGCAGTTACCGTCCCGACGAATTATTCGACGACCACGGGCGCCTCAAGGCCGAACTGGCCGAACTCGCCCCGACGGGTGAGCGGCGCATGGGTGCCAATCCGCATGCCAATGGCGGCATTCTCCTGCGCGACCTGAAGATGCCGGATTTTCGCAGCTATGCCGTGGAAGTGCCGGCGCCCGGCATCCTTGGCATCGGCGACACCAGCGTGCTCGGTCCATTCCTGCGCGATGTGGCGAAGCTGAACGATGAAGCGCGCAATTTCCGGGTCTTTGGACCGGACGAGACGCTCTCCAACAAGTTGGGCGCGCTGTTCGAAACGACCAATCGCCAATGGGACGCCGCCACCGAACCCAATGACGAATTTCTCGCGCCCAGCGGGCGCGTGGTGGACTCGATGCTCAGTGAGCACCAGTGCCAAGGCTGGCTCGAAGGGTATTTACTGACCGGGCGACACGGGCTGTTCAACTGCTACGAGGCCTTCATCCACATCATCGATTCAATGTTCAACCAGCA
>JBDSPO010000036.1:0-4702 GCA_039930265.1 Lysobacter sp. | reverse complement strand
CCGCGTGGAACACCGCCTCCGGCTCGGCGGCGCGCAAAGCGTGCTGGATCACCGCAGGATCCCCGCAGTCCCCAAGCACGGGAATGTATTCAAGATCGGGGAAGTCACGCCGCAGAGTGGCCAGCACAGTTATCAAGGCAAACTCGTCCTGCTCCACCAAGGCAATCCGGCGGGCCCCATGGCGCGCGCACTGGCGACACAGCTCAGATCCCACTGACCCTCCCGCCCCGGTAACCAGGACGGAGCGCGCGCCGAGCCAACTGCGGATTGACTTCCAGTCCGGCAATACCTGCTGGCGTCCAAGAAGATCCTCGATCGCCACTTCCTTCAATTGCCCCGGCAGCGAACGGCCTTCAAGAGTGTCGCGCAAGCGCGGCACCATCCGGAACGGCACCCCGGATCGCTCGCACGCGGCCACGACCCGCTGCATGTCGGCCGCATCCGCCGACGGCATCGCGATCACCAACAGACGTGCCGCTGTTTCCCGCGCAATCTCGGCCACCTCGTCGATCCGTCCCAGCACGGGAATGCCCTGCACCTTGCTGCCACGCAGGCGGCCGGCATCGTCGAGGAACCCGACGGGCAGATAGGAACCCAGTCGTCGAAGGTCGCGCACCAGCGCGTCCCCCGCCTGGCCGGCACCAAGCACCAGGATTCTTACTGATGCGGCGTCGGTCTGGTCCGAATTGCCGTCCTTCCAGGCGCGATAAAGCAAGCGCGGGGCTCCCAGCATGCCCATCAGCACAAAGGGGTACATCAGCAGCACGGTGCGAGAGACCAGATTCAACCGGTTGTAGAGGAACAGTCCGAGAACAATGGCGAACAGCCCCAACGCGCAGGCTTTGAAGATGTTCCACAGATCCGGGACGCTGGCGAAACGCCACAGCCCGCGATACAGCCCCACCTGCCAGAACACGAGGCCTTGGGCCAGCAGCACGAGCGCGATTTCGGTCGACCATAACGGCAGTTCGGGAGGAGCAAACATCACCCCGTAGCGAACGCGGTGCAGCCCGACCCACACAACCCACACCATGGCCAGATCGTGCAACACCACCGCCAACCGGGGCAGCGCGCCGGACCACCGATCGCGAAATCTGATCATTTGGCACCTATTGGTTTCATAAACGACTCCGTTCGTTCAGCTTCCACCACACGGCCGTTCCTGTCACACAGGCCGTTGCCGATGCCAACAGCGCAGCTGGAGCCCCCTGAGCTTGGAACAGAACCGCCACACCAACCGCTAACGCGGTCCATCCTGCGTACGCCATTGTGACCCTGCTGTGTCCAACACGCCGCGCCCAGCATTGGTACGCGTGTCGAGTGTGGGCCGTCCACCAGCGCTCACCCTGCAGCAGACGCATTATCAGGGTGAGGCTGGCATCCAGCAAAAAGGCCGATAGAGGCAGCAGCAGCCACGCCGCCGTCGTGGCATGCCGCATGACCGCGATGGTCACCAACCCGGCAAGCGCGTATCCGATGGCGCCACTGCCGACATCGCCGAGAAATATCCGGGCTGATGGAAAGTTGAAAGGCAGGAAACCCGCGCAGGCGGCGGCAAGCGCAAGGGCCAGCAGGCCCCAGCTTCCGCCCAGCATCCAGCCCAGTGCCCCCGCGACCAGCAGCGCCTGACTGGCCGCCAGTCCGTTGATGCCGTCCATGAAATTCCAGATGTTGGTCAAGACCAGCGTCAGGGCCAATGCGAAGAGAGCGGTCCAGGGACTGCCCGTGGCCAGATACACGCTGGCCGCAAATATCGACCCTGCCAGACCATGCACCGCAAGTCGCAGCCGTGCCGACAGCGGCCGATGATCGTCCAGCAGCCCGATCCCGGCGACCAGCAGCAGGCCGCCGCCGAAGCTTGCCAACAGCCAGCGCTGCGACTCGTCGCGCACGGCGAGCGCCACCACGGCAACCAGCACGGCAGCGACGATCGCGATCCCGCCGCCGCGAGGCGTGGCGACTTGATGGCTTCGACGTTCGCCCGGATGGTCGAGCAGGTCGCGGGCCACCGCGTAGCGGCGCGCCAGCAACGTGCCGGCAGCGCCGATCGCCAGATGCAACCCGATCCAGAGCAACATCGGCTAGACGACCGCGTAATTCAGGAGCGGTTTGACCGAGCCCCATGCCTTGCAGCTCGGGCATTGCCAATGATGACTGCGCGCGCCAAACCCGCACTGGTTACAGCGATAGCTCGGATTACGCACCAGCAACTGCTCGGTGATGTCCTTCAGGTCGTGCAGGGTCGCCAACGGGTCTGCGCCTTCGGCAATACTGAGCTCCATCAGTGCGGCCTGACCCCGCACCGACGGCCGATCCTTGAGTTCCTTGGCAAGGTACGCGCGCGCCGCGGCGACGCCGTCCTGGCTGTCCACCATCCGCGTCAGCGCCAGCACCGGCGCGATGCCGCGGTAGTGCTCGCACATCTCGGCCAGAAATGCCCGGGCGCCGGAGCCGTCACCGGTGCTCTCGTAACAGGACAGCAGCGCGGGCATCACCTCGGGCAAATAGTCGGGATCCGTGCGTGCCACCCGTTCAAAGGAGCGTATCGCAGCCGCGTCGTGGCCCGACTCCACCTCAAGACGGCCCTCCAGCATCCCGGCACGGACCGAGTTGGCATCCGCCTGGTAGGCGCGGGCAACGGCTGCGCGCGCGGCAGCGACATCGCCGGCCGCCCGGTGGCGGTCGGCGAGCTCACACTCGAACTGGCCAATCAGCTTGCCCATGGACTCGCCGGTTGCCGCCTCATACCGCTGGGCGTTCTCGATCGCCTTGTCCCACTCGCGCTCGGACTGGTAGATGTTGATCAGGTGGCGCAACGCCAACGGCGCGCGCATGTCGAGGTCGACCAGGTCGCTGAACACCGTTTCGGCGCGGTCCAGCAGGCCGGACTTCATGTAGTCCTCGCCGAGCGCGAGCAGCGCCTGGACCTTCTGGGCATCGCTGAGACCGGGACGCTGCACCAGCGCCTGGTGCAGTCGGATGGCGCGATCCACTTCACCGCGACGGCGAAACAGGTGTCCAAGTGCGACCTGGGTCTCGAAGGTGTCCTTGTCCAGCTCGGCAATATGCAGAAACAGCTCGATCGCCTTGTCGGGCTGCTCGTTGAGCAAGTAATTGAGGCCGCGAAAGTAGGTGGTCGACAGCCGACTGACCTGGGTGGTGCTGTGCCTCTCACCGCCACGCCGGCCGACCACCCAGCCGGTGACCGCTGCCACCGGCAGCAGAAGGAAGAACCACAGCCACTCGCTGATGAATGCCATGGTTCAGCTCACGCTTGATCGCGCGCTATCCGGACAAGTTGCCCGCTCGGCGCGCTGCAGCCTGCGCCGCAGGGGAAACACCACGCTGGCGGCAATCGCCGAGCCCCCGATCAACACCCCTGCGAGCACGCACACCAGCATGACGATGCCGAGATTGGAGGCCAGATGGGCGAAACCAACATCAATGGAGACAGGTTGACGATTGAGCGCGCCGATCACGGCGCCCAATGCAAGACAGGCGAATGCAATGAGGAATCGGATGACGCGCATGACAGTCTCCGGGCTGCGCCCTGCTGGACGGACAGCTTAGCTGAACAGAGGTCGGACGCGCCGCAACGGCGTGCCCTGAACAAGCGTGGGCAGACTCAGTCTGCCTCTTCCACCGGCACGGCATCGCTGACGCGCTCGCGCAGCTCCTTGCCGGGCTTGAAGTGGGGAACGTGCTTGCCCGAGAGCGCCACCGACTCCCCGGTCTTGGGATTGCGTCCCATCCGCGGTGGCCGGTAATGCAACGAGAAACTGCCGAAACCCCGCACCTCGATACGCTCGCCGTTGGCCAGCGAGCCGCCCATCATCTCCAGCAAGGCCTTCACCGCCAGATCCACGTCCTCGCCTTTCAGATGCGGCTGGCGCTGGGACAGGATCTCGATGAGTTCGGATTTGGTCATGGGCGTCAGGGAGGGCCGTTGCCGGCCATTCTTCAGAAAGAAAAGGGGTGCTGCAAACGAAGTACGGCCCGGCCAAAGCCGGGCCGTACTCGTGGTGCATCAACAACGCGTCCGATGCCGGTGCGCCGCCTGGATCGGCAGCGCGCCGGTATGAATCACTCGGACTTGTTGCTGTTCAACTGCTCACGCAGCAATGCACCCAGCTTGGTGGTGCCGCTGGCCGCATCCGCGCTGGCGCGGTTGTAGTCGGAAACCGCTTCCTGCATCTCCGCCTCGTCCTTGCCCTTGATCGACAGCTGCATCGTACGGCCCTTGCGGTCCATGCCGATGAAGCGTGCTTCGATCTCGTCGCCGATCTTGAGCACCTTGCTGGCGTCGTCCACGCGGTCCTTGGAGATGTCGCGCGCCGCCACGTAGCCTTCGATGCCGTCGGCCAATTCGATGGTGGCACCCTTCTCGTCGACTTCCTTGACGACACCGGTAACGATCGAACCGCGGGTGTTGGACGCCATGTACTGACCGAACGGATCCTGTTCCATCTGCTTCACGCCCAGGCTGATGCGCTCGCGCTCCGGATCCACGGCCAGCACGACGGCTTCCAGGGTGTCGCCCTTCTTGTAGTTGCGGGCGAGATCTTCGCCGGTGGAGTTCCAGCTGATGTCGGACAGGTGCACCAGGCCGTCGATACCGCCGTCCAGGCCGATGAAGATGCCGAAGTCGGTGATCGACTTGATCTGGCCGGAAACCTTGTCGCCCTTCTTGAAGATGGCGGCA
>JBDSPO010000035.1:0-5143 GCA_039930265.1 Lysobacter sp. | reverse complement strand
TCGGTGCGCTCACCGTGATCGGTTGGATATTGTTGGGCTGGGATGTGAGCTTCATGGGTGGGCCCGGCATCTACGAGATCATTCCAGGCTTTATCGCCGCGTGGGCGGCGATCTATTTCGTCAGTCTTGCAAGCCCGACCCAGGGCGAGTTCCGGGCGCTGCCGCAGCGCTGATAAAACGAGTCGCCACCAACCGCTGCTTTTCGCCGGGGACGCACGATGGCATTACCGATCAGTGATCCACGGCAACAGCGGCCATCCGGAGCGCAGCAACGCACAACGTTGACCATCCTGTTGGGCCTGACGCTTGCACGCTTGCTGCTGCACCTGGTCGCCAACGCCAATTACGGCTTCCATCGCGATGAGTTGGCGGTGTGGGGCGATGCGCGACATCTGGCGTGGGGCTATGTCGCCTATCCGCCGCTGACGCCTTTCCTGGCGACTTTGTCGACCGCGCTGTTCGGCGATTCGTTGACCGCGTTCCGGGTTCCGGCCGCACTGGCACAGAGCGGCGCGATGTTGCTCGCCGGCCTGATCGCGCGCGAGCTTGGCGGAAAGCGCATGGCCCAGGTGGTAGCAGCACTGGCGGTCGCGTGCGCGCCGCTGTCGATGCTGATGGGCAGCATGCTGATGTACACGGGTATCGAGTACCTGTGGGTGGTGCTGATGGCATGGGTGCTGCTGCGCGTTGCCAATGGCGGCGATGAGCGCTGGTGGCTGGTCGTCGGCGTGGCGGTCGGTCTGGGCATGATGACGCGCTACACCATGCTGTTCTGGGCAGTGGGCGCGGCAATCGGAGTGCTGGCTACTCCGCTGCGAGTCCATCTGCGCAGCCCTTGGCTGTGGGCGGGCGTCGCCGCGTCGGTGTTGCTGTTCCTGCCCAATGGCTGGTGGCAGTGGCAGCATGATTTCATCTATCTGGATTTCGCCCGCCACCTGCACGAGCGTGACGTGCGCATCGGCCGCACCGACGGTTTCCTGCTTGGGCAGCTGACGGTGGTCGCCAGTCCACTCACGGCGCCGCTGTGGATCGCGGGTCTGGCGTGGCTGGGGTTTGCAAAAGCGGCCGCGCGCTGGCGAGTCCTGATATGGATGTACGCTATTCCGCTGGCGTTGTTTCTGCTGGTGCGGGGTCGCGACTACTACATGGCGCCGGGCTATCCGATGCTGCTTGCGGCGGGCGCGGTGGCACTGGAAGCGTGGATCTTCCGCCTGCGCCAGCACACGGCACGCCTGGCGCGGGTGGGCGCTGGGGTGGTGCTGGTTGGCGCATTTGCGTCCACCGCGCTGGTGGCGCTGCCGCTGGCACCGATCGGCTCCGACGGCTGGCGCATCAGTCGGCGCGTGCATGACACCTTTGCCGAGCAGGTCGGGTGGCCGGAGTTGGTTGCCGAGGTTGCGCGCGTCTACGAAGCGCTTCCGGCGGGCGAGCGTGCGCGCACCGCGATTTTCGCCAACAACTATGGGGAAGCCGGCGCCATCGATCGCTACGGGCCGATGTTTGGCCTGCCGCCGGCGATCGGCACCATCAACAGCTACTGGGCGCGCGGCGCGGGAAATCCGCCTCCACTGACGGTGATCGTGTTGGGCGACGACGCCGAGGGCATCAGCGACGCGCCCGCCACCTGCACCCTCGCCGGGCAGGTGGTGACCCCATTCGGGGTGGAGAACGAGGAAAGCGGGCACCCCGACATATTCGTGTGCCGCGACTTCCGGGTGCCTACGCCCGAGCTGTGGCCGCCGATGCCAAGCTTCGGTTGACGGCCGCGTCTCCAGCAAGGCATTCACGGCATCTGCAATCGGATAAGGTTTCGCTTCCTCGAATCGTTTGGGAATTCGCATGTCGCTGAAGCTGTCTTGCTACCTGACCACCGCCGCCTGCATTGCGCTGGCCACCCTCGGCTGCGCGAGTACAGCACCGGGCAATGCCCTGACCCTGGGCAGCCAGGCCACGGTCGATGGCACCATCGTCTCCATCGATACCCAGCCGTGGACCTACGACGGCAACGCGGTGGTCCTGCTGGACACCGGATCCAGCGGGCGCGTGTCGGTGCAGCTGCCGGCGCGCTGGAACCTGTGCAAGGCAGGGCAGGTGGACGTGACCGCATTGGCGGTCGGTCAACGTGTCCGGGCAATCGGCACCGTCACCGCGGCGCATGAGCTGGTGGTCTGCGAGCAAGCCGAGCATCGTCTCGCGCCGGCCAACCCGTAGCCTCGGCGGGTAAACACGCAAGGGCTCGAAGTGGGAAGGGGCCGTCGAAACAGCGACGGCACCCATCCCGTGCTCAGGGGCTCCGCTTCGCTGGCCGTTCCTTGGTCATCAGATAATCGGCTACCGCGCGGTACGCGGGCAGGGACGTGGGGTCACTGGCGGCGTTGGCCGCAACCGGGTTGGAGGCAAAGCGCACAATGACCATGTCGGCGGCCGGATCGATCCAGATCGTCTGGCCATGCACGCCCCGCGCCGCGTAGGCGCCGTGATCGTCGTTGCTCACCCACCACATGCCGCCATAGCTCCAGCCGGGCAGGAGATCGTATCCGGCTTTGGCGAACGTGGCGGCATCGCCGCCTTTGCTGATGCGCTGCACAGCGGCGCGGGAGATCACTTGCTCATCGCCCACGCGCCCTTCGGCCAGCATCATCTGGCCGAGCCGCGCCATGTCACGCAGCGTGGCGTTGAACCCGCCGCCGGCAAACGGCGTACCGATTGAATCAACGGTGTAGAACGCTTCGCGTCGGGTGCCGAGCCGGCTCCAGATGCGTTTGGAGAGCACGTCGGCAACCGACTCGCCGGTGGCGCGGGCGATCAGCCAGCCAAGTGCATCGGCGTTGACGGTCTTGTAGCCGAACGCCGCGCCATGCGCGCCTTTCTTTTGCACCGTCTGCAGGTATTCGAAATAGCTGCGCGGACCCTCGTAGCCCTCCGGCACTGGCAGCGGGCTGCCGGCTTTGGCGTAGGTCCATACCTCCGCGTCGGGATCGGCGTAGTCCTCCGAATAGTCCAGCCCCGTGGTCATGTCCATAACCTGGCGGACAGTGGCATCACCGAAGGCGCTGCCTTTCAGCTCCGGTATGAGCGTCGCGACCAATGCGGTCTCGTCCAGCGCACCCTCCGCCACCAACGTCTCGCCCAGCAGACCGGTGAGCGACTTGGTCACCGACATCGCGCCGTGCAGGGTGTTCGCATCGAGGCAGCCGGCGTAGCGTTCGTAGACGACGCGACCGCGGTGCATGACCAGAACGCCATCGGTGTAATTGGCGTCGAACGCCTGCGCCCAGGTCATCGTCGAGTTGGAACCCAGCGGCGTGAACGTCACCGCGTCAAGGGCGGGATCCAGCGAGGTGGGCAGCTCGCGCTCGCCGCGCGGTCCGTTGTCCACCGCGGCGGTCGGCATCAGCTCGCGGAAGTGGCACACCGTCCAGCGCAGCTTGGGGAATGCGAAGTAATCGGAGTCCGTGAATCGGATCACTTTGGCGGCCGGGGGCGGGAAGCCATGCATCCAGCCCATGGTTGTGGGGTTGGAAGCCTTGGCAGTGAGCGGCGGGGCGGTCTGGCTTGCCGCCGGTCCTGCCATCAGCAAAGACGCGGCCATGGCCGCTGCGGTGATGAGTTTCATCAGTATCGCCCCTGGTCATGTAGCACTGCGTGGAGGTTGTCCGAGCCTGCACCGACGATGGGGAAGCCTACGTGTCCGGATCCCGGATGCGCCGCACGCGCTTGCGGTAGGCACTCACGTTGTCGCCGCTGATGCGGGTGTCCTGGGTGCCCTTGCGCTCACTGACTTTCGCATCCGAGCCGGTCACCGGCTTGGCATCGACGGTGGTCTCATGTTCGAACGCGTGCGATTTGTCGGTGTTGCGGTAATAGCGGTACAAGCCCCAATACAACGCCGCAGCGCCGGCTGGCCCGAGGGCCAGCAACCAGAGTCCACTGTCGTCACTCATAACCCGCTCCCCACGATCACCAGTGCAATGCCTTCCAGGAACGTGCCGACCGTCAGCGCGGTCAGGATCAGCTTCCACTGTTGCACCGGTACGCTGCCCATGGTCTCGCCGGTGCGGCCATTCACAGCAATGTAGTGGATGAGACCGCCTTTACCGCCGGGCTGCTGATACGAGTAAAGCCACACCGGCAGGTACATCGACACCCACCGGGTGCCGTGAACGTCGAGCCGTTCCTGATCCCAGCGCACGCCGCGGTCGTAGCGGCTGACCGATTTCTCGACCTGCGCGCGGGCGATCGAGAGCAGCTGATCCTCCAATCGTGGTTGCAGGTGCGCCACGTCGCGATCGCGCTTCTCCGAGTTGAAACCGGACAGGAATGAGG
The DNA here is from genome assembly GCA_039930265.1 of Lysobacter sp. Lineage (GTDB taxonomy): Bacteria > Pseudomonadota > Gammaproteobacteria > Xanthomonadales > Xanthomonadaceae > Novilysobacter. The sequence goes on along the minus strand of JBDSPO010000035.1, from coordinate 817 downwards.
CGTTCCACTTCACCGCGTTCTTGGTGTCGAACGGCAGGATGGTGTTGATGATGTTGTTGGTGTTGGCAGACGTGTCCAGATTGCCGCGCTCGGTGGAGGATTCCAGCGGCAGGTCGTCCACGGTGAAGTCCACCTGACGATCGACCTGATAGACGTCGGCGTCGTAGTAGGTCTCCTTCTTGTCGCCGGTGCCGCGCGTGTAGCGGCGCGTCTCGACCTCGCCCTGTCCCGCGACCGCGGCGCTGACCCTGCCGTCGACGATCATGTAGGGCAGGTAGACGCCAACGACATTCTCGGGAGTGAATTCCTCCTTGAAGGCCTTCAGCGCGAACATGCGCCGCTTGTCCACAAACTGGCGGATCCGCGCGACCGCATCGTCCTTCTTGATGTGGAAGGGCAGCACCGCATCCGGCACCGCCCCGTTGGGCACCTGTTCGTTGACGCCGAACACGTGGCGGCACCAGTGGCACCGGGCCGTCATCGCGTTGTCGGTGTTGACCGTGACCTCCGCGCCGCAGCCGGTGCACTTGAAGCTGATCAGGCTGGCGGCGTCGGCGGCGATATCCTGTGCACCGGAGGCGATGATGGTGCCCTCCAGTTCATCGAGCCCCTCGCCGAATCCGAACTCCTCCTCGACCCGCGCGGCGTGCCACTCGTTGCGGCAATACAGGCAGATGAGAACATCGCTGCCGGGCTTCTGGCGGATCTCGGTGGAACCGCATTTCGGGCAGCGGTTGAGGCCGTCCCTGAGTTCGGCGGCGGACGTGTCGATGGCGAGCGGATCAGGCGCCAGCAGTTCGTCCCGGATCGGCTGCGG
>JBDSPO010000034.1:0-22090 GCA_039930265.1 Lysobacter sp. | reverse complement strand
CCCGGACCCGACGCGGGCAGCGCCATTAGGTCCCTATTTGGTCTTGCTCCCGGTGGGGTTTGCCATGCCGGTCTGTTGCCAGACTCGCGGTGCGCTCTTACCGCACCGTTTCACCCTTGCCACGCACCCAGCACTCTTGCGAATACCGGACCGTTCGGCGGTCTACTCTCTGTTGCACTTTCCGTCGGCTTGCGCCGCCCAGGCGTTACCTGGCACCGTGCCCTGTGGAGCCCGGACTTTCCTCGGCACCGCGACGGATTGCTCCGCTGCGATGACGCGACTGTCTGGCCGACTCCGCCACGGGTAGTTTAACGGGTGCACGGAGATTGCGGGGCTCGTCGTGATGCGAAGGCTCGCTGGAATTCAGCAAGCCGGGCACAGCGTGGGAATGCCTTCCGGCCGAGGGTGCATGCGCATCGGCAGAGGGTGCGAGTGCATCGGCAGAGGGTGCGAGTGCATCGGCAGCGCAGGTCAGGTGTCCCGCTCAGTCGCTCCACGATATTCGCTTGGTGAGCGGGACACCTGACCTGCGCAACGGGACGTTACCGGTGGCCGGTGGGAGGGCTTAAGGGGGTGTGCCGTGATTGGAGCGGCGCGCGGGACCAGAGTTGTCGATTCAATCGCCGCTGCCGTACAGCGCTTTGCGGGGCGCGCCGCTGAGTTCGGCGGCAAGTTTGGCGGCGGCGGAAGGTGGCAGCTGCGTGGCGAGCTTGAGGTAGAGGCGGCGGCCTTCGATCAGTTGTGCCTGGGCTTCGTCGCCGACGCCTTCCACCACAAGAACGAACTCGCCGCGGCGCTGGTTGGGGTCGGTCTGGACCTGAGCCAGCAACTCGCCCACGCCGCCATCCAGGACGGTTTCGAACAGCTTGGTCAATTCACGCGCGAGCACTGCCGGGCGGGTGGGTCCGAATGCCGCGGTCATGTCGACCAGGCACTCTTCGATGCGATGGGCGGACTCGTAGAACACCAGGGTGCGCGTTTCGGATGCGAGCCGGGTCAGCCGTTCACGCCGCGCGCCGGACTTGGCCGGCAGGAAGCCTTCAAAGGCGAACCGGTCCGAGGCGATGCCGGCCACGCTGAGCGCGGCGATCGCCGCGCAGGCGCCGGGGACCGGGGAGACGCGGATGCCAGCGGCGCGGGCTGCGCGCACCAGCCGGAAGCCGGGGTCGCTGATCAACGGGGTGCCTGCATCGGACACCAGCGCCAGCGATTCGCCGGCCTGCAGGCGCGCCACCAGTTGCGCGGCTTGCGCGTCCTCGTTGTGCTGGTGCAGGGCCAGCAGGGGCCGCTCCATCGCAAAGTGCGCCAGCAACTGGCGGGTGTGCCGGGTGTCCTCGGCGCAGATCGCATCCACGGCGGCCAGCACCGCCAGCGCGCGGGTGGAGATATCGCCCAGATTGCCGATCGGGGTGGCGACGATGTGCAGGGTGCCGGGCTTGTGCATCGCGATGATGGTAGGGATGCGCGCGCCGGATGTCTCGCGATCGGTGCGCACGGATCGCCACCGCGCTCGGGGCTATACGTCCTGCGGCCACCGCCACAGGTAGAATCGCCCGACCTCAACTGTAAACGCCGTCCTGCGGCGAGCGCCTGCCGATGAACCTTCCTGCTCGACGTCTCCTGCGTGGCTGGCTGTTCGCCCTGGCCTTCGCGACCGTGCTGCTTGCCGGCTGCACCACCATGGCTCCGACCGCCGCACCCACCGGGCCACGCGTCCATCCGGTGGTGACCCAGGCGTCCGCGTTGCTGGCCAGCGGTGCCGATGCGCAGCAGATCGCCGCATTGCTGGGTCAACTGGACGATGCCACGTTGGCGGCGGCGGCCGCTGGCTTGGCCGTCGGTGATCCGCTGTACAACCATATGGCGCGTGCCCTGCTGGCGCGTGGTCTGGCGCCGCCGCGGCCACTGGAACGCACGGCCTGGGGCTTTGACGCCTCCAGCCGTCCGCCGGCGGATCGCGACGGCTATCGCCCGCCGCTGAAGCTCGGCTTGCTGCTGCCCTTGACCGGCGATCTCGCCGCGCCGGCCGCCGCCGTTCGCGACGGCTTCCTGAGCGCCTACTACGCCGAATCGCGTCAGCGCCCGGCCGTGATGTTCTATGACACCCATGGCACCGCCGGGGGCGCGGTCAGCGCCTACGAGCAGGCCGTAGCAGCCGGCAACGATTTTGTGGTGGGCCCGCTGTCGCGCGAGGGTGTGGACGCGCTGTTCCGCCGCGGCACGTTGCCGGTACCGATGCTCGCCCTCAACCAGGGTGCGGTCAGCCCACCGCCGGGCAATGTCAGCTTCTCGTTGTCGCCGGAGGAAGAAGGCGTCGCGGCAGCCGACCTGCTGGCCGAGCGCGGTGCGCGCCGGGTGCTGGTGGTCAATGCCGGTGACGACAACGCCAACCGCTCCACCGCCGCCCTGCGTGCACGGCTCGGTGAATTCGGCGCAGCGGTGACGGACGTGGTGAGTTCCGGGGTCGCCGATCTGGCACCGTTCGCGCAGAAGGAAGGCGGCGTGGACGCTGTCTACCTCGCCATGCGCGGCCCCGCAGCGCGCGAACTGATGCCGCGGCTGGCGATGGCGGGATTGGCCGGCAAGCCCCTGGTGGCGACCTCGCAGTTGCTGTCCGGCACCGGCGCCGCGGAGGAGGATCGGGTGCTGGACGGCATCACGTTCCCGGCCGAGGCCTGGACCAGTGGACGCAACGTGCCCGGCCTGCCATCGGCCGCCGGCATTGGTACCCGGCTGCCCACCGCACGCGGCGCGGCGGCGCGGCTGTTCGCCTTCGGCCACGATGCCTGGCTGCTCACCGCCTACCTTGAGCGGATGGCCCAGTCTCCCGAAGCCAATGTCGCCGGTGCCACCGGCACGCTGGCGATCGATGCCTCCGGCAAGGTCCAGCGCACGCCGGCATGGTCGACCTTCCGCGACGGCTTCGCGGTGCCGCAGGCCAGTGCCGGCCGCTGACCGCCGCGGTGTAGGCGCGGCGGTGGAGACCGCCGCCCGCGACCATCTGGTGGCGGCCGGCTTGCAGCCGGTCGCCGCGAATGCCAACTATCGGTTGGGTGAACTGGATCTGGTGATGCTGGACGGCGACACCCTGGTGTTCATCGAGGTCCGGTACCGGCGCGATGACCGCTTTGGCGGCGGAGCGGCATCGGTGGACGGTCGCAAGCAACGCAAGCTGGTCCGCGCCGCACAGCTGTTCCTGCAACGTCATCCGCGCTACGCGAATGGGGCGTGCCGGTTCGATGTGGTGGAAGCCGACGGCGACCCGGCCACGCCCCGCCTGAACTGGCTGCGCGACGCCTTTCGCGCCGACGATTGTTGAGTCGCGTTATCGAGCGCTGCCTGATGCCCCTGCCCCCTGCGCTGCAACGCGAGATGTCGAGCCTGCTCGGTGACGGCTGGCGGGTGGATGACAGCGAGCGGCTCGCCTACGCCTACGACAATTCCCGCCAACTCGCGTTGCCGGACGCGGTCGCGCTGCCGACCACGATGGGCCAGGTGCAGGCGCTGGTGCGTGCCTGCCGGAGCCAGCGGATAGCGGTCGTGGCCCGCGGTCGCGGCACCAACACGACGGGCGCGGCCGTGCCGGTCCAGGGCGGCGTGGTGGTCTCGTTTGAGCGCATGGACCGGATCATCGACATTGCGGCGGGCGACCGCTGCGCGGTGGTCCAGCCCGGTGTGATCAATGGCGATCTGCAGGCCGCGCTCGCTCCCCACGGCCTGTTCTGGCCGCCGGACCCGACCAGTGCCGGGTTCAGCACGGTGGGCGGCAACCTTGCCTGCAATGCCGGCGGCCCGCGCGCGGTGAAATACGGGGCCAGCCGCGACAATGTGCTGGCCCTGACGGCCGTCACCGGGACCGGCGAGCTGATCCACTGCGGCAGCCGCACCACCAAGGGCTCGACCGGCTACGACCTGCAGCGCCTGCTGGTCGGCAGCGAGGGCACTCTGGCACTGATTGTCGAGGCCTCCCTGCGCCTGACCCCCACGCCCGCCGCGCGGCGTGCCGTGCGCGCGATCTACCGCGATGTCACCAGCGCGGCGCAGGCAGTGGCCCGGCTGATGGCGCAACCCGTCACGCCCTCGATGCTGGAGTTCATGGACGCGCAGGCGGTGCGGCTGGCGCGCGAGGTCGGCGGCGCGGACCTGCCCGCCAACGCCGGCGCGCTGCTGATGATCGAAGCCGATGGCGATCCGGCACACCTGGCCGATGACGTCCAGGCGCTGATGCGGGCGGCATCCGGCGACGGTCTGCTGGCGCTTGACGATGCTGCGGACGAGGCATCGCGCACGCAACTGTGGGCGGCGCGCAAAGCGCTCTCCCCCGCGCTGCGCACGCTGGCTCCGGGCAAGATCAACGAGGACGTGGTCGTCCCGGTATCACGCATTCCGGCCCTGGTCGAAGGCGTCCAGAACCTGTCGGCCGGGTGCGGGCTGCCGATCGTCTGCTTCGGTCACGCCGGCAACGGCAACCTGCACGTCAACCTGATGTATGACCCCGCCGATCCCGACCAGGCGGCGCGGGCAACCGCGACGATGGCCAGGGTATTCGCGCTGGCGGTAGCGCTCGACGGTACGTTGTCGGGCGAGCACGGCATCGGCCTGGCCAAGCGCGACTTCATGCCCATGGCGATCTCCGCGCCGACACTGGCGTTGATGCGGCAGATCAAGCACGCGTTCGATCCCGACGGCATCCTCAATCCCGGCAAGTTGCTGCCACTGTGAGACCAATACCCTCGGGGTCCGACGAGCCACCTCACCCGGCGCACGCGGATACGCCGCTGGACCGCATGCTGGTGGACATACGCGCCTGCCGCCTCTGCGAGGCCCATCTGCCGCTGGGGCCGCGCCCGGTGCTGGCCGCAGCCGCCGGCGCCCGCCTGCTGATCGCCGGCCAGGCACCGGGCCGCAAGGTGCATCTCAGCGGGGTGCCGTGGGACGATGCCAGCGGCGCGCGCCTGCGGGAGTGGCTGGGCACCGATGCAGCGACGTTCTACGACCCCTCCCAGGTGGCGATCGTGCCGATGGGATTCTGCTATCCCGGCAAGGCCGGCTCCGGGGATGCGCCGCCACGCCCGGAATGCCGCGCAACCTGGCACTCTCGGCTGCTGCCATTGCTGCCGGGCGTCCGCCTGAACATCCTCATCGGCCAGTACGCGCAGGCGTATTTCCTCGGCCCGCACCGTCCCGGCAACCTCACCGCCACGATGCGCCAGTGGCGCGACTTCCTGCCCCGCTATCTGCCCCTGCCGCACCCCAGTCCCCGCAACGTGGCCTGGTTCAAGGCCAATCCGTGGTTTGAAGGCGAGGTGCTGCCGGAATTGAAGGACGCGGTGCGGACCGCACTATCGGCGTCGGCAGGCGGCACCATGCCGCCACCTACTCGCTGAGCGGCTTGACCGGGGGAATATCCACGCCCGTGCGGATGGTGAGCACGCTGTCGACTTCGATGTATTCCACGTCGGGGTCGGCCGAAAAACGCTCCATCAGCGCTGCTGCGGCCTGACGATCCAGCGGTTGCGCGGCCTTGAACACGTCCGCGTCCACGCCCAGGCGGCGTAGCCACTCCAACGGTATCCCCGACGCTGACTGCACGCCGGCCAAGCGCTCGCGGGCGCTGGCCGGATCCCTGCCGGGCGGCGTATCGGCACGGTATTTGACGATGAAGCGCTGGAATTGGCTGTCGGCCGGGAGCCGGTCGAAATGTCCCGACGGGGTGGCCGGTACCGACGCGCGTGGCCGGAGCGGCGGGGTCGTCGCCGCGGGCGGCACAGCAACACCCTCACGCCCATCCGGCGGATCGACCGAAGCGCCGCTGCCGGCGGCGGCGCAACCGCTCATGGCAAGCACGACTGCGAGAGCGAGTACCGCGCCAAGATACCGGCTCGTGGACGTGACCGTTGCGACATGCATGCGCTCCTCCAATCGGTTTGGTCGGGTCATCGTGGCGATGGTGTCCCGATGCGGGTCAAGGCCGTGTGCGTGCGGGTCCGGTCCATAGACCGTCCGACTCAGAACATTCCGGTTTCCAGACGCGCCGCCTCGGACATCATGTGCCGGTTCCACGGCGGCTCGAATACCAGCTCCACATCGGTATCCACCACCGTCGGGATCAATTTGAGCTTGTCGCTGACGTCCGACACCAGCACCTCGCCCATGCCGCAGCCCGGCGCGGTCAGGGTCATGCGGACCTCCACCAGACGCTGGCCGGGCTCCTCCGGGTGGGGCAGTACCTTGGCTTCGTAGATCAGGCCGAGGTCGACCACGTTGATCGGGATCTCCGGATCAAAGCAGGTACGCAGTTGCTGCCACACCAGCTCCTCCACCGCGTCATCGTCGGCGCCCTCATCCAATTCCAGCGGAGGCGTGGGTTCCTTGCCGATCGCGTCGGCGTCCCGCCCGGCGATGCGGAACAGATTGCCGTCGACGAACACGGTGAAGCTGCCCCCCAGACCCTGGGTGATGTATCCCACCGAGCCGGCCGGGAGTTCAACTTCATCGCCCTGGGGCACAAGGATGGCGGCGCAATTACGCTCGAAACGGACGGGTTCGCTGCTGCGGGAATACATGCGTTAGGGCTGCTGGCTCAAGTAGGACCATTCTAGTCCAATATGCCGCAGACCGCTCACCCGCTATGCTGGGCAGCTGCCTGATGCGATGTCCCCCATGCCCCCGTCTCCGCGTTCCGCCGGCCGCACCCATCGCGTGCCGGGCAATCTGTTCTCCTTCATGCTGCTGGTGCTCGGAGTAGCCGGTTTTGCCGCCGCCTGGGCGATGGTCGCATTGTCGACCGGCCGCCTGCACAGCTGGATGGCGGTACTGGGCGCCTTGGACGTGGTGATCGTCCTGCGCCTGGGAACCTGGCAGCGCGGGGTACGGCGCGCGGTGCTCGCCGCGGTGGCGACCGCACTCATCGCGGCAGCCGCCCATTGGTGGATCATTGCGGCGCATCTGGGTGCCATGCTCGGCTTGCCGCCGTGGAGTTCGGCGGTGAAGCTGGGCTTGCACCACGCCTGGACCCTGGCGGGCGTGGCCAACGACCCGGCCGATCTGATCTGGCTCGCAACCGCGGTGATTGCGGCGGCCATTGCCAGCCGCTGAGGCACCGGTGCCGAAATCGGCACCCGCAGCACCCCCGCGCCGCTCAGTCGGCCTCAGGCGTCCAGCGCCTTGAGCTCCGACACCAGCGCACCGACCGCCTCCGCACCGTCGCCGTAGAGCATCCGGGTGTTGTCGGCATAGAACAGCGCGTTCTCGATGCCGGCAAAACCGGTGCCCTTGCCACGTTTGATCACCACTGTATGGCGGGCGTTGATCACGTCGAGAATCGGCATCCCGTAGATCGGGCTGGCCGGGTCGGTGCGGGCGACCGGATTGACCACGTCGTTGGCACCGATCACCAGCACGACATCGGTTTGCGGAAATTCCGGGTTGATGTCGTCCATGTCGACAATCAGGTCATACGGCACCCCCGCCTCCGCCAGCAACACGTTCATATGCCCCGGCATCCGACCGGCCACCGGATGGATCGCGAACTTCACCTTCACCCCGCGATCGTTCAGACGCTGGGCGAGCTCCCACACCTTGTGCTGGGCCTGGGCGACCGCCATGCCGTAGCCAGGCACCACCACGACGCGCTCGGCGAAGGCCATCATCGCGGCGACGTCGCCGGCCTCGATGGGCTTCTGCGAACCACTGATTTCCTGCGCCTCACCGCCGCCACCGAAATGCGAGAACAGCACCCCGCTGATGGGCCGGTTCATCGCCTTGGCCATCAGGCGCGTCAGCAGCATGCCGGCTGCGCCGACCATGGTGCCGGCAATGATCAGGGCCTCGTTGCCGAGCACGAAGCCCTCGAAGGCAACGGCCAGGCCGGTCAACGCGTTGTACAGCGAGATCACCACCGGCATGTCCGCGCCGCCGATCGGCAGCGTCATCAGCACGCCCAGCAAGACGGCCAGAACGAAGAAAGCGATGATCGCCGGCATCTGCAGGGTTGCCACCGCCCAGCCCCCGGCCAGCAACATGGCCACGAAGACCACCGCGTTGATGGCCTGCTGGGCGGGAAACACCACCCGCCGGTCCAGGCGACCGTCCAGCTTCGCCCACGCGATCACCGAGCCCGACAGCGAGACCGCACCGATGGCCGCACCCAGGACCGCCAGGGACAGAGTGAAACTCGACATGGGCGCGGCGACGTCGCCAGCCGCACCGGGTAGCGCGTACGCCGATGACGACGCGCGCAACAGCTCCACCGCACCGATGGCGGCCGCGGCACCGCCGCCCATACCGTTATAGAGCGCAACCATCTGCGGCATGTCGGTGATCGCGACCTTCTTGCCCGATACCCAGGCGACCACCGTACCGATCACCAGGGCGGTGACGATGAGTCCCAGATTGTGCAACTCCGGCAGCAGGAAGGTGGCGGCGGTGGCCACCAGCATCCCGGCGCCGGCCCAGCGGATACCGCTGCGCGCAGTCCGCGGCGAGGCCATCCGCTGCAGCCCCAGCAGGAACAACGTGGCGGCGATGAAATAGCTGGTGGCGGCCAACAGCGACTGCAGCTCCGTCGCGCTCATGAATGTCCATCCGGCGCACCGGACGCGGCATCGGCGGGCGCGGGTTTCACGCTCGGCTTGAACATGTCCAGCATCCGCTCGGTGACGACGTACCCACCGGCCGCGTTGCCCGCACCCATCAACACCGCCACAAAGCCGATCACCTTCTCCAGCGTGGTGTCGGCATGGCCCAGCACCACCATCGCGCCGATCAGCACGATGCCGTGGATGAAGTTGGACCCCGACATCAGCGGGGTATGCAGGATCACCGGCACCCGGGAAATGATCACATGCCCGGCAATGGCCGCCAGCATGAAGATGTAAAGCATCGCAAACGCATGCGCCATCAGCCCTTCGCCCATCTGTGCTTCCCCCGCCGGTAGTGACTCCATCATAACCACGCCGCAGCGCGTGCCGGCAACGTATCTGCGCAGCGCACGGATTTTGCCTGCTGTGTGTCAACCGCATGGAGCCTGGCGCGTTTCCCGATATGCAGCGCCCGCTGCGACCCGCCCCGCGACGCGATCGTCGCAAACGACCGGATGCCGGCCGTCTATGCTTGATTTCGTGACCAATGACATCAGTGATCCCGCTTCCACAAGCGTTGCCGAGACCGACTACCGCGTTGACCGCGGACCGGCCAGGGAGGATGTCCGTCTGCCCGCGACGCTGGACGGGTTTCTTGCCTCGCTGGGCACGCGCGCCTTTCGTTTCGCCGAAATCGGCCTGCGCCAGCGCGAGGATGCCTTGGACGCGGTCCAGGACGCGATGATGAAGATGATCAAATACCAGGATCGCCCGGCAGAGGAGTGGACACCGCTGTTCTGGCGCGTCCTGCGCAGCCGCATCATCGACATCCAGCGGCGGCGCAGTTTCCGCCTGCGCTGGATCACGCCTGTGCAGGAGCGTGAGGACGGCAGCCTGCCCGAGTGGCCCGATCACGCCCCGGACCCCTCCCGCCAGCACGATTCCCGCGAAGCCTACGCCCACCTGGCCGCGGCGCTGCACGCGCTGCCGCCGCGCCAGCGCGAAGCTTTCACCTTGCGCATCTTCGAGGAGCTCGACGTCGCCACCACCGCACACGTGATGGGCTGCAGCGAGGGCTCGGTGAAAACCCATCTGTCACGCGCCCGCAAGGCGCTGCAGAGCCAATTGGAGGACTGGCAGTGAACAACCACCCATCCGCCGGGGCGCCGGACGGCGACGACGCCGCCGCCGAAATGCGCTTCGACCAGACGGTACGCAGGCTGCACGCGGACGCGCTGAGCACCGTTTCCCCGCTGGTGCGCAGCCGTCTGCAACAGGTGCGCGGTGCCGCGACGCTGGCGCGACGGGAACGTCGCAACGGCGCATGGACCTGGGCGGGTAGCGCGGCAGTACTTGCCCTGGTGCTCGGCGTGGGCCTGCAATTTGACCGCTCGCCGGTGCGCACCCCGGATGCTCCGCTGTCGGCAGCGCCGGTGACCGACGTCGAGGTCAGCAACCTGCTCGCTGCACTCGACGAGAACCCCGACTTCTACCTCTGGCTGGCGTCCAACGAGGACGCACTGTCCCACTCCACGGAGCGATACCCATGACCCGATCAATACGTACGGCCGCCCTGACGCTGTTTGCCGCCACGATGTGCGCGCCGGCCTTGGCCGCCGAGCCGACCATGCCCGCCTGGGACCAGCTCAGCGCCGAAACCCAGGCCACTCTGGTGGCACCGACCCGCGACCGTTGGAACAGCAATCCAGACGGCCGCGAACGCATGCTGGAGCGTGCGAAGCGCTGGGGCACCCTGACGCCCGAACAGCGCAGCCATGCCCGCCATGGCATGGACCGCTGGAACCACATGACGCCGGAGCAGAAGGTCGAGGCGCGGGCCCTTTACGCCAGGATGCGTGGCATGGATCCGGAGGCGCGCAAGGCGCTGCGGAATCAATGGCGCGAGATGACCCCCGCGCAGCGCAAGACCTGGGTCGAAGCCAACCCGGCCCCCGAGAAGGCCGACCGCCCGCACTGACGCCCCGATCATCGTCCGGCGCGTTTGCGGCGCCGGTGGCAGCGCCGGCCTTTTTACAAGGGCGGCGTCAGTCGATCAGGCGCTGCCAGGCAGCGCCTCGGCGGTCACGCCGGCATCGGTCGGCACCGGCCGCTCGGGCCAGACCGTCTTGGCCAGCAACTCGTCATCCCAGTCAAAGTGGACCGCGCCGTCGCGCACGAACAGGCTGACGAAGTTGAACACGTTGCGGGCGAACATCTCACTGGCATGGGTCGCACCACTGCTGGCAAGGTTCAGCGGACCCGCCACGGTGACGCCGCCGATGTCGATGGTCTCCCCCGGCCGGGTGCACTCGCAGTTGCCACCGGTTTCAGCCGCCAGGTCGATGACCACACTGCCCGGCCGCATTCCCGCGACCATCGCCGCGGTGAGGATCTTGGGGGCCGGGCGTCCCGGAACTGCCGCGGTGGTCACCACCACGTCGACCAGCTTGAGATGCTCGCCCAGCCGGCGCTGCTGCTCGGCGCGCTCTTCCTCGGTGAGCTGGCGTGCATAGCCGCCTTCACCGGCGGCGCTGACCCCGAGGTCGAGGAATTTCCCACCCAATGACTGGATCTGCTCGCGGGTCTCCGGACGCACGTCGAAGCCCTCCACCTGTGCCCCCAGACGCTTGGCGGTTGCAACCGCCTGCAGGCCGGCGACGCCTGCACCGATGATCAGCACCCGCGACGGACGGATGGTGCCGGCGGCCGTGGTCAGCATGGGAAAGAACCGCGGCGACAGCTGGGCGCCAAGCAGCACGGCCTTGTACCCGGCCATCCCGGCTTGCGAGCTGAGTACGTCCATCGCCTGGGCGCGGGTGGTTCGCGGCAGGCGCTCCAGCGGGAACGCCACCAGCCCGCGCGCGACGATCGCCTCACTGCGTGCCGCCTCTGCCTGGGCTGCCAATTGTCCGACCAGCACGGTACCTGTGCGCAATTCCTGCAGCACCGGCACCGGCGGGGGCTGCACGCACAACACGATGTCGGCGTCGCCGAGTGCGGCGGCGGCATCGTCGACCAGCTGCACGCCCACGTCGGCATAAGCCGCGTCGGTAAATCCAGCCGCAGTGCCTGCGCCACGCTGCATGCGCAGCCGCACGCCCAGCGCCACCAGCTTCCTGGCGGTCTCCGGAACCAGCGGGACGCGACGTTCTCCGGACGCGGTCTCGCGAGCTACGCCGATGGTGATGGTCATGCAAGCGTTCCTTGTGCGGGGTCGCCACATCCTAGCGGGTGCACCGGCGCTTGTGCGCAGCGCATGACTGCGGGTGCGCAGCGCCGTCGGCCTCCCTGACCACGACAGCGGGATCGATCAGTGCGGCACCTGCTCGGCGGCGTGGTCAAGCTGTCGGCGCACATGCTGCATCGCCTGCTCGAACGCGGTCGGCTCCGATCCCACCTGCAGGCGCCCGGCAGCCGCCATCGCCGCAAGGTCGGAGACCGAGACCACCAACACCCGCATGCCGCGTCGGTCCACCAGCAGGCGGCGATCGCTCAGAGGACTCACCCACGCGATTTTGACTGCAAGGGACTCGCCTTTCAGGTTGCTGACCTGCAGCCAATCACCGGTCTTGAGCGCATCCAGAACCTCGATCTGTGATTGCTGCACGGGTGGCATGGGCACAGCGTCGATCCACAACCGGCGCTCGTCATCATCGTCCTGCGCCTGCCGGGGCGGCGGCGGATACAGGTCGCGCGGTGTGTTGGGGTACACCAGTCCCTTCACCAGAATCGCCAGCCCATGTTCGGCCGCGTCCTGATCAAGTCCGGAACTGGCCAGACACTCTGCGATGCCCGGCTCCAGCGCCAGCAGGAGGTCGGCCAGATCCCCGCCGCGCCCCTCGGCGGCGAGCCGATCGGCCTTCACCAGTGCATCGCCCAGCGACACAGCGCGCTCCATGCGCTCGCTGTCGCCGCCCTCGCGCAGCCACACCTGGACCAGGTGGTGACGCCAGGAGCCGCGCAGAAATTCCGCGATCGCCGGACTCAAGGGCGGTCCGGACAGCCGGCGCGCGAGGACGGTGTCAGCCTCCTCGCGGGCATGGTTCAGTCGCTCGCGACCATTGGTGGCCTTGGCTGCGCGCTCCTCCTGCACTTCGATCCGCCGCCGCTGCTGGTGCAGCAGGCCATCCAACTCGCGATGGGCGGTCTCGAAAATCACCAGATCCTCGGTGTATTCGGCCACCACGCGTTGGGAAATCGACGTCGCGCGATCCAGCAACTCACGCTCCTGCACCGTCTCGCCGCGGTTGCCGGCGACAGCCTCGGTAAGGGAGTCGAACAACCGCCGCGCGGGATGGGTCGGACTGACAAACAGCTGCTGGTCGGTCAGCGCGACCTTGACGAAGGGGAGCACCAGACGGGCATACATCCGCCGCGCGCGATCCTGCAACGGCTGGCTGCGGAACAGCGAGTCGAACAGCATGCCGACCAGGTCGATCGCATCCTCGTCCTCGAGGCTGAAGCGGATCTGTTCCGGGTCCATGCCCAAGCGTCGTGAGCCATTGTTGAGCTGATCCCGGATCGCGGCAGCAAGGCTTCCGGAGCCAGCCAGCGCGCGCGCGAACACGTCCGCCGGTTCTGCCTGCATCATCGTGGCGACGTTGACCAGCTCGTCCAGGCGCAATTCGCGACGACCTCCCGGCACGCCCGTCTGCGCCGGCTGACGGGATGGCGCACCCTGCTCGCTACGGCCTTCGCGCCAGGCGTGCAGCATGCTGCGCAACTCATGCAGCTCCGCCGGGGTAGGCGTATCGACCGTCGACGGCCAGGGCTGCGCTCCCGCTACGTTCCCGCCGGACCCAGTGCCATACGGTGCCGAACCGGAGTGCGCCCCATGGCCGGGTGCCGAGCCGTAGCCGGGCGCCACGGTGCCGGCAGGGCCAGACCACGTTGGGCCGCCCTGCGGACCACTCCATTGACCGGCGCTCGCCCCGCCTCCGCCCATGGCCGGCGGCGTCGGTGCGCCACCCGGAGGGGCGTGGAAGACAGCTTCTGCAGCGCCGGTCGTGTGCGGCAACCCGTACCCGTCCCGAGCGAGGATCTCGCTGGCGGCGTCATACAGTTCACCCAACACGGATTCCAGCGCTTTGGTGTATTGCTCGAACAGCACCACCCGCAGGATTTCGGGGATCAGTTCGTCACGGAACGTCTCCACAAACGCCGACGCCAACCGGGTCGGGCCGAGGGGATTCATCGCCGGCTGCGCGCCCAACGCGGCGGTGAGGATGTCCAGACGCGGTCCGATCAGATCCAGGCGATTGCTGAACCGGTGATCGAGGCTGGCCGCCAACGCCTGCCCGGCGAGGTGGAAATCGATCTGGCTCTCGTCGATCAGCCCAAGCGGCAGATCTCCGCTGCTGCGCGACCGCAGCGAACGGAATTCATCGAAGCCTTCGGCGATGTGTCCGCGGAACCGCGTCACGTGAGTGACACTTTGCTGACGCAGCATCCACAGCGCCGCCTGGCTCTGGTACACCAGTTGCGGTGCGCGGGAATCGTTCCCGCCGACCCCGGCAGCGCCCAGCGCGGTGTCGACCGCGGCGTAGAGCTCCCCGGGCAAGCCTGCCAGCCGTTCCAGCGCGAGGCGTTTTATCTCATCCAACACCCGGGTGGGATCAACGGGGGTGGTATGAAAGCCGCGGGAGGATGGGGTAGACACGAGTGCTCCAAACCAGGGTGACGCAGACAGCGCTCCACAAACCTGTACAGGAGCATAGTGGCAAGATGGGTCAGTTTCCCAGACCCATGCTCGAACTGTGACTTATGACCCCCAATCCTGATCTCCCACTGGGCCAACCCCTCACCGGGGACGCTCTCAGCGCGGCGCTCGCGCCGCTGGACACGCGCCGCTCGGTGCCGTTCATGGCGCTGACGGAACCCGGCCCCGACCCGTCCACCCTGCTGCGGATGCTGACCAGCGCAACCCGGGTTCCCGACCATGGCGGACGGGTACCGTTCCGATTTATCAGCCTGCGGGGCGACGCCCGCCGGGTGTTCGGCGAGCGCCTGGGGGACCGCCACCGGGAGGCGGATGCGGACGTCGGCGACAGCGCCATCGCCAAGGATCGCGACCGCTATCTGCATGCGCCGGTGATCGTGGTGCTGGTGGCGCAACTCGCGCCCGACCCGAAGATCCCCGAGCAGGAACGCCTGCTTACCGCTGGCTGCACCGGATTTGCCTTGCTGCAGGCCGCCCAGGCGGCAGGCTTCGGCGGGTGCTGGCTGACGGGTTGGGCGGCCTACGACCGGGGCGTCGCCGATATGCTCGGGCTGGAGCCGCACGAGCACGTGATCGGCTTCGTCCATCTGGGCACCCCTGCGCGGGAGGTCCCGGAGCGGCGGCGCCCCGATGCAGGGGCGCTGCTGAGCGAGTGGACCCCTTGAACGACGCGATGGCGAAGGCACCCCGTGTCGATACCCCCACGCTGTATCTGGTTGACGCCAGCCTGTACGTGTTCCGCGCCTGGCACTCGATGCCTGACGACTTTCGTGGCGCCGACGGCTTGCCGACCAATGCCGTGCACGGGTTTGCACGCTTCCTGCTGGAACTGCTGGACCGCACCCGGCCGCAGCACATCGCGGTCGCGTTCGACGAGGCGCTGGACTCGTGTTTCCGCAATGCCCTGTACCCCGCCTACAAGGCCAACCGGGAACCGGCACCCGACGCGCTCAGACAGCAGTTCGTGCACTGCCGCGAACTGTGCACCGCGCTGGGGCTGAGCGTGCTCGCCCATCGCGAGTACGAGGCGGACGACCTGATCGGCAGTGCCTGCGTCGCCGCGCGCATGGACGGTTTCCGCTCGGTGATCGTCTCGGCCGACAAGGACCTGTCGCAGTTGCTGGGCGCGCAGGACGAGCAGTGGGACTTCGCCCGCAACCAGCGCTGGGGCGCCGATGGCGTGCCGGCCCGCCACGGGGTGGAAGCACACCAGATGGCCGACTACCTCGGGCTGACCGGCGATGCGGTCGACAACATCCCGGGCGTCCCGGGCGTCGGCGCCAAGACCGCGGCCGCGCTTCTGGCCCACTTCGGCACGCTGGACGCGCTGCTGGCTCGCGTCGAAGAGGTGCCGTACCTGCGGCTGCGCGGCGCGGCGGCCTGCGCGGCGCGGTTGCGCGAACATCGGGAGCTGGCACTGCTGTGCCGGCAACTGGCGACGGTGGCCTGCGATGTGGCGCTGGACGACGCCGACGGCCATTTTCCGCGCCGGAGCGCCGAGCCGGAACGGCTGCATGCACTGTGCGAACGGGTCCGCTTCGGCCCGATGACCCGCCGCCGGCTGTACGCCGCCGCCGGGCTCGAATTCCGCCCCGGCGGGTGATCGGCGATGCCGTGACGCGTTAGCATCGGGCCATGGACAATCCCGATCACCCCGTTGAAATCATTTACGAAGGCACGTGGCTGCGCATGCTCCGTCGTGGCCGCTGGGAATACGCCGAGCGCACGCATGGCAAGGGCATGGCGGTGATCATCATCGCCGTCACTCCCGGCGACGAGGTGCTGTTTGTCGAGCAGTTCCGCGTGCCGTTGGGCGCACGCACCATTGAAATGCCTGCGGGTCTGGTCGGGGACGATCACGCCACCGACACCCTGGCCAGCGCCGCGCACCGTGAGCTGGTGGAGGAAACCGGCTGGGAACCCGGCCGCGTCGAAGTGCTGCTGACGGGACCGACCTCCTCGGGCATGAGCAGCGAGCGCATCGCGTTCGTGCGCGCCCGCGATCTGGTCAAGGTCGGCGCGGGTGGGGGCATCGGCGATGAAGACATCACCGTTCACCTCGTGCCGCGTGCACAGGCACCCGCATGGCTGATGCAGAAACAGGCCGAAGGCTACGAGTTGGACCTGAAACTGTGGGCCGGCCTGTGGATGATCGACCGCAACCCGGACGGGTCACCCGCCGCGCCCTGAGTCCCCTGGAGGGAGGGCACGGCAGGCGCGACTGACCTCAGACGGCGAAGCTGTCGGTGGCACGCACCAGCGCATCGACGTTCTCGGCCTCGAAGGCCGAGTGACCCGAGGCCGGGCTGATCGCCAGGGTCGCCTTCGGCCACACCTTGTGCAGGTCCCAGGCGTTCTGCACCGGGCACACGACGTCGTAACGGCCATGCACGATCACCCCGGGGATGTCGGCGATCGCCGCGGCATCGCGCAGCAACTGGTCCTCCACCTCCAGGAAGCCACCATTGACGAAGTAGTGGTTCTCGATCCGCGCAAAGGCGAGCGCGAACCTGGGATCCTCGTGGCTGGCGGTGAACTCGTCATCGACATGCAGAAAGCTGGTCGCGCCTTCCCAGACGCTCCAGGCCTTGGCGGCGGCCAGCCGGGTGGCTTCATCCGGGCTGGTCAGGCGGCGGTGGAAGGCACTGATGAGGTCATGGCGCTCGGTTACCGGAATCGCGTTCACGTACTGCTCCCACGGCTCCGGGAACAGGCGGCTGGCGCCTTCCTGGTAGAACCATTCCAGCTCCCAGCGGCGCAGCATGAAGATGCCGCGCAGGACCAGCTCGGTGACGCGTTTGGGGTGTTTCTGCGCGTAGGCCAGCGCCAGCGTGGAGCCCCAGCTGCCGCCGAACACCTGCCAGCGGTCAACAGCCAGCCTGACGCGCAGCTTCTCGATGTCCTCCACCAGATGCCAGGTGGTGTTGTTCACCAGGTCGGCGTGCGGGGTGGAGCGACCACTGCCGCGCTGGTCGAACAGGATGATGCGGTAGCGCGCCGGGTCGTGGAAACGCCGCATCTTGCTGCTGCAGCCACCGCCCGGGCCACCGTGCAGCACCACCACGGGCTTGCCGTCCGGATTCCCACACTGCTCGTAGTAGAGCGTGTGCCGTTCGTCCACCTCCAGGGTGCCGGTGTCGTAGGGCTGGAGATCGGGGTAGAGGGTGCGCATGGGCGGCTCCGCCGGAAAGGGCCTGCCAGTTTACCCAGCGCCGCCAAGGGCCGCAGCCTGCGGTCAGGCGAGGCGACCGACGCTGACGCGGTCGCGTTGTTCCAGGTCGCGCACCGTTGCCACGTCCCGCAGGCCGGCCGCGGACAGCAAAGCGCGCACCGCCTCGCCCTGCTCCAGCCCGTGCTCCAGCAACAGCCAACCGCCCGCCCGCAACAACGCCGGTGCGCCAGCCACGATGGTGCGGATGTCGTCCAGGCCATCCACGCCGGACGCGAGTGCACTGCGGGGTTCAAAACGCAAATCGCCCGATGCCAGGTGCACATCGTCCTCCGCGATATAGGGCGGATTGCTGGCGATCAGGTCGAATCGTTCCTCGCCCAGCGGCGCCAGCCAGTCACCGCAGCGGAAGTCGACGTTGACGAGACCGAGGGTTTTCGCGTTGGCCCGCGCAACGGCCAGCGCCGCCACGCTGGCATCGGTGCCAGTCACCTGCGCCAATGGCCGCTCCAGCGCCAACGCGAGCGCGATGGCGCCACTGCCGGTGCCCAGGTCGGCGATCCGGGTGGGGCGATCTTCGGCGATACGCGTCAGCGCCTGTTCCACCAGCAACTCGGTTTCCGGGCGCGGAATCAGAGTCGCCGGCGACACCTGCAGGTCAAAGCGCCAGAACCCGCGCTGGCCGATCAGGTAGGCGACCGGCTCGCCTGCGCGGCGACGCTCAAGCAGGCCGGCAAAACGCTGCGCCGCCGCTTCGGCCAGTGCTTCGTCGCCGTGCGCATACAACCAGCTGCGCGATCGATCCAGCACGTGGGCCAGCAGCAGTTCGGCCTCGCCGGGACCGACCAGGGCACGCGCCTCGCGCAGGCATGCATCGATTCTCGCCATCGTCGGCGGCCCTCCGGGACCGGTGTGGGGTTGGCAGCCGGTCGCTAAGGCTGCGGCACGTCGCGCGCATCCTACGCCACCCGGATGGACGCTCACGCACGTTTGTCGGCGGCGGCGGAGTCGTATAACGGGCTTGATAAGCGGAACGTCTGCCGCGATGTCTTGAGGACGGCCAAGCGTGTCACGTTCGAATCCACGCGCGCGCCGTCGATAGTCGCATGCTATCAATTCAATAATATCAATCGATTTGCCTAATGCCATAGGCGCCACTAGCATCATCTCTACTTACTTCCCCCAACTCTCCATGAGGATCCACCGCATGTCCCTGATCAATACCGAAATCAAACCTTTCAAGGCCCAGGCGTTCAAGAACGGCCAGTTCAAGGAAGTCACCGAGGCCGATCTGAAGGGCAAGTGGTCGGTGGTGTTTTTCTACCCGGCCAACTTCACCTTCGTGTGCCCGACCGAGTTGGAGGACCTGGCCGACAAGTACGACGAATTCCAGAAGCTGGGCGTGGAGATCTACAGCGTGTCCACCGACACCCATTTCTCGCACAAGGCGTGGCACGACACCTCCGAGTCGATCAAGAAGATCAAGTACACGATGATCGGCGACCCGACCGGTGCGATTACCCGCAACTTCGACGTGATGATCGAGGACGTCGGCTTGGCCGACCGTGGCACCTTCGTGATCGACACCGAGGGCAAGATCCAGATCGTCGAGATCAATGCCGGCGGTATCGGCCGTGATGCCAGCGAGCTGCTGCGCAAGGTCAAGGCCGCGCAGTACGTGGCTGCCCACCCGAACGAGGTCTGCCCGGCCAAGTGGCAGGAAGGCGAGAAGACCCTCGCGCCGTCGCTGGACCTGGTCGGCAAGATCTGAGTTCCGCCCATGTGAACGCAACGTCCTGACGTTGCCAGTTGCACCGGTCCGGGCGCCCCACGCGCCCGGATCTCCCCCCCCGCCGCCAAGGCGTGGGAATTCCCCAGCGGTTGCTTGCACAAGCGGCCTGGGCTGCGCCGGATGCTGGTTTCCAGATGTTCGACCGGCACCCCACCGGCCCCTCCCCCCGGCCCAGGCCGCTCCTGCAAGCGCCTTCTTCGCTTTCCCCCATTCCTTTCAATGGAGCCGTTGCCATGCTCGATGACAGCCTCAAGACCCAGCTGCAGTCCTATCTGGAAAAGCTGACCCAGCCGATCGAACTGGTCGCTTCGCTGGATGACGGCGCCAAATCGCAGGAACTGCACGCCCTCCTGGCCGATATCGTCGCCATGTCCGACCGGATCACGCTGCGACGCGACGATACCAAGCCGCGCAAGCCCTCCTTTGCGATCAATCGCACCGGCACCAATGTCGGCGTGGGTTTCGCGGCGATCCCGATGGGCCATGAGTTCACCTCGCTGGTACTCGCGCTGCTCCAGGTGGGTGGCCACCCGGGCAAGATCGCCGACGAACTGGCCAATCAGGTGCGCGACCTCGAAGGCGAATACCACTTCGAGACCTTCATGTCGCTGTCCTGCCAGAGCTGCCCGGACACCGTGCAGGCGCTGAACCTGATGAGCGTGCTCAATCCGAACATCCGTCACGTCGCCATCGACGGCGCGCTGTTCCAGGACGAGGTGGAGGCGCGCGAGATCATGTCGGTGCCCACGGTCCTGCTCAATGGCGAACCCTTCGATACCGGCCGGATGACGATCGAGCAGATTGTGGCCCGGCTCGACACCGGCGCCGAAAAGCGTATCGCCGAGGAGATCAAGACCAAGGCGCCGTTCGAGGTGCTGGTGATCGGCGGCGGCCCGGCCGGCGCCGCGGCCGCCATCTACGCCGCGCGCAAGGGCATCCGTACCGGGGTTGCCTCCGAGCGCTTCGGCGGCCAGGTGCTGGACACCATGTCGATCGAGAATTTCATTTCGGTGCCCTACACCGAGGGCCCGAAGCTGGCGGTCGCGCTTGAGCAGCATGTGCGCGAATACGACGTCGACATCATGAACCTGCAGCGCGCGGCCCGACTGATCCCGGCAGCCGTGCCCGGCGGACTGGTGGAAGTGCAGCTGGCCAACGGCGCCTCGTTGAAGTCGCGCAGCGTGGTGCTGGCCACCGGCGCGCGCTGGCGGCAGATGGGCGTACCCGGCGAAGAGGAATACCGCAACAAGGGCGTGGCGTACTGCCCGCATTGCGACGGCCCGCTGTACAAGGGCAAGGACGTGGCGGTGATCGGCGGTGGCAACTCCGGTGTCGAGGCGGCAATCGACCTCGCCGGCATCGTCAAGCACGTCACCCTGATCGAGTTCGACAGCCAGCTACGCGCTGATGAAGTGCTGCAGCGCAAGCTGCGTAGCCTGCCCAATGTGACCATCATCGTCAGCGCGCAGAGCACCGAGGTGCTCGGTGATGGCCGAAAGGTCACCGGGCTGGTCTACAAGGACCGCGAAGGCGGTGACAGCCACCGCGTGGAGCTGGATGGCATCTTCGTCCAGATCGGCCTGCTGCCCAATACCGACTGGCTGAAGGGCGATCTGGAACTCTCGCCTCGCGGTGAAATCATCATCGACGAGCGCGGCGCAACCTCGATGCCGGGCGTATTCGCGGCCGGCGATGCGACGACCGTGCCCTACAAGCAGATCGTGATCGCGATGGGTGCCGGCTCCACCGCTGCGCTGAGCGCGTTCGACCACCTGATCCGCACCTCGGCACCGGTGGAATCCGCCGCGACCGTGCCCGCAGCCGCGGTTGCGACCGCGACGGCCTGACAGCACCCTCAGCCGCTGCTGCCACGACCGTTTACGGTGGCAGCGGCTGGACTGGAAGCTCCCGGATGAATTTTCGCGACCTCAAATACCTGGTAGCGCTGGCCGAGCACCGCCACTTCGGCCGCGCCGCCGCCGCCAGCTTCGTCAGCCAGCCGACTCTCTCCACTCAGATCCGCAAGCTGGAGGAGGAACTGGGCGTGACGCTGTTCGAACGTGCGCCGCGCAAGGTCATGTTGACCCCGGTCGGGCGCGACATCGTCGAGCGTGCACGGCGGGTGCTGGCGGATCTGGACCAGATGGCGGAGATCGCCCGCCGCAGCCAGGATCCGGATGCCGGCTCGCTCCGGCTGGGCATGTTCCCGACCCTCGGCCCTTACCTCCTGCCGCACGTGCTGCCCGGTTTGCGCGAGCAGTTCCCGCGTCTGGAGCTGCTGCTGGTCGAAGAAAAAACCGACGCGCTGCTGGAGCGGCTGCGCGAGGGCCGCCTGGATGCGGCACTGTTGGCGCTGCCGATCCACGACGAGCAGTTGCACCTGGAGGCCCTGTTCGACGAGCCGTTCCTGCTCGCCGTGCCCCGCGCGCACCCGCTGGCAACGAAAGGTTCGCTGTCGATCCACGACCTCGACCACATCACCCTGATGCTGCTGGAGGAAGGGCATTGCCTGCGCGACCAGGCGCTGGATGTGTGCCGCCTGGCCGGCGCCGGCGAACGTGACGGATTTCGCGCCACCAGTCTGGAGACCCTGCGGCAAATGGTTGCCGCCGGCGTCGGCCTGACCCTGCTGCCGGCGCTGTCGGTGCAGCCGCCGGTGCCGCCGTCGGCGGACATCACCCTGCTGCCGTTCCGCGGTGAATCCCCGCACCGTCGCATTGCCATGGTCTGGCGCAGGAGCTCGGCCATGTCGCCGTTGCTGGTGCGTATCGCCGCCAGCCTGCGCGCACTGCCGGCGGCGTTGTTGCAGCCGCCGCCGGAGTCCTGAC
>JBDSPO010000033.1:0-7024 GCA_039930265.1 Lysobacter sp. | reverse complement strand
AAGCGCACCGAGCGGAAGATGCCGGCCAGGAACGTCACGTAGTTGTCGTCCAGCTTGGACGCATCCAGCTCGCCCATCCCGCCCAGCTGGCCGATCATGTACAGGCCGAGGATGTCGGCCTTGCCTTCTTCGAAGCCACTGGCCAGATCGGTCAGTGCCTCGCGCACCGTGCCCTTGCCGTCCAGCGTGTTCTTGATGCCAAGGCCGTGGGCGACTTCGTGGAACATCACGTTCTCGAAGAACGCATCGAAGGTGATCCGCGCGCGCTGCTCGGGGACAATCAACTCGTCGGCGATGGGTTCCAGGATCGCGTCGAACTTGGCACGCATCGTGTTTTTCAGCTGCAGGCGGCGCGAGCCCTTGGCCAGCTGCACCTGCTCGTCGTTGGGCAGGTTGATGGCGATGGTTTTGGCGCCCGAGTTGGCATCGCCGCCGTAATAGATGGCGTCGTACGCGTTGAGGTCCGCGTCCGAGCCGGGCGTCTCGGCCTTGTACTTGGCGGCGACCGGCAGCTCGCGCTGCAGCGCCGGCAGAAACTGCGCGAACTTCGCCAGACGCTCGCTCCAGGCCACGTCCTTGACCAGCACGAACGCCTCGAAGGCGGCCTTGGTGCCGTACAGCGCGTCCTGGTAGCTCTCGATCGGCCCGATCACCACGTCGATCGGGCTTGTCTTCATGTCCATCCATGCCATGTCGCTGGGCTGGTAGTTGCCGCTGACCAGCGCGTCGGCGCGAAGCGTCAGGTACTTGCGGAAGCCGGCGTCGGTGGCGACCTTGGCCGCCTGTCGCAGCAGTTCGGCCGCCTGACCCAACTCCTTCGCGTAGGCCTCGTGGTACGGCACCACCACCAGCTTCCCGGCTGCGTCGCGCCGTACCAGCGTGTACAGGCTGTCCTTGCCGGGCAGCTTGGCGGCTTCGAACTCGGCTTTGGTCATGTCGACCGGATAGAAGCCCGCTCCCGGCGGGCGCGGACCCACGCCTTTGACGAATGGCGCATCGCCGTCCAGCCGGTCCCACGGCCCGTAATTGATCTCCACGTACCGGCGCGTCGCCGGATCGGTGATCCCCGCCAGCAGCGCGTTCCTGTCGCCGTAGACCTGCTTCCAGAACAGGTTGTCCATGATCCCGCCGGCCTGCAGCAGGTAGCCGATGGCATCGCGGTCACCCTTGGCCAGGTGCGAGAGGTCGGCGGTGAGGGCGACTTCCTCGTACGCCGCCACTTTGGCGGCGATGCCGGCGGGTGCAGTCGACGGCGCCTGCGTCGTGTCCGGCGCGGCGGTGTCTTTGACGATAATCGGCTGGCAGGCGACGGCAGACAGCGCGAGCACGATGGCGAGGGTCAGGGGGCGCAGCGGCATGGGATGGCTCCGGGATGGGAATCAGGTAAGCATCCTAAGGCAGCCGCACGCTTGGCAATGCGAACGTCCCGGACGGCCGGAAACACCTGCGCACCGCGACCCGGCAGGGGATTCCTGCACGAGGCGGACAGAACTGCTCGGCGAGGGCTACCATTCGGCGATAGGTGGAGCGGTCATGGGACGTCGGAGAAAAAGCGGCTTGGACGAGGTCGCGTCATGGCCGTGGCAACTGGGAGTCATGGCGGGCGTCGTCGCCTTCCTGCTCATCCGCTACGGGATCGGGGCGTGGCTCTCGACCGCGGGCGGTCCCCTGCTCGCGCCGTTGGGGCAGCAGTTCGGCGGCATGATTGCCCCGCTTGCATGGATCGCGATGTTCGCCTGCTGGATCGCAGCGGCGGTGTCTTGGGGCAATGCAAGAAAGCGACGAAGACTGCATGACACCCGCAGCGACCTCGCCAGCCTGGCGGATATCTCGTGGCGCGAGTTCGAAATGCTGGTTGGCGAATCTTTCCGGCGACAGGGCTACCAGGTTACGGAGACCGGCCTGGGCGGCAAGGACGGCGGCATCGACCTGATCGTAACCAAGGATGGTCGGCGCGAACTGGTGCAATGCAAACAGTGGAAGCGCCGCCAGGTCGGTGTCCCAACGGTCCGCGAAATGTGGGGTCTGGTTGAACACCATGGGGCAGCTTGCGTGCACATCGTCAGCCTCGGGGATTTCACCGCCGATGCTGCGCGCTTTGCCAGCGGGAAGCCGATCCATCTCGTCACCGGGCGCGACCTGCTTCATCGGATACGTGCCGCGCAGACTGGTGCGGGCCTTTCTCCTGCAGCCGCGCCCGTGCGAACACCTGAGCCGAAACATGTGGCCCCTGCTGACGTCACTCCCACCTGCCCTGTCTGCGCCGGTGCGATGCTCCGGCGCCATAACCGACGCACACGCTTACCCTTTTTGGGCTGCGCGCGATACCCGCAGTGCAAAGGCACCGTGGTCGCGCGGTCCTGATCCGCACTCCCGCCGATACCGCATCACCCCACTTAAATGGAGCTCCCCCATGCGCAAATGGATGTTCGCAGCAATCCTTCCGCTCCTCCTCGCCTCTACCGTCGCCTTCGCCGGCACCCCCCTGCCTGATGGGCCGCACGTTGTCGTGCAGGGCGAAGGCAAGGTCAGCGTGGCGCCGGACGCGGCGATAGTCACCATGGTGGCGCGGCATCGTGCCGCGACTCCCGGGGACGCCAAACGCACCGTCGACCGCGCGGTCGATGCGCTACTGAAGGTCGCCCCCGGATTCGGCCTGACTCCCAAGGACATCACTGCCTCGGACCTCGCCCTGCGAGAGAACATCGACTACGACGACAAACGTCCGCTTGCCGTGGCCCACATCGCCAGCCGCGAAGTGAAGGTCAGACTCGACGAGCTCAGCAACCTCGGCGCGTACATGGACGCGGCACTGGCGGCGGGGTTCACCGACATCTCGGACGTCAGCTTCAAATCCAGCGAGGAGGCGACCTTGCGCAAGGAAGCGCGCGCCCGCGCCGTCGCCCGAGCCATGGAGAGTGCAAACGGACTGGCGACCGCGTTCGGCGGAAAGCTGGGCTCTGTTTACAGCATCAACAGCGTCAATTCGGCGCAGTCGCACGGATACGGCAATACGACTCTCGACCGCATCGAGGTCACCGGAGCCCGCTTGGACACCGGTCGCTACCTGCAACCGAAAATCGACTTCACAGAGCGGGTGTCGGCGGTGTTCGGGATTTCGCGCTGACGTTGGCGCCTGATTGTCCTTGACTTGCCTAGAACCCCCATGCGCAACGAATGCGAGCTACAACTCAAGGTTCGGCACGGTGCTCCTTGGTAAGTCCTGGGACAGAATTGCACCTAAACCGAAGTCAGCCGCTCGATCATCCAGTAACCGCCGAGCGCAGCGATCAGGATCGACACCGCAGGCAGTACGACCGCCGCATACCACCGCCGCAGCCGCAGCACGTACAGAATCGGCATCACCACGGCGACCACTGCGATCTGACCCACTTCGACACCCAGGTTGAAAGCGATCAGCGCCAGCAGTCGATCCTCGGTGGGCAGGCCCAGCTCCCCCAGCGCGCCGGCGAAGCCGAAGCCGTGGATCAATCCAAAGCCGCCAGCGATGAGCCATACCCTGCGCGTGACCAGAGGCCACAGGTTGTTCAGTGCCGCCAGCACCACGCTGCCGGCGATGGCGATCTCGATCCAATGCGAAGCGGGTGTGATCCAGCCCATGACGGCCAGGGTGAGCGTGATCGAGTGCGCTGCAGTGAACGCGGTGACCAGCTGCAAAACGCGAAGCGTACTGTTGCGAAACTCCGCTTCAGGCTGCCAGCGCCCGTCGCGGCGAATCAGCGCCGCCGGCAGCAGAAGCAGGATCAGGAACGCCAGGTGGTCGTAGCCGATCAGTATGTGGTGGACGCCTTCGCGCAGGAAATCCGCGAACGGCGAGGCCGCGTTGTCCGCAGCAGAAAGCATCACATGGCTGGCGCCGGCACGGCCGATGGCGGAGGTGACTGCATCGCCGTGATGGACGGCGATCAGGACGCGATGCTGGGGATCGACATCGAACAGCAGGTTGTAGCGCATCTCCAGCCGGCTTCGGGACGGACACCGTGCGCGCATGCCCAAGTGCGCATATACCCCGTTGTCATACGTGCGGGTCGCCAGCGACTGCGGCGAGAGCACGCAGTCCCCCGATGCGCTCGCAATCGTGAGCTTGGAGAGGACCATGTCTTCCAGAAGCGGCCGAGCGGCCTCCAACTCACCCCAGGTGACCTGCTCATCGCCGTTGGCATCAAGCGGCAGTGTCAATGCGATGTCGCGCAAGGCCACGTCCAAGCCGACTTCCAGCTCCGTGCCGTCCGCGGGAACCGTCACATCCATATGCGACACCGACAGCGTGTGCGCCTGCGCAGGCCCGAACGCAAGCGCCAGCACGAGTAACAGCGGCCACCTCATTCTCCAACTCCAGTAGTGCCGGGCAGGCGGACCTTCTGCGAACTCGCCCACGCTCGCGCGGGTTCGAAAGCGTCCGGCACGCCGGCGGCGATGGCAGCGCGAGCAAGGATGTCCACATCCTCAAAGTCGCGCTGGGACTCGAAATTACGCTGGGCCAACGCCAGCGCGCCGGCGGCATCGCCGCGCAGCACCAGCAGGAACTCGGCCTCATCGCGCAATTCGGGCTCTGCGCCGATCGTGCGGGTCAACCGGTAGCGCCGTGCCAATCCCGCCGCAAGCTCCGCGGCCTCGGGCAACCGTGCCGCGTTCGCGGCCAGCGCGGCTTGCAGCTGCAAGGTGTCGTTGTCGGGCGCTTCGGTGAGCAAAGCCAGCACCTCCTGATGGCGACCTGAGGCGCGCAGGTAGCGCGCGTAGGAAACCAGAGAACGCACGTCGCCGGGCGCCAGCGCCAACAGGCGCTTGAACCAGGCGTCCGCGTCTGCCGCATTGACCCGCGCTGCGGTTTCGGCCCGCATCGACACCACGTGACGCCGGAGAACATCGTCGTCGGCGGACTGCGCCAGCCAGCTGTCGGTAAGCCGGATCGCGGTATCGCTGTCGCCGCTGCGCAGCGCCAGCGCGGCGGCGCACAGCTGCGCTCTGCCGGCGTCGATGCCCAGCAGCAGCGCTACGCAGTCCGCGCGTGCCAGGTCGAGGCGGCCTGTGACCAGGTGCAGTTGCGCTCGGGCCAGCCGCGCCCCGCCATCGCGGGGATAGCTCGCCACCAGCTGATCAAGCAGCTGTGCGGCGGTGGCAAAATCGTGTTGGTACTGGGCGGCGTAGGCGCGCGCCTTGAGTATCCGCGCCGACGATCGGGTCGGCGGCAGACTTGCCAGCAAGCGGTCTGCACGTGCCACCAGCCGGGCATCGCCCGTACTGGCGGCCGTGGCCAGCAACCGATCTATGCGATCTTCCGCCTGCTCCGGTGCGCCGTTCGCCACCAAGGAGGAATAGCCGCGCGGCAACCGTTCCAGCACCGTGTCCGGGTCGGTGGGAACCACCAGCGGCGGCCGGGCAGCGCTCGCGGAAAATGCCGCCGCGCTGAGCACGAGCACAAACAATCGACGCGACATGAGAACTCCCCATACGAAGGGGCCGGCGACGTATACGCCGCCGGCCCATGCCTACAGTCCCACTAAACCAACGCTACGAACACCGTACCGTCAATTACTCGGCGAGCCCGGGATCGGAGAGTTGAGGTACGGGAATCTGCTGCCGAACTCATTGGCGCTGATGATCGCGCCGTCGGTGAAGGGCAGTGTTCCCGATGGGGCCTCTTCGGCGGTGAGCAGCGCGCCCATCGCGGCTCGTAGCGTGATGTCGACCACATCGTCACCGGGGCGGCGACCGTTCGGATACCCGGCGATGTCTCCGCCCAGCACACCCAGACTGTTCTGCGCCGACGCGGGCTTCGGGTCGATCGACGTATTCAGGCGCATCATTTCGGCAGGCCTGACCTTGTCCGGCTGGTTAAGCCCCGCCACGCCGGTCAGGAATACCGACACCAGATCCGTACGCGGGAACTTGTTGGGAGCTTGCACCGAGGGAAACAGGATCTGCAGCAACTCCGGAAACACCGGATGGGTCACGTAGTTGGCGAACTGCCTGTCCTGGGCCGGGTGCGACCTGTTGAACTTGTCCTTGTCAGCCAGGCCGATGACGACCTCATTGACGAGGGGAGCCGAGAGTCGAGACACCTGCCGATGGCCGGGACCCGCTCGAGCAGTGGTCCACGCACCAATGATCGGCCCCGAGCGACCGGTCAGGCACGCAATCGGCATTTCCAGGGCCAGGGTGGTCACATTGCTGTCTGCCAGCACGTTCTTTTCACCGTCACGCGGGCCGAGTGGATTGGTGTTGACGAGATCGAACACCTCGCCCAGGTTGACGGCAAACCCTTCCTTGCGCTGACCCACAAAAACGCGCCCTTCCGATGCGCAGCCGGGGACACCGATGCGGGCAACGTACGAACGCGCGTAGTCCTCGTAGTTGGCAATCGACTTGTTACCGATGTTGTCGAACGGCTTGGTGAACGTGGACTTCGACTTGGCGGAGCCTGCGCTCAGGTTGGAGGCGCGGCCGCGCTCAGTGGTGAGGACGAAGGTCTCGAGCGTATTCAGCGCCGAACGGTCATCGGCAGAGAACGCTCCGATGTTCTGCAACGGCACCGACACGGGCACCCCGTTGACCGGCACAGTGAGGTTGCGGAACGAGTTGTCAAAACGGAACTGGAAGACATGGTCCGCCCTCGCGTCGCCATCGTTGTCGACATGGATGGAGTAAATCGCATCCGGGTCCATCATGAAGTAGTTGGGCCCGCCGTACGGACCCTGCAGCGGCTGATAGTTGGCCAGGAACGTGACGTAGCCCTCGCGGCCGGGCTCGTAGCTGCGAAACATGTAGAAGTCGGTGCCGTCGACCTTGGGGGTGAGCGTGATACCCGGAGCTTCCCGATGGCTGGAGCCGGATGCGAAGGTGGCGACCGTCAGTCCCGCAATTGCGAGGACCATTGCTGAGCGTTTCATGGTGGGGATTTCCTTGCACAAAGGGCCGGAGCCCGTGAGTTGGCGAGTGAAAACCGATCTGCGACGCCCCGCCCGGGCCGCATCGCCCCCTTGCTTTGGTGCCCACTGGATAC
>JBDSPO010000032.1:0-12284 GCA_039930265.1 Lysobacter sp. | reverse complement strand
ACGACGGCCTATGCGCTGCTGCGGCACAGCGGTCTGGAGATCGGCAAGCGCGATTACATGGGCGCTTACTGAGCTCCGGCGCACTTATCGGCGATAATGCCCGCCTTGTCCGATCAAGGTTCCGCATTTGAACACTGACGCCAGCCTCCCGCGCCGCGCTCGTATCCTGGACGGCAAGCGCATTGCCGAGGACCTGCTCGACAACCTCAAGGCGCGGGTGGACGTGCGTCTGGCGGCCGGGAGGGTGGCTCCCGGGTTGGCGGTGGTGCTGGTGGGCGGCGATCCTGCGTCGGCGGTGTATGTGCGCAACAAGCGCCGCGCGGCGCGCAAGGTCGGCATCCGGGCCATCGACTTCGATCTGCCCGCCGATACCGGCGATGATGAACTGCTGGCGCTGATCGACCGGCTCAATGCGGACCCCAACGTGCACGGCATCCTGGTCCAGCTGCCGCTGCCGGATCGCCGCGACAGTACGGCGCTGATCCACCGGATCTCGCCCAGCAAGGATGTCGACGGATTCCATCCGGAGAACGTCGGCCACCTGGCCCTCCGCCAATTCGGCCTGCGCCCTTGCACGCCGCGCGGGATCACCACGTTGCTGGGGTATACCGACCGTCCGGTGCGCGGTGCCAGCGCGACCATCATCGGCGTGTCCAACCACGTCGGCCGCCCGATGGCGCTGGAGCTGTTGATCGCCGGCTGCACCACCACCTGCTGCCACAAGTTCACCCCGCCGGACGTGCTGGAGGCGGCGGTGCGGGGCGCCGACATCCTCGTGGTGGCGGTCGGCCGTCCCCAGCTGATTCCCGGCGAGTGGGTCAAGCCCGGCGCGGTGGTCATCGATGTGGGCATCAACCGGTTGGATGACGGGCGGCTGGTTGGCGACGTAGGCTTCGAAGCGGCGGCGCAGCGCGCCAGCTGGATCACGCCGGTGCCAGGCGGGGTAGGGCCGATGACCGTGGCGACCCTGATGCAGAACACCCTGGAGGCCGCCGAGGCGGCCGACGCCTGACCGCATCGGCGAGATCCGAAAGCGGTACAATGGCTCGCTTCACCTCACCCGGTTCCGACCATGCTGCGCATCCAGGCTGAAGCACTCACCTACGACGACGTCTCGCTGATACCGGCGCACTCGCTGGTCCTGCCCAAGGACGTCAATCTGGGCGCCCGTTTGACTCGCGGGCTGGGTTTGCGCCTGCCGATCCTGTCGGCGGCCATGGACACCGTCAGCGAGGCGCGTCTTGCCGTCGCCCTGGCCCAGCTGGGCGGCATGAGCATCATCCACAAGAGCATGACCGTGGCCCAGCAGGCGGCGCATGTCGCCCAGGTCAAGGGCTTCGAGGCCGGCGTGATCCGATCGCCGTTTACCGTCAGCCCCGACACCACGATTGCCGAGGTGCTCAAGCTCACCCGCGATCGCAATATTTCCGGCGTGCCGGTGGTCGATGCGGGCCAACTGGTCGGCATTGTCACCAGTCGGGACATGCGCTTTGAGACCAAGCTGGACGATCCGGTCCGCCACATCATGACCCGCAAGGATCGCCTGATCACGGTCAAGGAAGGCGCCACGGACGAGGAAGTCGTTGGCCTGCTGCACAAGCACCGGATCGAGAAGGTACTGGTGGTCAATGATGCCTTCGAGCTGAAGGGACTGATCACCGTCAAGGACATCCAGAAGAAGTCCGACAATCCCAACGCCGCCTACGACAGCAGCGAGCGCCTGCTGGTTGGCGCCGCGGTGGGCGTTGGCGGGGATACCGATGCCCGGGTGGAGGCGCTGGCCGCCGCCGGGGTGGACGTCATCGTGGTGGACACCGCGCACGGCCATTCGCAGGGCGTGCTGGAAAGGGTGCGCTGGGTCAAGAAGCACTTCCCTCAGTTGCAGGTCATCGGCGGCAATATCGTCACCGGTGATGCCGCATTGGCGCTGATGGACCACGGCGCGGACGCGGTCAAGGTCGGCGTCGGTCCGGGCTCGATCTGCACCACCCGGATCGTCGCCGGCGTCGGCGTGCCGCAGATCTCGGCCATCGACATGGTCGCCGAGGCGTTGCAGGACCGCATTCCACTGATCGCCGACGGCGGCATCCGCTACTCGGGCGATATCGGCAAGGCGCTGGCCGCCGGTGCGTCCACGGTGATGATCGGCAGCCTGTTTGCCGGCACCGATGAATCCCCTGGCGACAGCGAGCTTTTCCAGGGGCGTCATTACAAGAGCTATCGCGGCATGGGCAGTCTGGCGGCGATGGAGACCGGCTCCAAGGATCGTTATTTCCAGGACTCCTCGGACGCCGACAAGCTCGTGCCCGAAGGCATCGAGGGTCGGGTGCCGTACCGCGGTCCGCTGCGCAACATCGTCCACCAGCTGGTCGGTGGTCTGCGCGCGACGATGGGTTACGTGGGTTGCGCGACCATTGAGGAAATGCGCAGCAAGCCCGAGTTCGTCCGCGTCACTTCGGCCGGGTCGCGCGAGAGCCACGTCCATGACGTGCAAATCACCAAAGAGCCGCCGAATTACCGGGTGGGCTGACGCCGCGCGTCGGCCATCGCAGTTCCGGCAAATCTTTCCAAGGACCGTCCCCACGCTGAGCGTAGACGGGATGTGCCTCCTGCAGGCGTGCAATCCGAGCAGACCATGACTGATATCCATAGAGACAAGATCCTGATCCTCGACTTCGGGGCCCAGTACACGCAGTTGATCGCGCGCCGCATCCGCGAACTCGGGGTCTATTGCGAGATCTGGGCCTGGGACCATGATCCGACCGATATCGCCGCTTTCGGTGCCAAGGGCATCATCCTGTCGGGCGGACCGGAGTCGACCACCGCCGATGGTGCGCCGGAAGCGCCGCAGGAAGTGTTCGATTGCGGATTGCCGCTGCTGGGCATCTGCTACGGGATGCAGACCATGGCCAAGCAACTGGGCGGCGAGACCGAAGCGGCCGACCAGCGCGAGTTCGGCCACGCCGAGGTGTCCCTCGTGGCCCACGACCGCCTGCTCGACGGGCTCAAGGATCATCCCGGTTCGCCGCCCCGGCTGGACGTGTGGATGAGCCACGGCGACCACGTTTCCAAGGCTCCGGACAGCTTCGTGGTCACCGCGCGCACCGAGCGTGTCCCGGTGGCCGCGATGGCCGACGACGAGCGCCGCTGGTACGGCGTCCAGTTTCATCCGGAAGTGACCCACACCAAGCAGGGCGAGGCACTGCTGGCGCGGTTCGTCACCGACATCTGCGGATGCGAAACGCTGTGGACGCCGCAGCAGATCATCCAGGACCAGATTGCGCGCGTGCGCGAGACCGTCGGCACGGACGAGGTGATTCTCGGCCTGTCCGGCGGGGTGGACTCGTCAGTGGTAGCAGCGCTGCTGCATCAGGCGATCGGCGAGCAGCTCACCTGCGTGTTTGTCGACACCGGGCTGCTGCGCTGGCAGGAAGGCGATCAGGTCATGGCGACCTTCGCCGAGCATCTGGGCGTCAAGGTCATCCGCGTGGACGCCGCCGACCGCTACTTCAAGGCATTGGAGGGGGTCACCGATCCGGAGGCCAAGCGCAAGATCATCGGCAACCTGTTCGTCGAGATTTTCGACGAGGAGTCGGGGCGGCTCGCCAACGCCAGGTGGCTGGCGCAGGGCACGATCTACCCGGACGTGATCGAGTCCGCGGGCAGCAAGACCGGCAAGGCTCATATGATCAAGAGCCATCACAACGTGGGCGGCTTGCCGGAGCACATGAAGCTCGGCCTGGTGGAGCCGCTGCGCGAGCTGTTCAAGGACGAAGTGCGGCGCATGGGGATCGAGCTCGGCCTGCCCGCGTCGATGGTCTATCGCCATCCGTTCCCCGGCCCTGGATTGGGCGTGCGGATTCTGGGCGAGGTCAAACGCGAGTACGCCGAGCTGTTGGCCCGCGCCGACAATATCTTCATCGAGGAATTGCGCAAGGCCGATCTCTACGACAAGACCAGCCAGGCGTTTGCGGTGTTCCTGCCGGTGAAATCGGTCGGTGTGGTCGGTGATGCGCGCGCCTACGAATGGGTGATTGCGCTGCGCGCGGTGGAGACGGTCGACTTCATGACCGCACACTGGGCGCACTTGCCGTACGACTTTCTTGGGCGCGTATCCAATAGGATAATCAACGAGTTGCGAGGCATATCTCGCGTAGTTTATGACATCAGTGGCAAGCCGCCCGCGACCATCGAGTGGGAGTGAGCGACGACGATCGCTGGATGCGTCACGCCCTGGCGCTGGCCGACCGGGCGGAGCGCGAGGACGACGAGATCCCGGTCGGAGCGGTCGTGGTGGCCGCCGACGGCTCGCTGCTCGGTGAGGGGTGGAACCGCAACATCACCGACCACGACCCGAGCGCACACGCGGAAATCGTCGCGATGCGCCAGGCAGGCTCGCGCCTTGCCAACCACCGGTTGATGGGCTGCACCGTCTACGTGACCCTGGAGCCGTGCGCGATGTGCGCAATGGCGATGGTGCATGCCCGGGTGGCGCGGGTCGTCTACGGCGCCGCCGACCCCAAGACCGGTGCCGCCGGGAGCGTGTTCGACCTGCTCGGCGATCCCCGCCACAACCACAGAGTCCAGGTGGAAGGTGGGCTGCTGGGTACGGAAGCGGGCGCCCGTCTGACCGCGTATTTCCGTCGCAAACGCGGCAAGCCGGCATAACCCGCACCGGCGCGCATCAGCCTTCCCGCAGCATCGAGTCCTTGTCCAGTTCGGTCATCAACTCGCGCTCCAGCACCCGCAGACTGATCCGCGCTTCCTGACCCAGACACAGCGACGCGGCGAGCATCAGCAGCACGCCCAGCACCGCCAGCACGGTGGGCAGGAATCCCAGCCGGTACTGGAAGAAGGCGTCCGCAGCGATGCCGATGCTGGTGCCGACAAAGGCACTCAGGGACGCGTAGAGGATCCGCAGTGCCGCCAGAACGAGGTAGGACCGCTGGCGGTGGAAGCCGATGCGGGTCTCCAGCTCGGTCCGGAAAGGCCCCGGCACGGTTTCGCGCAGGTGCTCGATCTCCTTGCGCATGCGGTCGACCACCCGGGCGAGGCGGTTGTTGGAGGAAATCAGCAGCGAGCCTGTCGCAGTGAGGAAGAACGCCGGTGTGATCATCGCCGAGATCACGGCATAGTGATTCGGATCGGCAATGGCGGGGATACTCATGCAGGCTTCCAGTCGGGGCTGGCGCTATGATGCCTGCCCCCTCAACTTCCCGCGAGTCCGCTGATGGCCAACGGTTCGTTACACGCTGACAATCTGGTCTGGATCGACCTGGAAATGACCGGTCTGGATACCGACAACGATGCGATCCTCGAGATCGCAACGGTCATCACCGACAAGCAACTCAACGTGCTGGCCGAGGGGCCCGAGCTGGCCATCGCCCACCCGCTGGCGACGCTGGAAGCGATGGACGACTGGAACCGCAACCAGCACGGCGGATCGGGTTTGTGGAACAGGGTGCTCGAGCAGGGCGTTTCATTGCGCGAAGCGGAGCAGGACACCCTGGATTTCCTCGCGCACTGGGTGCCGGCCAACGCATCGCCGATGTGCGGCAACTCGATCTGTCAGGACCGGCGGTTCCTCCATCGCCAGATGCCCGCGCTGGAGCGCTACTTCCACTACCGCAACCTGGACGTCAGCACCGTCAAGGAGCTCGCGCGCCGGTGGGCGCCCGACGTAAGTGCCGGCATGGTGAAACAGTCCAGCCATACCGCATTGAGCGACGTGCACGACTCCATTGACGAGCTGCGCTATTACCGCCGCTTCATGGGTCCGTTGGGCGGTCAGTAGTCACCGGCGGGACCGGCGCACGTGATTGTCGCGTCCCTCCAAACATCCTCAAATGAGACGCCCCGCGGTCAGGCGGGGCGTCAGGGTGCATCAAGAGCGTACGGCGACCGCCGTTAGCGGGCGGTCATCGGTCACGCGGCGGCTTCGGCCGCGGATTTGGCTTTCGCCTTGGCCAGACGCAACCAGGTGTCGACCACCGTGTCGGGGTTCAGCGACACCGAATCGATGCCTTCCTCCATCAACCACTCGGCCAGATCGGCATGGTCGCTGGGGCCCTGGCCGCAGATGCCGACGTACTTGCCCTTGGCCTTGGCGGTCTGGATCGCCATCGAAAGCAGCTTCTTGACCGCCGGGTCGCGCTCGTCAAAAAGATGCGCGATCAGGCCCGAGTCACGATCCAGACCCAAGGTGAGCTGGGTCATGTCATTGGAACCGATGGAGAACCCGTCGAAGATCTCCAGGAACTCCTCGGCCATCAACGCGTTGGACGGCAGCTCGCACATCATGATGATCTTCAGGCCGTCCTTGCCCTGCTCCAGACCATTGGCACGCAGCACTTCAACCACCTTGCGACCCTCATCCAGCGTCCGCACAAACGGAATCATGACCCACAGGTTGGTCAGCCCCATCTTATCGCGCACCTTCAGCACCGCGCGGCATTCCAGCGCAAAGGCATCGCTGAAGCTCGGGTCCACGTAGCGCGCCGCGCCGCGGAAGCCGATCATCGGGTTTTCCTCGTGCGGCTCGTAGCGAGACCCGCCGATCAGGTTGGCGTACTCGTTGGACTTGAAGTCCGACAGCCGCACGATCACCGGCTTGGGCGCCACCGAAGCGGTGATCGTGGCGATGCCTTCGGCCAGGCGGTCCACGTAGAACTCGACCGGGTCGGCGCTGTAGCCGGCGATCTTTTCGTTGATCTTCTTCTTCGTTTCCGCGTCCTGCTTGTCGAACTCCAGCAACGCCTTGGGGTGGATGCCGATATGGCTGGCGATGATCATTTCAAGTCGGGCCAGGCCGATGCCGGCATTGGGCAGCATCGCGAAATCGAAGGCGCGGTCGGGGTTGCCAACGTTCATCATCACCTTCAGCGGGGCCTCCGGCATCTTGTCCAGATCCGCGACGTTGCGCTCGAAGGGCAGGGCGCCGTCGTAGATGTAGCCGGTGTCACCCTCGGCGCAGCTGATAGTGACGATCTGGCCTTCCTTGATCGTCTCCAGCGCGTTGCCGGTGCCGACCACGGCGGGTACGCCCAATTCACGGGCGATGATCGCCGCGTGGCAGGTACGGCCACCGCGGTTGGTGACGATGGCGGCGGCCCGTTTCATGACGGGCTCCCAGTCCGGATCCGTCATGTCGGCCACCAGTACGTCGCCGGCCTGCACGCGGGCCATGTCATCCAGCGAACGCACCACGCGGGCCACACCGCTGCCGATGCGGTTGCCGATCGAGCGACCCTCGCAAACCACGGGTCCGCGCTCCAGCAACTGGTAGCGCTCGATCTGCGTGGCATGGGCGCGCGACTTCACCGTCTCCGGACGCGCCTGCACGACGAACAGCTTGCCGCTGACGCCGTCCTTCGCCCACTCGATGTCCATCGGGCGGCCGTAGTGATTCTCGATGATCAACGCCTGGCGTGCGAGCTCGTGCACGTCGTCATCGCTGATGGAGAACGTGCCGCGCATCCCGGTCGGAGTGTCTTCGGTGCGGACGCGCTCGCCGGGCTGGTCCGAATACACCATGCGCAGCTGCTTGGCCCCGATCGAGCGGCGCAGGATGGCATGCTTGCCCTGGGCCAGGGTGGGCTTGTAGACGTAGAACTCGTCGGGGTTGACCGCACCCTGCACGACCATCTCACCCAGTCCGAAGCTGGAGGTGATGAACACGACCTCGCGGAACCCCGACTCGGTGTCGAGGGTGAACAGCACGCCGGACGCACCGACGTCGGAACGGACCATCAGCTGCACGCCGGCGGACAGGAACACGTCCTCGTGCTTGAAGCCGTGGTGCACGCGGTAGGCGATGGCGCGATCGTTGTAGAGGCTGGCGAAGACTTCCTTCACCTTGACCACCACATCGTCCTCGCCGGTCACGTTGAGGAAGGTTTCCTGCTGGCCGGCAAAGCTCGCGTCCGGAAGATCCTCGGCGGTGGCAGACGATCGCACCGCTACCGCCACCTCACCGCCGCCGTTCTCGTCGCACAACTGGCGATAGGCATTGCGGATGTCGCGGTCCAGTTCCCCCTGCAGGGGCGCACCGATCACCCAGTCGCGGATTTGCTTGCCGGCCTCGGTCAGCGCAGCGACGTCCTCGACATCCAGCGTCGCGAGGCGGTCGAAAATGCGCTGGTGAAGGTTGTTGTGGGCAATGAAGTCCTTGAAGGCCTCCGACGTCGTCGCATAACCACCCGGTACCGAAACACCGAGATTCGACAGGTTGCCGATCATTTCGCCAAGTGACGAATTCTTGCCGCCGACGCGGGCGAGATCGTCAAGGCGCAGCGCGTGCAGCCAGAGGATGTTGTCGTTCAAAACGGTGTATCTCCGTGGGGGGGGAGGAGCCAGTGAGCGCGGCGAAGCCGCTATGATCGCCTCTGCGCCAGGTGCTTACAAGGTTGATCTGGCGGGCTTTTTCCTGTCTGCATAAATCAAGGCGGTATCTTCCATGGCTGACAAGCGGCCGGTTTTCTATATCTCCGACGGCACGGGCATCACCGCCGAGACCATCGGTCACAGTCTGCTGACCCAATTCACCGATACCGAGTTCATCGCCGAGCGCATTTCCTTCGTGGACAGTGTGGAGCGTGCCGAGGAGGCGGTGGAACGGATCAAGACCTCCGCGGAGCTGCACGGCGTGCGGCCGGTGGTGATCAACTCCTGCATGGACAGCGACGTCGGCGGGGCGCTGGCGACGAGCGGCGCGCTGATGCTGGATGTGTTTGCACCCTTTATCGAGCCGCTGGAGCGGGAGCTGGGACAGTCGCGGATGCGCGAGGTCGGACGCGCGCATGCGATCGTCGATTTCGACACCTACCACCGCCGCATCAATGCGATGAACTACGCCTTGACCCACGACGACGGCGTCAGCGTGGATTACAGCGACGCCGAAGTGATCCTGGTAGCGGTATCGCGGGCCGGCAAGACCCCCAGCTGCGTCTATCTGGCCCTGCAGTTCGGCGTCCGCGCGGCCAACTATCCGCTCACGGAGGAGGATCTGGAGCATGACCGCCTGCCCGAACGGCTGCGCGCGCATCGCGACAAGTTGTTCGGCTTGACCATTGATCCGCTGCGTCTGCACCAGATCCGCCAGGAGCGCCGGCCCAACTCGCGCTACGCCAAGCTGGAGAACTGCAAGCACGAGGTGGCGGCTGCGGAAGCCCTGTTCCGCGCCGAGCGGATACCGACGCTGAGTACGACCAATACCTCGATCGAGGAGATCGCAAGCAAGGTCATGTCGACGCTGCGGATCCGGCACGAAATGTTCTGATCGCGACCGCAACCGCCACCGGCAGACGCAGTCAGCTGGGGCAGGGAAGGGACGTGTAGGATCGGCCCATGACTACCGCTGTCGCCCCTCGCAGGTTTCCCGCGCTCAACCGTTTCGGTTGGCTGATGGCGTTGTACGCGGAGAATCACGTCCGCTTGCGGCGCCTGTTTCCGACCGCCGAGCTGGCTCCGGGAACGCATGTGTCCAGCGTCGGCGACGGCCTGGACCTGCGCCTGGAAGTGCTGCTGCAGCATCGCTACACCACCGAGCTGCGATTGAGTTACGCGATGGTGGATCCCGTGACCGGCCTGCCGGATCCGTCCGCCTACCTGCGCCACTATCACGACGCCCACCAGGTCGAGGCGACCCATTGCTACATCGGGCGGCGCTGGCAGGACGTACTGGGGATGCATCCTCTGCCTGCGGCGCTGATCAGCCATCGGCTGCGGATGAACACATTTCTGGGGAAGTGGCTGGAGTACCTTGCCGAACGAGGTCACGGCATGGCCTCGTTGCGGCCGGAAAACGAAAGCTTCAACGAAATGCTCACCGGGGCTTGACGGTTCCCGGATCGGCCTCTATTCTTACGGACTTTCCAGCCCCGTGGGGCCATAGCTCAGCTGGGAGAGCGCCTGCATGGCATGCAGGAGGTCGGCGGTTCGATCCCGCCTGGCTCCACCATTTTTAAACGGTTTTTGTTCCCGGTTGTGTGAAAGACAATCGATAAAAGGTGCAAAAGCTACTGCGTCCCCATCGTCTAGTGGCCTAGGACACTGCCCTTTCACGGCGGCGACAGGGGTTCGAATCCCCTTGGGGACGCCACTTACACCCATTGAGAGCTGCAAGGCTCTCAAGCAAGCAAGGCTCCGGTAACGGGGCCTTTTTTGTGTCTGCGTAGTTGTGTTCGATCAGCGGGGATTGGGCGGCAGGCTGCGGTGAACCGCGGTGGCGGCAATTGCAGCATGTCCGACGGCGACACTGATCTGGTTGAGCGCACTGACCACATCGCCTATCGCGAACGCCCCGCGGACGCTCGTCTCCATGTGGTCATCGATGAGCAGGCCGCCCTCATCGTCGATCGCCGCGCCGAGCCGGACCAGCAACGATGATTGAACGTCCGCACCCAAAACCGGGTAAAGGGTGTCGAAACGCTCGCGGGAGCCATCGGCAAAAAGCGCCTCGCATCCCCCGTCCACCACCTGCCACCTGTCCGGTGCGGGGCGCAGCGTGAGATCGCTCGCTGCGGCACGCTGGTCCAATGCGGGGTGATTGGCGAGCCCGTCGGATGCAAGAGCGGTCACCCTGCGCGAGAACGTACGCAGGAACTCCGCATGGGCGACGGCTTCATCGCCGCTGCCAAGGACCGCTATCACGTCATCCTTCGCCTCGTAGCCATCGCACACCGCACAAAGCCTTATCGCACCGGTCGCAATAGCTGCTTCCACGCCGTCGATATCAGGAAGCAGGTCGACCATGCCGGTGGCCAGAATGATGCGGCGTGCCCGCCATTCCCGCGTCCTTGCGCGGGCAATGAACAAGTCGTTCCGACGTTCCACCGAGTCGATTCTGGAAGCTATAACCGGAACGTCGTACTGCTCGGCATGCTCGCGGAACCGTGTCAGCAACTCATTGCCCGCCACGCCAAACGGAAAGCCTGGACAGTTATGGCTGGCGGGAATCCACCGTGCGCGACTCTCGCCTGCGTCCACCAGCACAACATTGCGTCGGAACCGCGCCAGATACGTCGCTGCGGTCAGCCCCGCGGGCCCACCGCCAACCACGAGGCAATCGAGCGTTGGTTCGCCGGAGGATTCTGTGGTCATTGCGTGCGCTCTCGGTGGGTGCGGTGACGATTGGGCTTTGCAGATGGACATGGTGCCCAGCGTTGCGGTGCTGTCGTGTGAGCGCAGGCCCAGCAGCCCAATGTCGGCGCCGATGGCGCGGTGAATCGCCGTAACCTGCAGCTGAACGGAGTGGGTGTCCTGACCACTGACTCATCGATTAGTCCGTATAACAGGGCGCTCCCAGATACAGGGCCCCTCGCGCTGTGATGTTGATCCAACCCGTAACGTATTTTGTCATCCGGATCGGCGACCGCTGGTCGGTCACATGCTCCCTCGATGGCGAAGGCCCGGATGACCATCCAGACCGCCGCTCTGCGCTGGTCAGCGCCGAGAATCTGGCCCTGCGAATGTGGCTCCAGCGCTCGATTGCTTCCAGGGTGATGGTCAACGAAGACGATGAGCGCTGGCACACGGTGGTGGAGTTCGGCCAGCTGCTGGGGTGACGCCGAGGTTGGAGTCAGTGGAGTCTGCCATCCCCGGTTCCCGATGAAGGAACGCCCGTCTCCTGCGATCCTGCCTGCATCTTCTGGTCAAGACCGGCTTCGAACTCGTCGAAGCTCATGCCAAGCAGACGCGCCTCCTCGTTGGCCGCGTCGCGCAAGGCATCGGAGAATTTGAGTGTGGCCTGACGACCGGTGCGCTCGTGCATCTCCGCGGCGCGGCGGATCAGGGCGAGCATGGTGGCAGCACTGTCGGAGCTGCCGACCATCTTGCCGTCCATACCCAGTAGCCATTCATCGTCGCGGCGCACGATGCCGCCGAGCAGGGTACCTGCGGCGTCACGAAGGTCGGCATGGGCTTCGACATCGGGTTTGGTAGTTGCCTCGGCGCCGCTGCGGCGGCTGCTTTTCTTGCGATGGGCGTCGCGCTTGGCTTTGGACTTGATCGACATCGGTATCTCTGCGGGCTGCTGTGGGGCGGAATTACACGTGCGCAAAACCACGTCGGCACGCCATCAAAGCCGAGGATACGTCAGCGTGACTGTTCAGCGCTGGACGATCCGGATCGCGACGTTGCCCGACGCTGCGTCCGCATCGTCGATTTCCCAACCCATCCGCTCCGCCAGCCGACCGACCAGGGTGAGCCCAAGCCGCCGATCACTTGAATGCGTCGGCGGTCTGGGTGGAAGCGTGGACCGGCTCTGGTCGGTGTGGAAGCCGAAT